>DBXN01000094.1:65964-70263 GCA_002309585.1 Verrucomicrobia bacterium UBA1211
TTGAACGGATAGAAGCCCATCGCCGAGAAGACGTACCAGGCGGACATCTGGCCGCAGTCGTCATTGCCGCAGAGACCGTCCGGCTTGTTCTTGTACTGGGTGTCGAAGATCTCGCGGATCAGCTCCTGAGTCCGCCAGCCCTGGCCCGCGAAGTTGAAGAAATAGGCCACATGGTGGCTCGGCTCGTTCCCGTGCGCATATTGCCCGATCAGGCCGGAGACATCAAGGACAAAACCCTGCCCTTCCCGTTTCGACTCCTGTTTGAAGAGCGCGTCCAGCTTCTTGGCGAAAGGTTCGGGGCCGCCGAAGAGGTCGATCAGTCCCATCGGGTCCTGCATCACGTGCCACGTGTACTGCCAGGAGTTGCCCTCCGTAAAGTCATTCGGCGTTCCGGCGCCATGCCCGAGCTGGAAGGGGTCGAACGGCTCGCGCCAGTTCCCATGCGTGTCACGGCCGCGCATAAAGCCGTTCTGCTTGTCGAAGACGTTCTTGTAGCACATCGCGCGCTTGGTGTAGAAGGCCGCGTCCTCGGTCTTGCCCAGGGCGTTGGCCAGCTGCGCCGCGCACCAATCGTCATACGCACACTCCAGGGTGCGGGAGATGCTCTCGCCCTTGATCTTGTCGAAGGGGAGATAGCCGTACTGGTCGTAAAGATCCCAGTTGTCTTTGGGGTGGCCGGGGTGGTTACGGCGGAGCGACTCGTCGATCGCCGCATACACCTCTTCGGGGTCAAACCCCTTGAAGCCCTTGAAATAGGCGTCCACCATCACCGGCACCGAATGGTTGCCGATCATGCAGTGGTTCTCCTTGCCCCAGAGGGTCCAGATCGGGACATAGCCCTTGGCCTTCTGATGCGCCACCATCGAGGCGACGAACGGCCCGACCTTCTCCGGCAGGAGGATCGTGTAGAGCGGATGCGCCGCGCGATAGGTATCCCACAGCGAGAAGGTGGAATAGTATTCCTTGGCGGGCGCGGTCAGCACCTTGTCATCCGCCCCACGGTACTGCCCGTCGACATCGGCGATGTTGTTCGGCTGGATGAAGAGATGATACATCGAGGTGTAGAAATTCTCTTTCTGGGCATCAGTCCCCTCCAGAATTTCCGCCCGGGCGAGCAGGGTGTTCCACGCCTTCTTCGCGGCCTTGTGGACCGTCTCGAAATGCCAGCCCGGCACTTCCGCCTTCAGATTCTTCTTCGCGCCCTCCACGCTGACGCTCGACAACGCGATCTTCACCTGAACCGCCTCACCCGGCTTCAGATCGAAATCCACCACATAACGGGGGGCCTTCTCACCGTCCCGTTTCGGGAGCTCGGTAATGTTCGTGAACGGTCGGTCGAAGGTCACCACATAGTAATAGTGGCGATCCACCCAAACCCGCGAACGGTTGTGCCCGGAGAGGGTGGTCTTGTCCTCCACCGTCACATCGCTCTCAAGGATGTGGTTACGCAGGGCATCCTTGCCGCTCACGATGCCGTACTGCAGATCGACCAGCATCCGGGCGGGAACGTCCGGCTTCTGATAGGTGCAGCGGTAGAAGGCGACATGGGGCGCGGCCGTCACCTCGACATCCACGCCGAACCGGTCAAGGGTCACCGCATAATAGCCCGGTTTCGCACGCTGTGTCTCTTTACGGTAGGGACTGTGGTAGTTCTCCTGAACCGCCTCGCCTGTGAAGGGCTGGATGCTCACATCGCCCAGATCGGGACATCCGGTCCCGTTCAGATGGCTCTGGGAAAATCCCCAGATCGATGTGTCGAGATACATATATCCGGAACAGTATGTCCACGTCTCGTTCCCCGTGTCGGGACTCGCCTGAATCAAGCCGAACGGATAGGTCGCGCCCGGGAAGGTGTGGCCGTTGTCGGCGCACCCGATAAACGGGTTCACATACCGGGTCAGATCGTCCTCGGCGGACTTGAACGGGCATTTGCAGCCCGCCAGAATCCCCAGCGTCACCATCAGCATAGCAGGAACTTTTTTCATTTTCTCTCCTCAATCCTTTAAATTACCGCTCACCCGCAAGACGTTGAACCGTCGCGTGTTACACGGGCGGCGCCCTCCGCCCGTCGCCCCGCCCGCCACTGAAAAACGGACGGGGCGTCACCTTTTAGGTATACCGCAAGACCTCATCCACCGTCGTGTATCCGTCCAGCACGTTCCTGACCGCATCCTCGCGGAGGGTCCGCATGCCAAGCTCACGCGCACGCTCACGGATGAAGAGCGTCGGACGGCGCTCGTTGATCAGATCGCGGATCGGATCGGTCACGCGCAGATACTCGAAGACGCCCTTACGGCCCTTGTAGCCCGTCCCGTTGCAGGTCGAACAACCGCGCCCATAGTAGAAGGGCCGGTCCCCCACCGCGTCCCGCTTCAGGGAGAGCTTATCCAGCGTATCGTCATCCGGCGGATACGGCTCCTTGCAGTTCAGGCAGATGGTACGCACCAGACGTTGCCCCAGCACCGCCTCCAGCGTGGAGGCGATCAGGTACGGCGCCACGTTCATATCGACCAGACGGGTCACTGCGCCGGCGGCGTCATTGGTGTGGAGCGTACTGAAGACCAAGTGTCCGGTCAGCGACGCCTGCACCGCGATTTCGGCGGTTTCCAGATCGCGGATCTCACCGATCATCATCACATCCGGGTCTTGCCGCAGGAAGGCGCGGAGCACGCGGCCGAAGGTGTTGCCCGCGCTGGCGTTGATCTGTACCTGCACGACACCGTCCATATCATACTCGACCGGCTCTTCCGCCGTCAGCAGTTTCGAGTCGATCGTGTTGATCCGGCGGAGGCAGGAGTAGAGCGTCGTGGTCTTGCCGGAACCGGTCGGCCCTGTCACGACGATAATCCCGTTCGGCTTCTCGATGTCCATCGTCAGCTCCTCGTAGACATCCTCGGGGAGACCGACATTCTCAAGGTCCAGCGAGACGACGCTGCGGTCCAAGACACGCAACACCACGCTTTCGCCGTGGACCGTCGGCAGACACGAGACACGCAAGTCAACCGCATGGCCGGCGACGGTCAGCGCGATACGCCCGTCCTGCGGGATACGGCGTTCGGCGATGTTCAGGTTCGCCATAACCTTGATACGCGAAATGATCGGCAACGCCAACCGACGCGGCGGCGGCGACATTTCGTACAACGCGCCGTCCACACGGTACCGGATCTTGAAGTCCTTCTCGAACGGCTCGAAATGGATGTCCGACGCACGGTCGGTCACCGCCTGGTAGAGAACCAGGTTCACGAACCGGATAACCGGCGCGGAGGCCGCCGCGGCCTCCAGGTTCTCGTCATCTCCGCTGATGGATGTGTCGGAGGCCAGATCCGCCTCAAGGCTGTCGATGTCGATCGAAGAGTCATCCTCCCCGTAATACTCGATTACGCGGGTACGGATGTCGTTCTCCTTGGCCATGACGAACTGGATATCCTTCGTCACGACGAACATCAGCTCGTCCATCACCTGCGGCTCGATCAGCGTCGAGCAGGCGAGGGTGATCGTCCCGGCGGTCTGGGAGATCGGCAACACCGAATACATCCGCGCCACGCTGGCGGGAATCGCCTGGATGACATCCGGATCGATCGTCACCGAGGCGAGATCGACCACTTCGCATCCCTGGTAGGCCGCCATCATGTTCAGCAGATCGTCCTCGGTCACCAATCCGTTGTCCAGCAACAGCTGCCGGATCGTGTGGCCCGACGTCACCCGCTCTTCGCGGAGCTCATCGGCCTGCTGCTGGTCAATCACGCCGTTGCTCACCACCAGATCCAGCAACGGATCGTAGGCGTTCACATCGGCGGCGAGATTCGCATCGGTGATCTCGCGGGCCTGTCCCTGTGTCAAATCAACCTCTTCCGCCATGGGCTATCTCCTCCCCTGCTGGATTTCACGCAGCTTCTGGACCACGGTATCGGGATCCTGCGACTTGGTGATGAGTTCGTCATACGAGATCTTGCCCGCGTTGTAGAGATCAAGCAGGCTGGTGTCAAGCGCGACCATGCCGTACTTCGCGCCGGTCTGGATATCGGAGCTGATCTGGAACGTCTTGTTGTCGCGGATACGGGACCGGATGGACGGCGTCGAGATCATGATCTCGAAGGCGGCGACACGGCCGGGCTTGTCGATCCGGGGCAGCAGCAGCTGGGAGATAACCGCGACCAAGCCAACCGAGAGCTGGGTCCGGATCTGTTCCTGCTGATCCGTCGGGAAGGAGTCCACGATACGGTCGATCGTCGCGGCCGCGCCGGTGGTGTGCAACGTACCGAAGACCAAGTGACCGGTTTCGGCGGCGGTGATCGCGGC
>DBXN01000094.1:70280-71297 GCA_002309585.1 Verrucomicrobia bacterium UBA1211
CGCATTTCACCGACGAGAATCACATCCGGGTCTTGACGCAGCGCGCGGCGGATCGCCTCGGCGAAACTCGGCACATCGTCACCGACCTCACGCTGGGTCACGGTGGACTGCTTGGAGTAGTGGTAAAATTCGATCGGGTCTTCGATGGTGATGATGTNNACGTTCCGCTTGTGGTTGATCACGTTCAGCATCGAGGCGAGCGTGGTGGACTTACCGGAACCGGTAGGACCGGTCACGAGGATCAGGCCCCTGGGCTTGTAGAGCAGCTCCTGAACCTGTTCGGGCAGACCGAGTTGCTCAAGCGTGAGCAGGGTGGTCGGAATCACACGCATCACGACGCCGTAGTTGCGGCGTTCCTTGAAGGCGCTCACACGGAAACGGGTTCCGTCTTCCAAGGCGAGCGCGAAGTCCGCGCCGCCGTTGGTGTTGATCTCGTTCATCTGCTCGTCCGTGGTCACCTCCAGCAGCAGGTCGTGGATATCGGCCGGCGAGAGCGTCGCGCGGTCGGTCTGCGGGGCGAGGTTACCGTGGATACGCAGCAGCGGCACGGCGAAGGCGCGGATATGAAGGTCGGACGCGCCCTTCTCAACGGTGATCTCCATCAACCGCGTCATCGAGATCGCCTTACGGATGCTGATCCCGTAGACATGGTGCTTGCGGTAGATGTTGGCCTTGAACCGGGTACCGTCGTCATACGTCAGGGCGAAATCGAAGTTGCCGGTCTGGTGCATCGTGGCGATCCCCTGCTCATCGACGACCTCGGTCATCAGCTCCAGCACATCCTGCTCGGTGAGGGGAGACATGTCCAACGGCTGATCCTCGCCCGCGATCCGGAGTTCCGGCACATTGTCGGCATTGACATGGATCTCGGTCGCGCCCTCCGCAATGGCGAGCTCCATCAACTGTCTAAGCGTAATCTCAACACTCATTTTAATCAGCATCTCCCATGGTGGCTCTCAAAACCTCCTCAAGGGTCGTCATGCCGGAAGCCACCTTCAGCATACCGTCCTCACGCAA
>DBXN01000009.1:0-26106 GCA_002309585.1 Verrucomicrobia bacterium UBA1211
GCCTTACGGTCCGTCGACGCGGGGTCGCCCGAGATAACGAAGGTCACCGGATACTTCCACCTCGCGTAGAGGGTGATCTCATCCCCTTTCACTTCCTCGGAGAAGTTGAAATCCCGGTACTTCTTACCATCATACTCAAAAGTGCCCCTCTCCTCATCCTCGATCATCCAGCCCATGAACTTGTTGAACCCGTAAGGATTCGTCACCGTGTCAGACCACGTGGGCTTGGCATAGGAAGGAAGGGTGGAGGGGTTCTTCACCTCGTCCGCCTTCTCCCGGAGGACGTACTGGTCCTTAAACGCAGCCGTGACATCGAGATCATCGGCGTTCTCCTCGAACTTGTCGAAAATCACCTTGCAACGCTTGAAGTAGACCTTCAGCTCGCGCGTCCCGTTACCGTCGATGTTTCCGGACCAGTCGGCATTCTTCTCCTCATCCAGCACATACCCAACCTTGTCCGTCTTCGCAACCTTGTCGGCCGCCGTCACGAACGCGGTGGTATCGGTTGTGCCGGTACGCCCATCCGCATCTTCCGTCGCGGGATACTCCCCGTTCTCGTCCTGGTAGTACTGACGGACCGCATAAGGCGTGTCGGTCTTCGCCGTCCAGTGCGCATAGAGAACGTTGACCTTATCGGTGCTGTCCCAAGCGGTACCGTTGTCATTATCCGCAGCGAAATCCCCGGTGGGCGGATTCGCGGGATCGTAGAACTGATCGCCAGCCGCCGTGTACCAGCCCGCAAAATCGTAACCGTCACGGGTGAAGGTTGAACCGCCCAAAACATCGATGGTCTCGTTGACCAGATAGGAACTCGAAGCGGAATCATGTCCGGCGGCGTTGAGGCCACCCTCGCCATGGTAAATCACCACCGTGGTCTTCTCGTCATCCTTCGGCGTGAACTGCGCCTTGAAGGTGATGGTCTTGATGACCGCCCTATTTCCGTCGTCATCCGTAATGGTCGATTCCTTGATGCAGTTCGAATCAACAATGATCGTTCCGCCCGGAAGCTCAACCAACCCCGTCGGGTTGCCGCGGTTGTCCAACAACATCCAGTTTGTGAACTTGAACTCGTCGGCGTAATTCTCTGGCCGATCCTCCAGCAAGGTGACGGGCAGCGTCGTGGTTCCGGTCTGGACAAAACGCTCCGTGTTATCGACGGGGATCCGCGTCAGGAGGGAACCGTCCGAGCCGTACTTCTTGGCGAAGTCATCCATCTCATACTGGACATAGACAGCTGCCGGGTTGACGTTCACCACCCACTTCGCCTTCAGTTTCAGGATTCCGTAGACATTGTCATGCTCTCCGTCATTGTCGCCGTAGGTATTCAGCCGCCAATCCTCTGAATCCTGATAATTCATGTTCACACCGGGAACGTGAAGGTTCACCGCAGTCTCGAAATTCCAAAGATCACCGGTAACCGTATACCAACCATCCAGCTCATAGCCATTCCGATTCGCGGCATCACCCGTGATGTTTGCCCCGCTGATCTTCTCGTCATGATTCAAACGGAAAGTGAGACTCTGGTTGTTGGCGAAGGAATAATCCTCACACCCGGGATCCAGCACCACCCGGACACGCTCCTGGCGCCACTTGGCGTAGAGCGTTATGTCATGATCGGGCATCGTCGAGTTGAAATTGAACGGGACATTGCCCGCTTCATCCTCAAACCAACCGACAAAGGCGTACCCGTCCAACCCATTGGTCGGCTCATAGTACCATGACCCATCCGCAGCTTGGCCGTAACCGCTCAAGTCCTGCTCGTAAACGACATTCTCCTCGTCATGTGTTTGCCGTCCGTCCGCAACCGAAATGAAGTGGAATGCATACGGGGTTCGCGTATAGTAAAAATTCACGGTATCATTATTTCCACTCAAAGTTGTATTACTGATCTGACCATTCGAAAAAGCTGGATTCGACTCCATTTTGGTAAGACCGACCAAGTCCATAAAATCTTCCGCTTCAGTAATGAAATTGTATTTCGCCTTAATCGTACTCTTGGTCTCAAAATACTTACCTTTGTAAAGGGACAAACCAGCCGTTGACGTTCCCGGCAACGCCTCAACCAGATAGTTCATCGTTTTTTCAGAATAGGTTGCAATGTTAACACGAAATGTGACATTTTCGGCAGGCATGACATCAATGAATACCAACACCTGGCTAAAGGTTGATGAGCTTTGCGGGGACCAACGCTCGCCGTTGTTATAGGTGATTCCATTATCTCCAACAATCGGGAAGTTATCCGCGATAGAGTGGTTATAGAGTGCCCTGATCGTTTTAACATCCTGCCAAGATTGGTTATTAGACCTAGTATATCGCGTGCCAGTATACGGCTCGGAATATGTATAATTATTCCAAGTTCCACTTCGATTTTTATACCAACCTTGATTTTGGCCGGATGACTTGCGATATATCTGGAAATATGTTATGCCATCATCCGTGCCATACTGTGTCCCGTTATTACCTGTAGTCTCGGTATACGTATAATCCTGAACCTGGAATCGCAACGTATACTCTTTCCGGTCATAATATACGTTCAGCACTGTGGTGCCGTTGGCCGCGACGGTGGCGGAGGTGTCGGAATTGGCGCTGTTATAGGTGAAATACTGGTAGGCTCCGGTATTCTTCGTCTTATCGCTGTTCTCGGGAGACACCTGCGAGTCCGTGGGGGCCGTGCGTTCGACGCTTTCAACGTAGACGTACTGTTTCTCGCCATCCGGAAGCCCCGCCTCATCGGTGACCGCCTGCTGCCAGAAGATCACGTAATAGGTGGTGTCGACCGGATCCCACTGCGCGTAGAGTGTTAGATCGTCGTCGTTCAGGTAACCGCCGAACGCCGAGGCGTCCCATGTCGTGCCGGTGCCGTCGGCACTGGTGTTCCACCCCGTGAAGGCGTACCCCCTCCGGACGGGATCGGTCGGTTTCACAGTGGGGTTCTGATTCGGGATGATCAGCTGGGGCGGGATATACTCGACACCGCTGCCGGGACCGCCCGCGTTGTTGTCGAAGATCAGCCAATTACGGCCCTGCACCTTGATGTAAAGATCCAGATGGTCATTCAGCGTCACGGTGGCTCCCGCCTGGTAGGTGTTCCTTCCGTCCTCGGTCATCCACCCCTGGAAGACCAGACCATCGGTATATGGATTGTTGAAGTCATCCGCATGCTTCAACGTAACCGACTTGTTCGCCGCATTGACCGGCACGGAATCATGTCCGAGTTCAACCAGTTTGTCATTCTCCATCGTGAGATAACGGAGGTAATAGGCCTTGGTGATGACGGCGTAGACCTTGACACCGCCCTCGGTAGCCGCACGGGCGGCGAAGTTAGCGGAAAGGTCGGCATTCAACTCGGCGATGGTCGCGAAAGTGGTGGTTCCATCCTCAAAAACCCAGCCGCCAAAGGACTCGCCATATTCGAGGGCACCTTCGATTCCAGGCTCATAGAGGGATTCACCCGCCTTCACATGTTCTGTCGCAAGGGGATCATTTTCTTTATAGAAATGATAGGTTGCGATGGTGTTGCCCGTCACCGCATAGATCGAGAACCCGGTCGCGGTGAAGGTAAAGCCGGTGACGGCCTGGGTCTCGGAATCACGGGTGAAAGAGTAACGGGAAGGGTCGAGGGTCTCGACCGTCCCGTCGTCGGCCAGGTGGACAAGACCGAGGTCGGCGGCAGCGGGAATCGGCTCGTCAAGGGTGACGGTGACGCGCGCGGGGGAACCGGCGGTCGGCTGCCACGCGGTGGCGCCTTCGTCAACGGAGATGTCGTACATCGCCAGGACGGAGGGAGCGACCTTGGCGGATTTGATGCCTTTCCTCTTATTGAGGGCGTTCTGGACCCGCTCAAGGGTGGCGGCATCTTTCTGACGGGTCATTGTCAGGGAGGCACCCGCAGGGAGGTCACCACGATTTGAACGGACGGCGATGCGACCCGAATGCGCCTTGGCGCTCAGCTGGCCGACGCGGTTTTTGGCCGGCGCGGCGTTCACGTTCAACACACCACCGATGATCGCGATCAATGCGGCGATGAGCGTCATCTTCACGTTCTTACTCTGAAACAAACGCATAACGTATACCCCACTTTCTCTTACAATTCCGCTGCATCCTTTTAAGGCAAAATCCCCATCAGTGTTACCTTCTCAACCAAAAACACTTACACAAAAAGGCAACTTTTCCTCTGGAGCAGACCCTATTGCCCTCAAAAGATATTTTGTTAGATTAGCAGAACTGCGGGAGCGGGACAAGATAAAAAATACCGAAAAATTCAGGGCTGGGAACAGGGAAGGTTAAAAGATAAAAAGGTTAAAGGGTTAAAAGGTTACGAGAAACGGGGGATGGGGAACGGGAAGATTAAAAGGTGAGAAGCGTAAAGGGTTAAAAGGTTATGGGGAAGGGGTTTCGTGGTCGCGCGTCAGCGCCTACCGATTCTTATGGGAAGTTGAGGGTTGAGCGTTGGGTTCAACGTTCAACGCAACGGGCACAAAGGAGCGCGTTTGACGATGACCTCCATAAAAAACGCCTAATCTGTTGAGCAAAAAAGGTAACAGGGGGCCGGCGTTTGTCAGTCGGCGCCCCTGTTCCACTTTCCTTAATAATAAGCCTCCCTAGAAGGCGGCAAGGCGGCGGACGGCCAGGGCGATCTCTTTCACACGCTGGTTGCCGGCCTCGCGCTCGACGGCCAGCGGGCCGTTGTAGCCGAGTTCCTTCAGGGTGTTGAGGAACGCGAAGGCGTTGACCTCGCCGTCCCCCCACGGAACCTCACTCCCCCACGTTCCGGGCGTCAGGGTCCGGATCGCGTCCTTGATGTGGAGATGCCGGATGTAGGGATAAAGGCGTTTCAGGGCCCGGATCGGCTCATCGGTGTTGTACAGGATGAGGTTGGCGGGGTCGAAGTTCAGGAAGATGTTGGTGTGGTTCAGCGTCTTGATGAACCGCTCCAGCTCCTCCGCCGTCTCCTGCCCCGTCTCCATCAGGAGCGAAATCCCGTTCGACTTGGCGACATCGCCGAGCGTCCTGACGCGGGACTCGAACTTGGCGGCATAGGCCGCGTCGGTATGGTCGAGGAAACCGACATGCAGGGTGATGTACGGCACCTTCAACTCGGCCGTCAGGGCGGCGGCCCGCTCGAAAAGCGTCTTGCACAGCGGCCACTTGTCGTCCGGCGCGATCCCGCCGGTCTTCCGGATGGTCTCCAGCGTTGTGTAATCCTCATGCTCGAAGTTGAGCATCGTCGAGGTGATCGTCCAACCCTGACGTTTCACCGCCTCCAGATACGCCTCGCCGCCGGGCTGAAGCGCCGGCAGCAGCGCGACCTGGATGTGGTCCACGTCCATCGCGGCCATCGCCGTCCCGATCTCGTCAATCCCCTTCTGGAACGACCAGCTGCACACGCCCACCGGCCACACGCCACATTTCGCGCTCATTATTTTCCCCTCACTTTCACCGTTTTGCCGCTCTTGGCGGACTGTTTTTCCGCCTCGATCAAGGCGACCGAATTGCGGGAGGCCTCAGGCGTCGTCAGGCACGGCACCTTCTTCCCGCGCAGTTTGTCCAGGAACCACTGGATCTCGTAGTAGTACCCCTCCTCCGGCTTGAGTTTCGGGACGATCACATCGCCCTTCACCGGATAGATCGCCAGCGGTTTCTCGCGCTTGCCGTCCAGCACCACGACCGCCTTCTCGAAGGTCACGATATAGTTCGCCTCGAACCCGAAGGTCGGAGCCATGCACCAGCTCCCCTCCGCCGTCACCGTGATGTTCCCGACATCATAGAGGGTGGAGATGTACTGCATGTGGCCGTCTTCGTGGTAGGTCGCGCGGCTGGTCACAGCCGTCGGAAGACCGAAGAGGAACTGGACCAGATCCGCATCGTGGATGTGGAGGTCGAGCGCGACGCCGCCGCTGCGGCTCTCGTCGGCGAACCAGCTCTTGCCCTTGCCCCAACCCGGCATCGTGCTGTAACGGCGGAACGAGGCGGCCAGCGGCTTGCCATACTTGCCGCTGTCGATCAGAGTCTTAAGGAACTGGAAGGCCGGCCAGAAGCGGAGGCACTGCGCGATCATCAGCTGGGCGCCGTTCGGCGCCTTCTTCGCCGCCTTGATCATCTGGTCGCACGCGGCGGAGGTCAACGCCATCGGCTTCTCGCACAGCACGCTGATCCCCTGCTCCAGCGCCTTGATCGCCAGAACCGGATGCAACGGCGTGGGCAACGTGATATCGACCACGTCGGGCTTGACATCCGCCAGCATCTGATCGAAATCGTCGCAGATCAGCGCGTCGCCGAAATCCAGCGACTCGTCCGCACCCGCCAGATTGCCGCCCTTGATGGTTGTCTCAAACTGGGTACGGTCCTTGTCGCACAGCGCGACCACCTTCGCACCCTTCATCCGCTTCCAGACCCCGTAGTGCATCCGGCCCATAAAACCGAATCCCACCACCGCGACACGAATCGACGATTTCTTCACAGCCATGACATCAACCCTTTCATAAGCAATAATGATGGCCTTATCATAACGCATCCCCTATCAAAGGGCAATAAAAGAGTGACGAGTGACGAGAGAGAATGAAGAATGAAAAGATAGCGGGGGAATGGCAAATTGAAATTCCATAATGGCTTAATGTCATAATGTCAGAATTTCAGAATAAAAAAGTGACTCAGGGAGGGGCAACGTCCCCGTTGCCCGCTCCCCGACCGCCATCATCGTCACTGGAACAATGACATTGTTTCGGTGATGGTAACATTTGGACACTTTCTCGGGCAAAAACAAAATTCTTTCCAATATCCGCCGAAAGCGATGCGTTTAACCCACACGAACGGACTCGTTTACACAAAGGAAGGACCACATGAAATCATTACTGATCACATCCATCACCCTGCTTTGCGCCGTCACAAATCTGCTGGCGCAGGACCGCCCCGACGCCCGTCGCCGTCCGCGCGAAGGACGCGATGAAGGCGGAAAACCCGGCGAGGCGTTCTTTGAGCGTTTCGATAAGGACAACAACGGTTCCCTCTCGAAAGAGGAGTTCAACGCCCTGCGCGAGACGATTGCCAAATGGCGCGGCACGCCTGATCGCGGTCCCGCCGAAGCCCGCCGTGAGGGCGACAAAGGGCGCGAGCCTGGCATGCGGAAGGGCGAAGGCGACAAGCCCAACCGTCCGCATCCCGAAGCGATGCGGCGCGGCCCCGGCCCCAGAGAGGGCGGCATGTTCCGCGGACGTTTCCAGCACCGGCCTGAGGGCGGACGTTTCTTTGACCGCCCGCAGCGCCCGAACGGGGAGCGCTTCCGCGGGGGTTGGCCGAACGGCGAGGGAATGCGGCGCGGCCCCGGCCCCAGAGAGGGCGGCATATTCCGCGGCCGTTTCCAGCGCCGATTCGAGGGCGGACGTTTCTTTGACCGCCCGCAGCGCCCGAACGGGGAGCGCTTCCGCAAGGGCCGGCCGAACCGCCGCCCCGGCATGAGGAGGGACGAAGGCGACATGCCCCGCCGTCCGCGGCCTGAGGCGATGCGCCGCGGCCCCAAAGAGGGGAAGGCAGAGATATAAGATTAAAAAAGTTAAGGGGAACGGAACAGACGGGGCACAGGATGTCCACTCAACTCTGCAACGTTCCCCCTAACACCTGAAACCTTGGTCTCTGGGCCGTTTTCGGTAATCGTGAAAAAAAATTAATCCGGTCACCAATAAAAAAACGGTCCCCCCGTTTAGTAGCCCGTGAGACGTTAAGTTTCACATGTCCATCCTCCTGGACACACTCCAGCCCTATGCCGAGATTTCCCCTCAATAGAAAACGGCATAGCGGCTGGGGTTCTTTTTTAGTCTTTCACTCTTCGCGCAAAAACAGTAAACTGTCTTCGGTTAAAAAAAGTGAATAAGAGCATTGTACCGCCCTTTGGGCAGGTTTGAACAGGAGAAAATGAGGCGATGGCGGCGAAAGAGGGTATCTCGGCATTTTTGAATGCCGCGCAGATGGCGAAGCTGAACCGGCTGACGCTGAATTCCCGCTATGTGGTGGAAGGTACACTGGCGGGGCGGCATCGCAGCGCGCAGAAGGGCGCCAGCACGGAGTTCGCCGATCACCGCTCATACATGCCGGGCGATGATCTGAAACGGATTGACTGGAAGGTTCTGGGCCGGACCGACAAATACTATATCCGCCGGTATCAGGACGAGACCAACCTGCGTGTCTACCTGTTGGTGGACCGGAGCGGGTCGATGAACTACGCCTCCGACCTCGCCTATCCGACCAAATACCAGTATGCCTGTACGTTGACAGCGGCCCTCGGCTATGTGGTGCTCAAAGCGCGCGACGCGGTGGGGATGTACATCTACGGGGAGAAGATGGATGCGGCCCTCCCCTGCCGGAACTCCTTCAACGAATTGAACAACTCGCTGAAAATCCTCCAGGGGTACAAACCCGAAAAAGGCACGGCGGGCGCGGATGTGATGCACCAGATCGCGGAGAGTATCAACCGGCGGGCGCTGGTTGTCATCATTTCCGACCTTTTGGACGACCAGGACGCGATCATCAAGGCGATCGCCCACTTCCGTAAAAACCTGCACGACGTGATCGTTTTCCATGTGATGGATCCGGCCGAACTGACGCTCGACCTGAAGCGGGGCGCGGAGTTCGAGGATCTGGAGACGGGCGAACGGCTCATCGCCGACCCCCGTTCGATGGCCAAGGAGTACAAGGATTTGATGGGCGAATTCATCGAGACCTACCGGAAAGCGTGCGCGGAAATGAAGGCGGACTACCGGCTCGTCAAAACCGACGACCCGATCGACACCTTCGTCCGCGCCTATTTGGAGGAGCGTAAGCGGCTGTCCCGTTGACCGCGATTGACCTTTAACCCCCTATTACCAGTAACCGACCATGTTTGCGAATCCACTCTTTCTTTGGGCCTTGACCGCCGCCGCGATCCCGCTGATGCTGCACATGTTCCAGCGGCGCCGGACGGTAGTCACCCCCTTCCCGACCCTCCGTTTCCTCAAGGCGGCGCAAAAGCGCTCCTCCAGCCGCGTCCGCTTCGAGAACCTGCTCATCTGGCTGCTGCGCACCCTGTTGGTGCTCTGTATCGCCTTCGCGTTCGCCCAGCCGGTCCTGAAGAACGCGGCAGGCGGGATCCTCGGCCGGACCGACCGCGACATCGCGATCATCCTCGACGGTTCCTACAGCATGCATTACGAGATGGAGCGCGCGAAGGTCTGGGAGACCTGCAAAGAGGGTGCCGAAAAGATGATCAACGGCTTGAAGGCCGGTGACCGCGTCTGTGTCTACCTCGCCGCCGAAACGCCCGTGCCCGTGATCGAGAAGCCGACCACCGAACACGCGACGGTCGTCCAGGCGATCCGTGCACTCAGTCTGACCGACGCCTCCGCCAAGCTGGAGGACGCCGTGGCGATGGCGGTCCGTACGCTTGAGCAGCAGGACGGCAAGCGCGAGAAGGAGGTCCACATCTTCAGCGACGGCCAGGCGCGTTCCTGGCAGGGTTTCCGTGAAAGCGCCGACCAGGAAACCCCGTCGGCCGACCGCGAAGCCCGCGCCTCCATCTCCCGCGAATCGCGCGAGAAGATCGCCTTTTTCGCAATGCTGGCGGGTGCGATGCATCCTGACAACGCCTACCCCGCCTCGCTCAAGGTCTCGCCCGCGCTGATGCTCGCCGGGCAATCTGCCCGCGTCAGCGCACGGATCGGCCGGTGTGGTCCCGCCAAGGAACTCTCCGTGGCGCTGCTGGTGGATAATGAGGAGAAGGCCCGCCGGAGTCTGACCGCCGAGGCCGACACCGAAACGCCGATCGAATTCGTCCTCAGCGGGCTTGAACCCGGCACCCATATCGGTAAACTGGTCACCCCCCAGGACGCCCTCCCCGTGGACGACTCCTTTGAATTCCTCCTCCGCGTGAACCGCCAGCTTCCCGTCCTGATCGCGGGGACGGATGACTCCTCCCGCTACCTGAAAGCCGCTCTGGCGCCGGGCGCGTCGGACGAATCGGTAAAAACCATCTCCCCGGACGAGATCGACGGGACCGACCTGCGCGATTACCAGGCCGTTTTCCTCTGCGACGCCTTCCCGCTCTCCGGGCAGGCCATCATGCGGCTGGAAACGTATGTTTCCGCCGGCGGCGTGCTCTGCATCTTCCCGGGCGAGCGCGCCGATGCCGCCGCCTACGCGGAGATGAAGATTCTGCCCGCCTTCCCGGACGAGATCGAGCCGGTCAGCCCGGAAGAGGCCGCGCGGACGCTGCGCCACGTGCCGAACAAACCCGGCCAGGTCGTGACCTTCTCCCTGGCCCTGCCCCCCGGCACCCTCCCGACCGTCGCGCTCAAACGCACACTCGCGTTGGGCGAGTTACAGGAGAACGCCGCGACGCTGATCACCGCCGGGGAAGAGACGCCCTTCCTGACGGGGCGCGTCGCCGGACGGGGCCGCGTCTTCCTCTTCACCGTCGGGGCCGACCGCACCTGGAGTACCCTGCCGCTCACCGCCTTTTTCGTCCCGATCGTCCACCAGCTGATCCGCCAAGGCGCAGGCGCCTCGGTCCAGCCCACCCACCTCACCCTCGGTACCTCCCTTCCCGCCAACGAGGCGATCCCCCTCTTCCGGGAGGATGACACGATCATGACCCCGTCAGGCGCGTCATTGGGAATCAAGGACGCCGGCGACCGGACCTATTTCATCGAAGAGCTACCGGAAATCGGCATCTATACCCGCGCCAAAGCCTCCGGCGCCCAGCCGGAACCGGTACTGGCCGTCAACACCGACCGTTCCGAATCCGACCTCACCCCCGCCACGGCGGATGAGATCCGGCAATGGACCGGTTTCAAACGGCTGGTCACCGTCCAGGATCCGGAAGAGCTGCTGCGGCAGATCGATGAGCATCGCAACGGCCGTTCCCTGACGGAGCCCTTCCTGTGGCTCGTCGTCCTGCTCGCCGCCGCGGAGTGGTGGTTCGCCAACCGCGCCCTCCGGGCGAGAACCGGCGCAACGGAAAAAATGAATGTGGATCTCGCAGGAAAGGTCACCTCGGCATGACGCAGACCGCTGAATGGATTTTTGAACACACCACGCCAGACGCGCTCCTGTGGCTCGGCCTCCTCGCTTCGTTCGCCTGGATGGCCTTCGCCGCGTGGCGCTACCTGCCCAAAAACCTGACCGGCTGGCTTTTGATCGGTCTTCGCGGCATCTTCCTTTTCCTTCTTTTCTGGATCCTGCTTCTGCCCGGAAAGAAACGGAACATCACCGAGATCGCCAAGTCGCGTTTCATCGTTCTGCTCGACACCTCCGCATCCATGGGACAATCCGCCGACCCCGACGCGACGCGCACGCGCTGGGAGGCGGCGCAGGCCATCCTCAACGAGAGCGGACTCAAGCGGATCGCTTCCCGCAGCCTGGTCGAGGTCTATCCCTTCGCGGTTGACCTGACCCCACCGATCACGCTGGAACAGGCGCGCGCGCTCACCCCGGACGGAACCTCCTCGCATCTCAACCTCGGCCTGCACCGGCTCTTCGACCGGCTGCGCGGACAGGATGTGGCGGGCGTGCTGCTGCTGACCGACGCCATCGACACCCGCGAGAAGAAGGACACCTGGTCGGAAGCCTCCTGGCCCGTCCCGATCTACGTCGCGGAACTGGAGAAGCCGGGCCTGCCCGACGACAAGCCCGACATGCGCATCGACACGGTCGACACCCCGCAGCGCGCGGTGGTCGGCTGGGACACCACCCTCACGGCCACGGTCGCCGGACAGGGTGGCAAAGGAGAAGCGTTCTCCGTGGTCCTTTATAAAAACGGAAAGGAACAGGAGAAAATCGCAGTCAAAATCCCGCCCGAAGGCGGCAGCCGCGACGTCCAGTTCAAACTAACCCACCCGGAAGTCGGCTCGGAACAGTACCGCGTCACGATTCCCGTCCTGCCCGACGAGGCGCAGACCAACGACAACGAGATGGTCGTGATGGTCGAGGTGCTGGACGCGAAGAACCGTGTGCTTTTCTTGGAGAACGAGCCCCGCTTCGAGAGTAAGTTCCTCTCCCGCGCCCTCTTCCAGAACAAGGACATCACCCCGCTCGCCTTCTTCCAGATTCCGGACAAACGTTCCCCCGGCGCGAAAACGTGGGTTCCCTACGGCGATCGGCAGGGACTCTCCTTCGATCTGACGGTCGACCAGCTCCAGCTGAACAAGATCATCATCCTGGGCGATTTCGACGCCGAAGCCCTCTCTCCCGAACATTGCCGGGCGATTCTGGAGTTCGTCGAGAAGGGCGGCAGCCTGATCCTGTTGGGCGGACAGAAGTTCTGGGGCAACTCCGGCATCGCGAAAACCGAACTCTCCAAGGCACTCCCCTTCACGCGGACCGGCGCACCGCCGATTGAGGGCAAATTTACCGTCGCATGGACCGCCGAAGGCCGTTCCCATCCCGCCTTCGCCAACGACAAGGAGATTCCGGAGGAGCTTCCGCCGGTTCTCTCGGTCTTCACCGGCGCGACCCTCTCAGGCGCGGCGCTGACGCTTGTCGAGGCCCGGACGGAACAGGGCGCCCACCCGATCCTGGTCTCCCGCGTCTACGGGCAGGGCAAGGTCCTCGCCGTCCTCACCGACTCGCTCTGGCGCTGGAACATGCAGACCGGCGACATCAAACCCTATCCGAAATTCTGGCGACAGATCATCCAGTGGATGTCCCCCTCCGCCTCGGATCTCGACCGCTACCATCTGGAGCTCTTCACCGACGCGGGCACCATCTCCGTGGGCGATCCGGCCATCCTCCAGAGCCGGCTGGTCATCCCGCCCGAAGAGACGCGTAAGAGCTGGAAGGTCGCCTGCGAAGTGACCACCCCGTCCGACCGGACCATCCCACTGGCGATGGCGGGCAAGACCATCCAGGCCGCCGCCGGCGGCGAGTTCCCCGGCTACGTCGCCGAGTTCACCCCGACCGAACCCGGCACCTACCGTGCCGTCGCGACGGTAGAGGTTGACGGAAAGAAAATCACCTCCGCCCCCTGCCTTTTCTCCGTCCGGAGCACCTCCCAGGAAACCATCCTCAAGCCGATCAACGAGCGGGTCCTGAAGAACATCGCCCGGGCCAGCGGCGGCGCATACGGCCGCCCCGAAACGCTGGGGCCGATTCTGGAGAATCTGAACATCCGCGAGCGTTCCGAACGGAAACTCGAGTACCATTCGCTCTGGCAAACGCCTTTCATGGTCCTTTTGCTGATCACGCTCCTGACCATCGAATGGGTCATCCGAAAACTGCGGAACATGGTCTAGGCGACGGGCATCAAACGGCTTCACAAAAGAAGGAGACGCACATGAAAACAGGAAATTACACCGGTATGGTTTGGTTCTGCGCCGCGTTGGCGCTTGCATTCAGCGTCTGCGCGCAGACGATGCGTTCACTCAAACAGGAACCGCCGAACCTGTTGTCAAACGGCGACTTCGAAGACGAGGAGGACCCTCTGAAGGGTTGGACCTACGTCTTTGACAACAACAAGCACTACCTGAAAAACCACCAGTACGTCTCGGTCACCGCCGACACCGACTCCTCACGGCCGCATGTCCTGAAACTCGACGCGACCGACCATGATGTCTGCGTCAACCAAGGGGTCCAGATCTACTCGCCGCCGGTCCGTTTCGACCCCAAAAAGCTCTACAAGGTCTCGCTCTCGGCCCGTTCGACCGGCCCGAAATGCCGCATCTACGCCATCGGATACCGCTGGAAGCCCGGTGCCAAGAAGAGCAATCATCCCGAGTTCTCCGACTTGCGCGAAGCGGTCCGGTTCCAGCCGATCTACTTTAACAACGCCAAGACAGGGCAGTTCTCCTTCGTCCCCAAACAGTGGAAACGGGCGGAACGGCTCATCCCAACCCACGACCGGAGCGAACTTCAGCAGACCCATCTGGAAAACTGTGAATGGCTGATGCTGAAGATCCTCGCGCTGGACGCGACCGGCGTCGACAAATGTGACGAGGGTATCCTCTACGTCGATGACGTCAAGATCCAGGAAATCGGGAACGCCAGCGAGGTCGCCATCCGTAAGGGCGGCGCGAACACCAAGGGCTTTGAAGGTGACAAGAGTTGGAAGCAGGAGCGGGAACCCTCCGAGGCGATGAAGAAACTCACCCCCATCAGCGGTCCCCATCCCTCCAAAGGCCCGAACAAGAAAAAGAAGTAAGAGAGGGAAAGAGAGAACGGGACGAACGGGACGCTCAACCCTCAACCCTCAACGAATGCCGGGAGCCTTTTGCTCTTTCTTTTCGCGACGGGATTCCCTATACTCATCTGCAATTTGTTCACTTGCCGTGCCTTGACAGGATACGGCTGATTATAAAACGAGGAAACGTATGGCTCTCTATGAATTCGCAACCGATCTGGACACGCCGGTCCATCCCGTCAGTGCGCCGGATTATATGCCTGTTGAACAGTTGCGGGCGCTTCAACTCCACCGTCTTCAAGCGACGGTTAAACGCGTATACGAAAACGTTCCCCTGACCCGTCGGCGGATGGACGAGCGCGGGGTCAAGCCGGAACACATCAAAACCCTTAAGGACATCGCCCTTCTGCCCTTTATGAAGAAGGTCGATCTGCGTGACGAGTACCCCCTCGGTCTGCTGGCCAGCCCGATGAACGAGATCGTCCGTTTCCATTGTTCCAGCGGAACCACCGGCAAGCCGATCGTTCTGGCCAACACCGAAAACGACATCCATGTCTGGCAGCAGGCGACCATGCGCGCGTTGGCGATGTTCGGTCTGCGGAGCTCGGACATCCTCCAGGTTTCCTACGGTTACGGGCTTTTCACCGGCGGTTTGGGACTCCACTACGGTGGCGAGGGGCTGGGATGCGCAGTTCTGCCAACCTCCGGCGGCAACACCGACCGCCAGCTGATGCTGATGAAGGATTTGGGCGTGACGGCGATCGCCTGTACCCCGAGTTACTTCCTCCACCTCATTGATGAGGGGCTGAAGAAGGGCATCGATTTCAAGAAGGAGATGAAACTCAAGCACGGCATCTTCGGCGCCGAACCGTGGACCGGCGAGATGCGGGAGATGATGGAGAACGTGACCGGCCTGTGCGCCCACGATATCTACGGGCTGACCGAGATTTCCGGACCGGGCGTCGCGGGCGACTGCCCATACCGCTGCGGACTGCATGTCTTCGAAGATCACTTCTACCCCGAAGTGATCGATCCCGACACGCTGGAACCCCTCCCCGACGGCGAGGCGGGCGAGCTGGTCTTCACAACCCTCGACCGGACCGGCATGCCGATGCTCCGCTACCGTACCCGTGACCTCACGCGGATCATCCCCGGCACCTGCAAATGCGGCCGGACGATGCGCCGCATCGAGCGCGTCAGCGCCCGCAGCGACGACATGCTGATCATCCGGGGTGTCAACGTCTTCCCGTCCCAGATCGAGGCGGGGCTGCTGAGTATCGAATCGGTCCTGCCGCACTACCACATCGTGGTGGACCGCCAGGGCGATCTTGACACGTTGGAGGTGAAGGTCGAGGTGACCCAGGAGACCTTCAGCGACGATATCAAATCGCTGGAGGCGCTCCGTAAGCGGATCAGCCAGGCCATCCAGCGCATCATCAACATCAACGCGAAGATCACGCTGGTTGAGCCGCACACGCTGCCGCGCAGCCAAGGCAAGATCCAGCGCGTGACCGATCTCCGTAAAAAGCAGTAAGCAAGGAGGATACGCATGAAGATCCATCAATTGTCCCTGTTTCTTGAGAACAAGCCCGGCCACCTCAGCGCCATCTGCAGCACGCTGGCGCAGGCGGGCATCAACATCGTCACCCTCTCCCTCGCCGACACGCAGCAGTTCGGGATCGTCCGGCTGATCGTCGAGGAGTGGGAGAAGGCGAAGGCCGCCCTTGAGGCGGCCGGCCATGTGGTCAACACGCGTGAGGTGGTGGCCGTGACCGTCCCGGACAAACCCGGCGGTATGGCGCAGCTGCTTGACGTACTGGACCAGGCGGCGGTGAACATCGAATACATGTACGCCTTCGCCTTCCACCACAAAACGAAAGCGGTGCTGGTCTTCCGATTCGATGATCCGGACAAAGCCATCGCCGCCCTCACCGGAGCGGGGCACGCCGTCCTCGACGCCGTCACCCTCTTCTCCGAAGCCAAATAACCCATTCAAGGAGTATCACGATGAAACACGCTGTTTTCGCAACCCTGGCCCTCTCCGTGCTGTTCACGGTCACGTCTGTCCGTGCGGCGGACGAGAAGCCGACCTACATCCAGTTCAAGACCGACGCGACGCAGGTTGACCCCTTCCTGCAGGAGTACGGTACGTTCCTGCAGAAATGCGGCTACTTCTACCTGGCGACATCGGTGGACAACCACCCCGCCGTCCGCCCGATCGGCTTCACGGCCTTCTTCGACAACCAGCTGCCCATCCCCACCTCGAACAAGAAGGAGATGTACGCGCAGATGCTGAAGAATCCCGAAGTGGACATCTCGACCACCGCGCCGGACCGTTCCGCCTTCGCCCGTTTCCGCGGCCAGGCGACGCTCTGCAAGGATCCCGAGACGATCAACCGCTATCTGGAGGCCTTCCCGAAATTCAAGTCGATGCACAAGGATTCGTTCGCCCTCTTCCTGATCAAGCCTGACCGGGCCGCCATCTTCCCGATGGGCAAGGGTGAGCTGAAGACCAAAACCTTCACGGACAAGTAACCGGCCATGGCGCGGACGCTGGTTCTCGAACGCTCGTCTCATTCGCCCTGTGCCGCACTTTTTGACGGCGAGACACGCATCTTCTCCCATGCGTGGGACGGCAACCCCGCACGTTCGCCCGGATGGCTTCCGGAGCTCGCGGACGTGTTGGCCTCCCACCGGGTGGAGCTTGCGTCCATTGCCCGTTTCGTGTGTGGCCTGGGACCAGGCTCGTTCTCCGGCATCCGCGCGACACTCGCCGCGATTCAAGGCATGGCGTTGCCCGGACGCACACGCGTCCAGGGCATCGCCAGTCCGGCGATCCTCGCCTGGGCATACGCGGTTACCCGGCAGGATACAGTTGACCAAACGGTCACCGTGGTCGGCGACGCCCGCCGCAACCGCTACTGGTGCGTCACCTACCGGATCAATCCCGCCCAGAAGCGGATCCGGCTCTACGACGGCTCGATGCCGACCCAAACCGCGCACGACTTCTCCCTGATCCCCGCCGACGCGCTGGAGACGGAGATCCCCTCCGACACGACGATCATCTCCCCTGAAGAGGAGACGGTCTTCCCGATGGTCGAACCGCTTTGCGCGACAAATGCCAATCGGCGCTTATCCGCATTCCCCTCCCCCTTGCTGGATACGTTGGGCGCGCTCATCGGCGGCCCCGAAGGGGAATTGATCGTGCGGGACGAACCCTCGCCGATTTACCTCCACCCCGCTGTCGCCACCCCGCCGCCGTTCCCGGCGCGCTAACACCCCCTGTCCGACCATGCGAATCCCTCTCCGTTTCATCTCTTACACCGGACTTCTTTCCGCCGCTCTCTGGACCCTCGCCGCCCCCACCGGCAACGTCTTCCGCCGAAGCATGGAGCGTGTCGCGAGCATGGACCCCGCGATCTCCTCATCCCTCTATGCCGCACGCGCCGCCCAGCTGGTCTACGAGCCGGTTCTGGACATCGACTACTACGCCCGACCCTATAAACTGGTCCCGCGGTTGACGCTCGGCCTTCCGGAACTGCAGCCCGACAAGAAGAGCTACATCATCCGCCTCGACCCGGAAGTCCGTTTCCAACCCGATCCCTGCTTCGGGAAGGACGAGCAGGGAAACCCCATCGGGCGGCCGATGGTCGCCACCGACCTTATCTTCACCCTGAAACGGCTGGGCGACGCGAAACTCGCCTCCCCCGGCTCCTGGGTGGTCGAGAACAGCATCGAGGGGATGAAGCGGTTCCAGGAACACTCCAAAAGTTCCGCCCCGACCGATTACGATCTCCCCGTTTCCGGTCTGACGGCGATCGACGACCATACCCTCAAGATCACCCTCACCCGTCCGATGCACCAATTCATCTGGTTTTTGGCGATGGGTTACACCGCCGTCGTCCCGCCGGAAGCGATCCGTTTCTACGGCGATGATTTCGGCTCCCACGCGGTCGGCACCGGCCCCTACCGCCTCGCCGAGTGGCGGCGCAACCACCAGATGATGTTCACCCGGGACACCAGCTGGATCGGCTGGAAGAGAGGCCCCGCCGCCCTGCCGGCGGACGGATCGCAGATTCCCTTCGACACCGTCATCTACAACGTGATTGATGACGTTTCCACCCAATGGCTTTGCTTCCTCGACGGCGAGATGGACTTCCTCGGCGAGATCTCCCGCGACAACTGGGATGTCGTGGTCGATAATGAGGGTCAGCTCTCCGAACAGCTGAAGGACAAAGGCACAACCCTCTACTCAAGCCCGACGCTGGAGGTCGCCTACGTCGGCATCAATATGGAGGATCCTGTCCTCGGTCCCAACAAATACCTGCGCCAGGCGCTCAACTGCGCATTCGACCAGGCGGTCTGGTCCCGTTTCTTCAACAACCGCGTCATCCCGTGCGACGGCCCCGTCCCGCACGGTATCGGCGGTCGGCTTGAAACGCCCTTCCCCTACGCCTCCAATCTGGAGAAGGCCAAGGAACTGTTGGTCAAAGCCGGATATCCCGACGGGATCGACCCCAAAACCGGCCGCCGGTTGGAGCTGACGATGGACATGGGGCGCACCTCGCAGGACATCCGCGAGTCGGCGGAGCTGATGGCCGCCTTCTACGCCCGTGTCGGGATCGCCCTCAAGCCCCAGTACCACAACTGGCCCACCTTCCTCCGCCGCGTCGCCCAGCGCCAGAGTCAGATGTTCCGGGTTGGATGGATCGGCGATTACCCCGATGCCGAAAACTTCCTTCAGCTCTTTTACGGCAAGAACCTCTCACCCGGGCCCAACCGCAGCAACTACCTCAACCCCGAGTTCGACCGGCTCTATGAGGCCGCCTGCAACGCCGCCGACGAGGAGACCCGCAACGAATACTGGCGGCAGGCACAGGCGGTCCTCCGGGAAGACTGCCCGTGGATCTTCCTCCACTTCCGTAAAGCCTACAGCCTCTGCGGCCCCCGCGTTCTGAACTACATCCCCTCCGATTTCCCCTACGGCTCCGAACGCTTCCTCCGCTGCAAGGTGAAATGAACAGGAAAAGCGTAACGTGCCATCCGTCATCGCCGCGGCGTCTTTTCGCCGCAGGATGTGCTATGCGTTCGGCGTCGGTCATCCTCGCCGCCCTGATGACGGCGCTTACCGCGGCGGCTGACCTGATGCCCGACACGTGGGCCGCCACCGATGGCCTCGGACGTTCCCTCCCCCTTTTCGATGAGACCGGCGCGCCGCGCACGAACCGGACGGTGGCGGTGCTCTATTCGGCCTGGCATGAGGATCTGTTCCACGACAACCGCTTCGCCGATGGCCCGTTCGATTTGACGCGGATCCTCAAGGCCGACCCAAAGGCGATGGACCGGGCGGATTCCGCCGGACTTGGCCCGTGGAACGCGCCGCATCACTGGGGCGAACCGCTTTACGGGTACTACCTTTCCGATGACCCGTTCGTCTGCCGCCGCCATGTGCAGATGCTTTCCGACGCGGGCGTGGATGTTCTGATATTCGATGTCACGAACGGCCATACCCACGAGAAAGGTGTTGTTGCGATGTGCGAGGCGTTGCTCGCGGCGGAAAAAGGCGGTGCCGCCGTGCCTCGAATCGCCTTCTTCTGCCCGTTGTCGGCGGTCCTGCCGACCCGTAATCCCGCCCTCGCCACAACGGTGCGGCGCATCTGGGAACTGATCTATAAACCGCGCCGTTACGAGACGCTGTGGTTCAAATGGAAAGGCAAGCCGCTTATCCTCGCCCATCCTTGCTACTGCGACGCCGCAGGGTGCGACACTCAGGAGGCCCGCGAGATGCGCGCCTTCTTTACCTTTCGCGGGCCGGTCACGGGCACCCGTCTCCTGAAACGGCCGGAAGGCGGCGTGTGGGCCTGGATCGACGCCCACCCGCAGTGGCTTTACACCGACGAGACGGGGGAGGTCGAGATGACCGCCGTCAGCGTGGCGCAGAACTGCATGCCCGACCGGTCGATCGGATGTATGAGCAGTGGGCGCGTTCGCGGTCGATGCTGGCACGGCGGCGCGAATGACCCGCGTCCCGGCGCAGTCAACCTCGGTTTCAACTTCCAAGAGCAGTGGGACCATGCTCTGAAGACCGATCCCCCGCTTCTTTTCATCGTAGGCTGGAACGAATGGCGGGCGCTCCGTCTTCGGAAGTGGAATGGGTTTGAGCATCCCGGCGGGGTGTTTGTGGATCAGTTCAACGCCGAGTTCTCCCGCGACTGCGAGCCGGTCAAGGGTGAATGGGGCGACGCCTACTACTGGCAACTCGTCGCGAACATCCGCCGGTACAAGGGAGTCCGTCCCGTACCGAACGTCGTGTCGCGCCCGATCGCCATCGACGGACGGTTCGATGACTGGCGGGAGGTGGAGCCGGCGTTCCGCGACGCGGCGGGCGATCCTGCGCGGCGCGACTGGCGCGGGTGGGGCACACGCCTGCGTTACACGGACGATTCGGGCCGCAACGACATCATACTGGCCAAAGTCTCCCGTTCCGGCGGCGCCATCTGCTTCTATATGCGGACAGCCGAGCCCATGACCGTACCCGAGGGAGACGGCGCGAACGACTGGATGCGACTCCTCATCGACATCGACCGCGACGCATCCACCGGTTGGCTCGGATATGACTTCATCATCGAGCGTGACGCGGCAGCGGACAGACGGGCGACACCGCCCGCCGTCCTGCGGGCGCATGACCCCAAGAGTCCCCTCGGCGTATTCGCGTGGTCAAAACCGGTCGCGGAGGTTGAAGCGGCAATCAGCGGATGCGAAATGGAGCTGTCCGTTCCCGAAACGGCGTTCGGCGGACGGCTACTCCCCGAAGGATTCGACTTCAAGTGGGAAGACAACGCGCTCCAATCGCATGACTGGACGGACTTCACCTGCCATGGCGACGCCGCCCCGAACGACCGCTACAATTACCGCGCCCGCTTCCCAAGCCCCTAAATGGCCGGGCAGACGGATGTGGCAAGGCCGAGGCGGCCTTGCCACATCGATAACACCGCTACTGCACCAGCACGTTGCGGACGCCGCCCTTAAGCAGCTCCTCCACGCGGAGAAGCGCTCCTTTGTCGTTGAAGACGATGCGGATGGTCCGTTTCCCGCAGAGGTAGGTCCACTCGGAACCGTTCCGCCCACTCGGCTCACCGACCGCCTTCACGATCGCCTTCTCGGTCATACCCGGTTTCAATCCGGAGAAATCCTCCGCCGTGCGGGCCTGCGGATCGAGCGTCCCGAAAGTGATCACCCCGACATCCACATCACCCTTGACCTTCTCCGAACGGAAAGTCAGTGTCTGCTGGGTCTCCTCCTTTCGGCCCCAGTGGGTAAAGACCGTCGCGGTCACCGTCGCGGGGCCGACCACCGTCTGCTGGTGCGACGCGAAGTAGTTCACACGGATCTTGTACTTCCCGTTCGGCGCCTTGCGGATCATATACTCCTCAGGACCGTAACCGTCGGTGATGTCCCGCGAGACATATCCGCCCCGTACCGTTCGGTTGTGGCCGTAGAAGGCCTCTTCACCGCTCGGTTCGATCACATGCAAATCGATATCGGTCGCGTCAGCATCCCACGAGAGGACGATCCGGACATCGACATCAATCATCTGCTTGAGCCGCTTGTCATACTCCGGGACAACGGGCTTTTCGTCCTCTTTCCACTCCTGCGCGTCGATCCACGCCACCAGCGCGTTCATCTCTTCCAGCGCGAAGAGCGAGATCACGTCCGCATGGCGGTTCCACGGGGTCAGGAAGCACTTCACGAGCAGACCCATCGCCTCTTCCAAATCGGCCTTCGACCGGTTCTCCTTGCCGCGCTCCATCAGCGTCAGGGCGAGATCGCGGTAGGACTGGCCCTCCTCGCCGCGCAACTTCACGATCCGGCGCAGAAGAACGATCGCGCGATCATAGGCCTTCGCCTGGCGCAGCCGCCACGCGTAGACCCGCAGCATCGCCGCGTCCTCAATCTTCAACTCCGCCAGGTTCGAGAGCACCCGGAGTCCCGTCGCCCGCTCGCCCGCCGTCAGGAAGAACTCCGCCGTATCGAGATAAAACGCGGGGCTGCTCGCCCACCCTTCCCGCTGCTCCAGATAACGCCCGTAGGCATCCTTCACCGGTACCGCCTTCACCGCCTTCAGGTAGGGCGTATCCGGCGACCACGCCTTGATCTGGACCGAGGCCGGCGCGGCACCGGTCCCGCCGCCCGAAGCCGGCTTCTTCGCCGCATCCGGTGCGGCGGCGGCCATCATGCGGGCAGGAGCCGGAGCCGCAGCGGCATCCACAGCCTCAGCCTGGGCCTCCATCACCGCACCGTCTTCCACATCGCGCGCGACAGCCCCAGCCGCCATCGCGCGGCGCTCGCCCCGGCCCGTCATCCGGGCCAAGAGGCTGTTCGACTGTTTCTTCGGTTGCGCCGTCACGAGCGGATCCTTCTCGTAGTCGCGCTTCCACCACTCCAAATGCCGTTCCCAGTTCTTCACCAGCATCTCAAGATGTCGCGCCCGCTTACCGTCCTCATCCGACTGGCGACTCTTCATCGCGACCCGCCACTGTTCGCGGAGCTGGGGTTGCGAGGCGGGCGGCTCGATCTTATGGCGCAGCCACTGGTCCAGCGACTCCAACACCAGCAGCGAGGTAGCCGGGCTGACCACCCCGTAGGAGCGACCCAGCGCCAGCAACTCATCGGCGAAATCATCCGCGTTCGGCGCCAACTGCGAAACCCGCGCCGAGGCCCAAGCCGCCGCCAACGTCCGACCTTCCCGCGCGTCTGCGGCTTTGACCGTCACCGCTTCCGTCAATCCCGCCGACCCACAGTTGATCCGGACCACGCTCTCGGCCGCCGTCAACCGTCCGATCACCGAGACCCGACCGACCGCTGGTGCGCCAAGCCCCTGGATATCCGCCAGCCCGCTGCCTTCCACCGCCGTCACGCAAGGCGGCGGATTGAAAAGTTGCCCCAAGGCATCTTTCACCGTCAGAGTCTGGAGATCGATCACCCGGCCGGCGCACGCCTGACGCAAGGCCTCGCGATCGCCCACCGGCGCCGAGACAATGCCCATCGGCGGGACGCCCTTGAAGGCGACCGGTGTGTCGGAAAGGGTCTCCATGCCATCCGTAAAGAGCCAGCGCGGGGCGGTCCCCGACTCCGGCAACGCCGCCGCCAGCGCGGCGAAATCGGTTCCTCCGTCATACGCCAGCGTCTTCAGCGCCGTCAGAAGGTCCGTCTTGGAGGTGAAGGTCCTGGGCGCTTCCGGCGCATCGCGGAAGACCGTCAGCGTGAAGGTCTTCACCGTATCGGGCAACGCCTCGATCAGGGCATACTCCAACGACAGATGTGTCCCTTTACGGCTACCGGAGGCATCCCACACGATCTCCAGCGCCTCCGGCGGTTTCACCTCCGTCTCCGGTGCTTTCGGCGCGGCGGCTGAAACGGTGAACCAAACGGTGCCGTCGCCATCCCGCTCCACCGTCGAGACAACCGGCGGCAGGGACGGCAACGCCACAAAGACATCCTCGCCGGGCGTCACCTCCGTCTCGGTGTTCGACACGCGCCAGAACCGCTCCGCCTTCGTGAAACGCGCGTCGCCCAGCCCGCCGACCTGCGGCGCGGGCGCGCCGATGTCCGCCACCTCGATCATGATACTCCGCTTGCCGATCTTCTCCTTCGGCATCGGCAACAGCAGCGCGACATCCCCGTTCGCCGCCACCGCCAGTTTCGTCGTATACGTCAGTTTAATCGAGCGGGTTCCGCCAGCAGGGAGCGGATAGATCCGTGTCTTGTAGACATTTCCCTTCACATGTTCCACCAGCCCGGGGTCGATTCCTCGCCGCACCTCCGTCTCAAACGCCACGCGGGCCTTCTCCTTCGGGACCACCACGCCGTCCACCATCGCGCCGTTGATGTCCAGCGCGTATCCGCAGACCGTCGCCTGATCCGGCAGCGGGAAGACCAGTTCCCCCTCCAGCGGGCTCCCTTTGTTCGGATTCAGGAAGGTCAGTGTGGTCGAAACGGTGGCATACATCCCCCGGATCGACACTTCAACCCCCATCTCCTGAAGCCGCATCGCCTCATCCGCACCGCGAACCGTCAGATTCGGCGGCAGGATAATCGGGATCGGCGGACGCGGGACAACCCTTCCCCCTCCATCCTGTCCCAACATCGTCAACGGAGCCATCAACACATTCGCCAACAAAAAAGAGATCCGCTTCATTCGGTCTTCCTCCACACGTTAGAATCAAAAGCCATCAGACGGCGGCGCGAAACGCATATTCCCAACTCTCAACACCGTCATCTTACCATACCTTTCTCCCAATTGTCTAATGATTCTATTGTCGGAATGCGGCACGATTTTCCAAACCATCGCCGAATTTCCCGTTGGGAATTGAGCGAATGTTCACAAATGAGGCAATTGCAAAACGTGATGTGGCAAGGGCGCCCTCGCCCTTGCAGCAAGGCCAAGGCGGCCTTGTTACATCGATAACGGCAGGTTTTACAACCTTTTAAACTTTTAGCCGTTTAACCTTATCTGATGGCTGGACACCGGCAACGGGAAAAGGTATGCTTGTCGGTCATTAGGGAGGTATTATGAAAACGTTAAGCGTTTTGTTTGTTTTTTCCGTTTTGACTGCCGGCGCCGCCCGTGCTTACGGTGAGGAGGCGAAGCTGTGCACGGCGATCCGCTTCCAGGCGATGCCCGAACCGATGCTCTTCACCGACACTTCGCGTTACGGCGAGGCGAAGCCTTTGGCCAAAGACCCGACGGTCATCCGCCACAACGGCCGTTACCTCATGTACTATTCGGTGCAGGGCTACCCCACGGACAAAGCCCCCGCCGGTATCAAACCCGGTCTCTGGACCTCCGCCATCGCCGAAAGCACCGACCTGGTCCACTGGAAACGGATCGGAGACCTTGAGATCAAACGCCCGGTCGACATCTATGGAATCGTCGCGCCGTGCGTCAAGAAATTCGACGGCAAAATCCACCTCTTCGGTCAGGCGCCAGGTGTCCCCGGCGGACAGAACCAGATCTGGCACGCCACGAGCGAGGACGGGCTCCGCTTTGTCTGCACCGACACCAAGCCCGCCTTCACCCCGAAAAACAACTGGTCGATCAACCGCTCGATCGACGCCGAGGTCTACCGCCTCGGCAACGACATGATCCTTCTCTACGCCTCCCGTGAGAAGCCTGACGGCAAGATCCAGCGGCTGGGCATGGCCCGGGCCCCCTACGGGTCCGCCTACGACGCCTCATGCTGGACGGATCTCAGTGTCGAGAAGCCCCTCCTTGAGCCAGAGGAGCCTTGGGAGATGAGCTGTCTGGAGGCGGGGACCGTTATTGTCCACCGGGGTGTCCACTATCTGCTCTATGCCGGCGCCTACAACCACGAGCGCCAGCAGATCGGCGCCGCCTATTCGATGGACGGCCTCCACTACAAGCGTTTTTCGAAGGAGCCGGTCCTGCCGCATGGCGCGCCGGAGAGCTGGAACGCTTGGGAATCGGGGCATCCCGGCCTCTTCCAAGATGATGACGGGCAGATCTACCTCTTCTACCAGGGCAAGAAGACCCTGAAGGGGGATTACTTCCTTTCCTGCCTCAAAGTGACGTTTTGTTACGATTAGGGCAATCCGTGTTTGCCCGATTCTTCACCGATATGCTACACTGACACGCATCTTTCGAGAGGGAAAAACTGATGGTTATTACGGACATTTTGGAACGGAACGCGAAGGCGTATGGATACGATGTGGCGCTGGTGGAGATCAACCCGCAGGAGTTGGAGAAACGGCACACGACCTGGAAGGAATACTCGCTGATCGAGCCGAGCCGGATCGACTCTTTCCGTTCGGAGATCACTTGGGCGGAGTTTGACGAGAAGGCCAACCGCTTCGCGAACTTCCTCCTCACACGGCATGTGAAGAAGGGTTCGAAGATCGCCATCCTGCTGATGAACGGGCTGGAGTGGCTGCCGATCTATTTCGGC
>DBXN01000009.1:26187-26330 GCA_002309585.1 Verrucomicrobia bacterium UBA1211
TTCGGGCCGGAATTCATCGGCCGGATGGAGGCCATCTGCGACCGGCTTCCCCGGATCAAAGCCTTCCTCTATGTCGGGGAGGATTGTCCGAGTTTCGCCGAATCGTACTTCAAACTTGTCTCCTACTGCTCCAACCGCGCGCC
>DBXN01000009.1:26483-26713 GCA_002309585.1 Verrucomicrobia bacterium UBA1211
GCGAAGATGCACTGGTTCGGCAGTTTCCTAGTCGGCGGCAAGGCCGTTCTGCTCAAGGGGATCAAGCCCGAATGGATCATCAACGCCGTCTCCGAAGAGCGGTGTACCGTCGTCTGGCTGCTGGTCCCGTGGGCGCAGGACATCCTGGACGCGATTGAGAGCGGCGCGATCAAACTGGCGGATTACTGCCTCAGCCAGTGGCGGCTGATGCACATCGGCGCGCAGCCTGT
>DBXN01000009.1:26724-26846 GCA_002309585.1 Verrucomicrobia bacterium UBA1211
CCGCCGAGCCTGATCAAGCGGTGGAAATCGGTCTTCCCCCATCACGACTACGACACCAACTACGGGCTTTCCGAATCCATCGGTCCGGGCGCGGTCCATCTGGGCATCGAGAACATCGACCA
>DBXN01000009.1:26942-27074 GCA_002309585.1 Verrucomicrobia bacterium UBA1211
TGCGGTGAAGGGCGACGGCGTGATGCTTTGTTACTACAAGGACGAGAAGGCGACCAAAGAGGTCCTCGACGACGAGGGATGGCTCTATACGGGCGATATGGCGCGCGAGTCGGAGGACGGTTTCATCTATCT
>DBXN01000009.1:27092-31086 GCA_002309585.1 Verrucomicrobia bacterium UBA1211
ACGGGCGGCGAAAACCTCTATCCCGTCCAGATCGAGGACTTCCTCCGGAAAAACGAGCACATCAAGGATGTCGCGGTCATCGGTCTGCCGGATCAACGGTTGGGCGAGATCGCGGCGGCGATCATCGAGGTCAAGCCGGACCACAAACTGACCGAAGAGGATGTCAATACCTTCTGTCTCGGTCTGCCGCGTTACCAACGACCCCGTACGGTCATCTTCGCCCCGGTCCCCCGGAACCCGACCGGAAAGATCGAGAAGCCGAAACTGCGCAAGATGTACGGCGCGGACGGGCTGGTCGCCAAAGAGAACGAACTCCACGCCTAACCGGGAGTCAGACACACAGGAGCAGATATGCCGACCCTTTCACCGATGTTTTTCTCCGCCTCCCTGATCGATGGGTTCATCGCCTCGAACACCATGGGTAAGATCATCGTGATTATCCAGATCGTCTCATCCATCGTGGCGTTCGCGATCATCTTCGGAAAGATGAAAGAGCTGAACAACCTAATCCGGAACGGCAAGCGGTTCATCAAGAACTTCCTGTCGGGCCGCGATGTCCTGGACTACTACCTCTCGCGGAAGAAGGGGCCGGAGGTCACGATGGAACTGATGTATCTCCGCTCGTGCGAGCGGATGGTCAAGATGTTCGATCCCGCGATCCGCAACACCATGATCAGCAGCGGAAACGGCGCCCCCAGCGCGGCGCTCTCCGCGCGTGAGGTGGAGCTTATCCGGGGCACCTGCGAACATGTGGTCCAGGAAGAGGAGATCCGGGTCGAATCCGGCCTGGGCGGGTTGGCGTGTATCGTCACCGCCTCCCCGATGCTGGGGCTGCTGGGCACCGTCTGGGGCGTACTGGACGCCTTCGCAACGATGGGCGAGAAAGGTTCGGTCCTGCTCTCCGAAATCGCGCCGTCCATCTCCTCCGCGCTGCTCACGACCGTTGTCGGCCTCCTCGTCGCCATCCCCTCCGCGATCTCCTACAACATCCTGGCCGGAAAGGTCCGGCAGATCTCCACAGACATGGTCGGTTTCGCGGATGAGCTGATGGGCCGGATCGCCTGTGAATACCAGGGGAGGGATGCCTGATGCCCCTCCGCCGGTTAGCCCGCAAGCGGGAACGGAAGATCATCAACGACATCAACATGACGCCGTTGATCGACTTGACGTTTCTGTTGCTGATCACCTTCATCATCACGATGCCCGCCATCGAGCAGGGCATCGCGATCCGTCTGCCGCAGGGGCGGGCGGACAATCTCCCGAACAAGAAATCCAACACCGTCTCCCTTGATGCCGAGGGCCGTATCTTCCTCAACAATAAGCAGTTCCTTCTGGACGAACTGGAGCAGACCCTGGGGGAGATGGCGGCGGACGACCCGAACGTTGCGGTCCTGATCCGGGCGGACGAACGGCTGGATTACGGCAAAGTGATGCAGGTGGTCCGCATCCTGTACAAAGTCAAGATCACCCGGATGGCCCTCGTGACGGTCTCCGACTGACCGCAGGCACACGCCCATGAAACGAAGCCCGCTCACAGCAAACGCTTTCGGCTGGTCGATCGCCTTCCACGGCATCGTCCTGGCCCTGCTGTTTGTCATGACGGTCTTCCCCTTCCACCGGCGCCGCAAACTGCCGGAGATCGTCGAATTCACGGTTGTACTGGATCAACCCGAACCCGAATCGGTCGATCCGCCCACCCCCACCCCGGACCCGCCGCCGGAAGAGCCGATCGAAGATGAGCCCCCGCCGGAACCGGAAAAACCCGACGCGCTTCCTCCGCCTCCGCCGGAGGAGAAACCGGTCGTCATTCCCAAGAAACCGCCTGAAAAGAAGCCCCCAGAGAAGAAACCGCCGCCCAAGAAGCCGCCGGAAAAGAAACCACCACCCAAAAAGCCGCCCGAGAAGAAGCCTCCCGAGAAAAAACCGTTCCAGAAAGGGAAGCGGATTGAGGCCGTGAAACCGCCGGAGAAGCCGAAGCAGGACTTCACCAAGCTCAAGCCCGCCACGCGGCCGGTGGCAACGACGAAGACGACCCCGACCGAGAAACCCCTTTCCCGTGACGAGATCATGAAGGCCCTCCAGGCCGGCGCCCGGCCCGGTACGCGCAACGCATTGCCCAATGATGAATTGTCGCGGTGCGTCTCGCTCGTCCGAAACGCCCTCTATGAAGCCTGGGAACAGCCTGCGCTCGGCGACGCCGGTCCCCGTCCCGCCCATCTGGAGATCCGGCTCGACTCCTCCGGCCGAATTGTCAGTTACCGGATCGTCCAATCCTCCGGCAGTGTCCTCTTCGACCAGACGGTCCTCCGCGCGGCGGCCCGAACCCTCCCGATCCGCGGTCTCTCATCCGCCTTCCTGAAGCAGTACGAAGTCCTCACCGTCGAGTTCAAACTCCAGTAGGGCTATCCCGCCGACCGGTCAAACGCGCGTGTTGCCGCGCCGTTCCCATACGGCGCGCTTCACACCAAAACCTTCTTGAACGAAGAACGCCGATTTGGGAAAATACATGAAACAAAGCAAACATGTCGGGACGCTGCGAACCGATAAGGCATGAGGTGAAAACGATGATGAAATGGATGAGGAGAGGCGGATGCAGACGGTGGTTCCCGCTGGCGGTATTGGCCGTGGTGACCTGCGCTTCCGCGGAGGTAACGGTCCGGCAGGAGATCACGTTGAGCCGGGGGTGGAATGCCGTCTATATGGAAGTCTCGCCCCTGACCGGCCCCGATGCGGTTTTCGCCGGCTGGCCGGTGAATTCGGTCGGCTTCTACGATCCCGCCGCCTTTCTCGCGACGCGCCAGTTCTCGCAGGATTGGGATTCGCGCGGCCTCTCGATGAACCCCATCGCGAAGTGGCACCGTGACTACCCCGTGGCGTCGCCGGTGACGTTCATTCCGGCGGGCACGGTCTGCCTCGTCTTCAACACGAACGACACATCGACCGCGGTCTCAGTCACCGGCGTCCCCGCCGCGCCGCGCCTGACCTGGCACATCACGGACACGAATCTGGTGTACAACTTCGTAGGCATCTCCCTCCAGCACGGCGAGTCTGTCTCCCCGATGGACTACCTTGAAGGTTTTCCCGGCAATTTCCTCAAAGACGGCCTTTACAGGATTTCCGGCAACGATGAGGACAGGACCCAAAGTTACATCCCGATCTACTCCTCGTCCACGGTCTCGGACGGCGATGTGCTGCTTGTCGCCTCCGACCTGCAGTGCGACTGGTCGGGTGTCCTCAACGTCTCGCCCATGTCGGGGATCGATTTCGGGATGGAGTCGTCCAAAGCGACGCTGACCATCCGTAACGACGGCGCCTCCGCGCGCACCGTCGCCGTGGATCTGTTCACGGACGCGGCCTGGGGCGAAGTGGCCCTTCCGCGATCAGCCATCCGCATCCGCGACACGGCGGTCGCGCGCACCAACGCGGTCTGGACCGCATTGGAGGGAGGCGCGGACGTGACGTCCGGCCCCGTCGCGACGAAGCGGCTTGAGGCGGACGAGACGTGGAAGATGGAACTCGGAATCGACCGCGCCGCGTTTGATACGGGGGTGAAGGGGCGTCCGTTTGGCGCGCTCCTGCGCATCACGGATCTGGACGGCCGATCGAAGATGCGTGTGGATGTCCCCTTCAAGGGTGAAACGAGCGGCGGGACGGCCGCGGACCGGGCGTGGCCGGGCGGGCTGTGGGTGGCGGATGTTGAATTCGACCGCATCCTCGCGCCCGGCGATCAGGTGGCGACCGAACCTGGGGGAACGGTGAAGCTGCGGCTCCCGATCCACATCGACGCGACCGGGCAGCTGCGCCTCCTCCAGCGCGTTGTCGCCGCGGGCGAAACGACCGATACCGGCACGTTCGAGTACCGTCTCTATGCGGGTAGCGCGTATGTCCCCCCGACAGCCCGCCAGGTGATGCGCATCAGCGCGGTGTGTCTCCCGACCGAGCTGCCGGTCATCCCGGCGTCGAGCGGGGCGTTGTCGCCGCAATCGGGCAACGG
>DBXN01000009.1:31147-31422 GCA_002309585.1 Verrucomicrobia bacterium UBA1211
GACGGGCTCCGTTGGGATTTCAAGACGCCGGCGCCGAGCGGCGATGACCTCGCCAACTACAAGGGTGAGGTGAAACCGGAAACCTTTTCGGTCGGTAACCGGATTGAGCTTAAACTCGATCTGAACGGCGGCGAGGCCGCGTGGAATCCGGAGAACACCAAACGCGGAACCTGCCGCTGGACACTCTCCAATCTCATGCGGCAGGGCGACATCACCCTGGTAGGTGACATGTCCATCAAGCGCGTCTCCCCCCTGACGGAACTGATTTTGGAATA
>DBXN01000033.1:0-13534 GCA_002309585.1 Verrucomicrobia bacterium UBA1211
TTTCCCAATTACATCATTCCATAATGTCTCAATTCCACAATGGTTGTATGGCATGGGTGAAAAACAAAGATGCGCCCGGGGCATTTTCCGGGAACCTTCCGATATTGCTATCGGACGGGGAATCGTGTAAACTTCCCCTATTAATACCACTGAAAGGAAGGTTTTATGATGTCCTTTAAAAAGTGTGTGGCTGGTGTTGCGGTCATGGTGTTTCAGACGGCCATGGCGGCGGTCTGCATCAACGAGGTGTGCTATAACAATTCCGAAGTCGCCGACGAGAATGGCGACAAGTCATCGGATTGGGTCGAGTTGTATAATTCGGGAACCACTTCGGTGAATATCAACCGGTACCGCTTAGGGGACAAGAAAACGGCGGCGGACTGTTATCTCCTGCCGGATTACACGATGCGTCCGGGGGAGTATCTGCTGATCTTCGCGAACAGCGATCTGGAGTCCTACACCGCCTGGGTGAACGATCCTGATCTGACTGTCGTGCCGGAGAACGCGGTGTGGTCGTACCAGACGGGTGCCGCCGGGCCGGGATCGAACTGGATGAAGAGTACCTTTTCCGTGAGCGACTGGCCGACCGGGATGGTTCCCGCCGGATACAACGACGCGACGGTGAATATGGATTGCGCGACGGTCCTGCCCTATGGCGACGACATCGCCAACCGCTATCCGACCGCCTATTTCCGCACGACCTTCTCGATTTCGGATCTCTCGTCGGTGACGGGTTTTTCCGCGAAGGTTCGGATCAACGACGGCGCCGTGGTCTATCTGAACGGGACCGAGGTCTTCCGCCGCAACATGCCCGCAGGGGCTGTCGCGCACGGCACATTCGCCTCCGCCCAGGCGGGATCGACCGACTGGGAGGTGTGGCCGATTCCGCTCGCCGCCGTGCAGACGGGCGCCAACGTGCTGGCGGTGGAGGTCCACCAGGCCTTCGCCTCGAGCAGCGACCTCATTTTCGATTTCAGCCTGACCGCTCTGGTTGACCACATCCATCCCGTCATCCACCTGCCGTTCGGTCTGAAGTGGGAGAGCAAAGATGACCGCTACGAGAATGTGCGTCTCTTCAATGCGGCGGGGTCGCTGCTCCATAAATTCGACGGGTGCGGCCACGAGCTGGAGAAAAACGTCTCCTACGGGTTTGCGACCGACGGCGCTACGGGCGGCAATCCGGTCGAGTTCGAAAACCCGACTCCCGGTGCGTCAAACGCGGGGGCGTCCACCGGGCCCTATACCGAGAGCCTGAAGGTCGCGCCCACCTTCTCGGTTCCACCGGGATTCTACGCCACCCCGCAGACGCTGACCCTCACGTCGCAATCGGGATACTCCATCTACTACACGACCGACGGAAGCGATCCCAAGACCTCCGCGACCCGCAGCCGGGTCTACCACGGGAACACGATCCCGACCTTCAACCTCGCGACCAATGTCACCTCGGGGCTGTCGTGGATCCGGACCAATCCGACGGAGATCGCGGATGCGAACCGGATGCCGAACGCCGTCTGGCGCGCCCCGATCGGCGGCGTCTCGAAAGTGATCGTCCTGCGGGCGATCTCGGTCTTCGGGACCGCCTGTTCCGCCGAGACGCGCGGCACCTACTTCATCGGTTCCGAGCTGGCGGAGAACCGGGCACTGCCGACCGTCTCCGTGACGACCGAAGCCGACAACTACTTCGGGTTTGTGAACGGCATCTATGTGCCGGGCAAGAGCTATGCCGATTCGCCGGTGGGTTACGGGCAGAACCGGTGGGGCAAGCCGTACGCGAACTACCATCAGGACGGGTGGGAGCGCGAGAGCGTGATCGAGCTGTTTGAGACCGGGCAGGCGACCGCCGCCTTCACGCAGCGGCTCGGTGTGCAGATGCACGGCGGCGGCACGCGCGCCATCCCCCAGAAGACCCTCTACATGATCTGCCGGAACGGCGAGTACGGTTCCCCGGCGGTGGATTACCCGCTCTTCCCCGACCGGCCGGCGACCTCCTACAAACGCTTCCTCCTCCGGAACAGCGGCAATGACTGGTACGGGACAGACATCCCGGGGGTGGCGACGATGTTTAAGGATGCGGTTTTCCATCGCATCGTCACGAACCTGAACATCGCGGTGATGGCCTACCGTCCGGTGAATGTTTTCCTGAACGGCGAGTATTGGGGTATCCATAATCTCCGCGAGAGTTACGACAAGCACTATATGGCCACCCGCTACGGGTTGGACCCGGACAACATGGACATCCTGATGCACGAGGAAGACACCTACGACAATGACAAGGTCCATATCGCCCGGATCGACGGCGACAAGAACGCCGATGAGGAGTACGAGGAGCTGCTGGAACAGATCAAGGCGAATCCCCCTTCAACGGCGGAGGGTTACGCCTTTATCGAGTCGAAGATCGATGTCACCAACCATGTCGACTATATCATCGCCGAGTCCTTCTTCGCGAACACCGACTGGCCGATCAACAACTGCGACTTCTGGCGCGCCCACACCAACGAGAGCGCGACGGTCTATGGCGACGGGCGGTGGCGCTGGATGCTGTACGATCTGGATGTCGCGGGCGAGAAGGGAGCCGATTTCGATATGTTCGACTACCTCACCTCCAAGAAGATGACGGGGGAGGACGAACCGGGGTTCCTGATCAACCAGCTTTGGAAGAATGAAACCTTCAAGGCGTATTTCATCGCCCGTTACACGGAACTGCTGAACACCGTCTTCAAGCCCGTCCGGACCGAGGCGATCATCCGCGACGCCGCCGCCGCGATCGAGCCGGAGATCGAGCGGCACTTCCGCCGCTGGGGCCGCGAGACCACGCTCGCGGAGTGGCAACATGCGGTCGATGTCGCGCTGGTCGATTTCACCGCCGCCCGGTACACCAACAGCTTCGTCCACCTGAACGAGGCCTTCACCTTGGGCGGGACGGGAGACCTGACGGTGCTGAACAACGATGCCACCGGCGTGGGCGGATCGTTCCGGGTGAACGGGATCGTGATTGAGCCGGAGACGCCCGGCGTGACCGACCGCGCCGCGTGGAGCGGACGTTTCTTCCGTTCCATCCCCGTGACGGTTACGGCCGTCCCGGACAAGGGTTATGTCTTCGACGGCTGGGTCGGCAGCACAGAGACCTCCCCCGAGCGGACGGTCACGGTCGCGAAGAAGCCGCTGACTCTGAAGGCCCGTTTCCGTCTCGAAGGCGAGGCGGCCTATACCCCGACCGGCTACGATGCCTGGGTGATGGCGAATTACAGCGAGGCGCAGATCATCGAGGGTACGGACGCCATCGCCCCGGACGCCGATTCCGGCCTCGCGGGATTGAGCAACTTCGCGCTCTATGCGTTCGGGATGTCGAAGAATGACGGGCTGAGTGACGATCAGCGTCACGCGCGTCTCACGCTCTCGATCGCCACCGGCGACGTCGCGGATCTGGCGGTGGGATATTACCGTCTCAACGACACCTACACGGATGTGACCTACCTGCTGAAGGCCGCCGATGAGCCCAACGGCGATTGGCGCGAGGCAGTGCTGGGCACCGATTACCTTCCCGGGATCGTGACCAACGTGCTGGATGACGCGTTGCTCTATCTGACGGTCCCGGTTCCCGCGGCGCCGGGCCGCCGCTTTTTCCGGCTGTTCGTTCAGCGGAACGGCGAGTAGGGAAGCGGGCGTGGCGGGTGACGGGAGACGGGCCGGGTATGAAGATGAGATGCGGTCTGCCCCGTGAGGCCTGTTTGTCGCGGGAGTCCACCCGTGCCGCCCGGTTAAGGGGTGGGACTGCCGGCGGCTGATCCAGAGCAATATTCGTGTGGCTGGATCCGTTTACATAGACAAAACGTCAATGTCGATGGTTGAAACCTGAGGTATGCAAATGAACAATTCCATCATCACACTGGGCGCGGCGGCAATTGCCATCTGCTGCGCGGCTTTTTTGTCGTTTGCCGATGAGCCCGCGAAACGGGTGGTCTGCGACGAGACCTGCGCGGATGAGGGGCGGCCTGGCGGCGATGTTCAGACGAAGGCGAAAGGAGCGGCCGGATTTGCCGTGGTCTCTCCCGTGGGACGCACCAAAGTGGAGCTCATCGAGCAGGCGCCCCGGCTCGATACGCTGGCGGGAAAGACCATTGCCGTTGTGGGAAAGAATTTCATGGTGAGGGTGACCCATCCCGAGATCAAACGGCTCATTCTAGAGAAGTATCCCACCGCGAAAGTCATCCTGCAAGACGAGATCGGCAGCGCCGGATTGTATCCCGCCCCGGGCGTGATTCGCGCGGACAAAGAGGCGTTCCAGCGGAAGCTGAAGGAGATGAAGGTGGACGCGGTGATCTCCGGAAACGGCGGCTGCGGGTTGTGCACGCCGAAAGAGGTGGGCTCGTGCATCGCGGCGGAATACGTCGGGGTCCCCTCCGTCATCATCGCGGGTCCGGGCTTCGTTGACCAAGCCAAAAGTACGGCGCTCAACAACGGGGTCGCCGTGCTTCGCTGCGCAAAATACCCCGGCGCGTTTGCCCTGCATACGGAAGAGGAGTTGATCCGCAACACGCACGAGATTCTCTGGCCCCAAATCGTGGACGCGCTGACGAAACCCATCACTCCGGAAGAGCGGACGGCGGGAACGAAAGGCGGCAGGGGCGACATCCGTGACGATGTCTTCAGCGGCACCTTTGACGAAGTGCAGGCGTTTTTCAAGGAGATGAAGTGGACGGATGGACTTCCGATCGTGCCGCCGACCTTCGACAAAGTGAGCGACTTCATGCGGTACACGCCCCGCAAATGGGATGAGACCATCGCCGTGCTGCCGGTGGCGAATAGGGAGATCAAGGCGTGGCATGTGGCCGTGAATGCCGTGATGGCGGGCTGCAAGCCCGAATATATGCCGATCGTGGTCGCGATGACGAAGGGACTCGGTGTGCGTTCGTTCAATTATACGCTGAACAGCACCCAGGCCTGGTTCCCCTTCAGCTGGCTGAACGGTCCCGTAGCGCGTCAGCTCGGCGTGGATTGCGGCCAGGGGCAGATGAACGAGGAGGCGAACGTGGCGATCGGCCGCTTCATGAATCTCGCGATGGTCAACCTCGGCGGCTACTACGTCAAGCAGGACCGGATGGGTACTTTTGGCTATCCGGTGTCATGGTGCCTCGCCGAAGACGATGCGGCCTGTCTGCGTGTGGGGTGGAAGCCCTTCCATGTGCGGGCCGGCTACGACCTGAACGACAATACGATAACGGTCGCTTCGGCCTTGGTTTGGGGCAACAACATGACTCCCTCGACCACCGATGCGGAAAGGCTGGCGGAGTTGATGGCGTGGGACATCACGGAGCGTGGCCAGTTCGCGCTCGGCAGCGGCAAGCAGTTTGTCAACCGTACCGTCCTCATGACCGAGCCGGTGGCGGCGGTCCTTGCCAAGCGTTTCAAGACGGTCGGGGAACTGGAGTCGGAACTCGTTGGCTTGGCGCGCCGGCCGCTCCGGGAGCGGACCTTCGCGAAATACTTCGCTTCGCCGGGCAGTGCGAAAGAGGGCGGACCGCATACCCGCCGCGAATTCGGCGGCTATATCCGCCGCACGGAGGGTGCCGAGATGACGCCGACCGCGCCGTGGCGCGACTATCCCGACGCCGAGCAGTTGACCGTCTCGGTGATGAAGTCCGGCATGACCGATTTTCTCATCACCGGCGACAGCGCGCGCAACAAGGTCCAGACCATGCCTGGCGGAGCGAGCGCGACGGTGCGGATCGATCTTCCTCCGAATTGGGACGCGCTCATGGCGGAACGCGGTTATGAGCCGCTCGGCAAGTTCCGTCTTTGAGATCGCGTGAGGGGTACGGGCAACGGGGATGTTGCCCCTCCCGGTTGCGGAATGCCCACATGCGGATGCATGAGGGGTGCGGCGGCCATGAAGGGGTGGATGGATCGTCTAAAAACAGATCATCAGTAACAAACGGTTGGGTGAAACGTTTCAAAGATTAGGTGCGTATGAAGAGAATGGCGGTTGGGATCGCGGTGTTGACGGTCTGTTTCGGGTGCCTGCGCGCGCGGGCGGCGGCGGACGGGATCGAGTTGGACAACTGGAAACTCCAGGATGCGACGGTGGTCTACCGGCAGGCGGTGAAGGAGGGATGGTTCCGGGAGAATTCCGCCAAGCAGCCCGAGGAGGGCAGGGTCCTCTCGCGGAACGGATTTGACGACTCCTCCTGGTATCGGGCGACGGTGCCCGGGACGATCTTGACGACCCTCGTGAACAACAAGGTCTATCCCGAACCGCTCTATGACGAGAACAACCGCCCCGAGAAGATTCCGGAAGATCTCTGCCGGAAGGATTGGTGGTACCGGACGCAGGTGAAGGTGCCGGAAGCCTTTAAGGACCGGGTGATCTGGCTGACGTTCGAGGGGATCAACTACGCCGCCGAGATCTGGGTCAACGGACGGATCGCGGGGCGGATGATGGGGGCCTTCAAGCGCGGCCGGTTCGATCTGGCGAGGTGCGATGTGAAGGCCGGGCAGGAGATGACCGTTGCCGTGCGGATCTCGCCCCAGCCGACGGTCGGGGTGCCCTCCGAGCATGTGATGGGTTCGACCGGCGGCCCGTGCGGCGGCGTGGCCCGCCTGGACGGCCCCACCTTCGGCTGTTCGGTCGGCTGGGACTGGCTGAGCGGCATCCGTGACCGGAACAGCGGCATTTGGCGCAAAGTCACGCTGAGCGCGACCGGCCGCGCCGTGGTGGGGGATCCCGCCGTCGTCACCGACCTTCCCAACCTGCCCCGGCTGGATACCGCGACGGTGCGCATCGATGTCCCGGTCCGGAATGTGACGGAGAAGCCCATCTCCGGTACGCTTGCGCTCGCCTTTGACCAGGTCAGGCTGGAGCGGCGCGTCACGCTTGCCCCGTGGTGGAGCGGGACGGTCTCGTTCACGCCCGCGGAGGAGCCGCAGCTGACCGTGGCGAATCCCCGGGTCTGGTGGCCGAACGGCCTGGGCGAACCCCATCTCTACCGTCTGGATGTCACCTTCACGGCGGACGGCGCGGTGAGCGACCGGTGCAGTGTGCCGTTCGGTATCCGGACCTTCTCCTACTTCGAGCCGGGCAATCCGAATCTGGCGCTTCGCGTGAACGGGATCCGCGTGTTCCTGCGCGGCGGGAACTGGGGACTTGACGAAGCGCTGAAGCGGGCCGACCGGACGCGCATCGACCATCAGGTCAGGATGCACCGCGAGGCTAACCTCAACTTTATCCGCGACTGGGGCGGGCAGAGCATGAGCGGCGATCTCGCCGACGCCTGCGACCGGCACGGCATCCTGCTGTGGGAGGAGTTTTGGCAGTTCAACAGTGCGGATCCCGTCAATACCGACCTCTACCTCGCAAACGTCCGGGATGCGGTCCTGCGGCTCCGCAACCATCCCTCGATCGTTCTCTGGTGCAGCCGCAACGAAGGAACGCCCCCGAAGTATCTCGACGACGCGGTGCGCCAGATCCTGCAGGAAACCGATCCCACGCGCCATTACCAGCCCAACTCCGGCGACGGGTACGGCTTCAACTCGGGCGGGCCGTATGACTGGACGCCCCCGACGCGCCTCTCCCGTTTCTACGAGGATCCGAACTGGAACCGGCGGGAGAGTTTCAAGACTGAGATCGGCGGCTTCTCCGTGCCGACCATCGAGTCGCTGATGGCGATGTTCCCCGCCTCCGAGTGGGAGGGGATCACCGACTCTTGGGCGGAACACAACTTCTGCGCGGCGGGCGGGCGCAAATATCCCCGCTTCATGACGACGCGGTACGGCGAGCCGAAGAACTTCCCCGATTTCGTCCGCAAGGCGCAGCTGATGAACTACGAGATGCACCGGGCGATCTACGAGGGCCGGATCGGCCGGATGTTCGCCCCGATGCAGGGCGTCCTGCTCTGGATGACCATTCCCGCGCAGCCCAGCCTGATCTGGCAGATGATCCCGTATGACCTCGATCCGCACGCGACCTATTTCGGGATCCGGAAGGCGTGCGAGCCGCGCCACGTCTTCTTCAACGAGTCGGCGGACGGCGGGATCGTCCAGGTGGCCAACCACGACCCCGCGCCGTTTGCGGGATCGGCTCAGGCGACCTTCTACAATCTGGACGGGAGCGTCGCGGGCGGTGCGACGTGGCCGGTGGCGGTCGGCGGGGTTTCGGTGGCGACGCTGGGAACGGTGAAATGGCCCGAGAACCTTTCCAAGGTCCACTTCTTTGAGCTGGAGTTGGTGGACGCGCAGAGGAAGCGCGTCAGCGACAACTTCTATTGGCACAACCGCGCCTGCAATCCCGCGAAAGCGGATGACCTGCGCGACGACAACCGGCTGGTCGGCTATGACGACCTGAAGGATCTCAACCGGTTGCCGCAGGTCACGCTGGAGGTCGCTTCCGTCGAGACCGGGCAGGCCGACGGCGGACAGCGGACCGTCACGGTGGAGCTGGCGAACAACAGCGGCGACATGGCCCTGATGACCCATCTCCAGCTTCGCGGGAAAAAGAGCGGGAAACGGATTCTGCCCGCCACCTACAGCGACAACTATTTCTCGATCCCGCCCAAGAAGAGACGGCGCGTCCGGATCGCCTGCGCGGCGGCGGACCTGAAGGATGATGAGCCGGTTGTCTATCTGGACGGCTGGAACGTGACCGTCGCGAAGGGGGACCGTGTGATGCCGAACGAGACGGCCTCCGTCTCCGCCCCCATGTGGGCGCACCAGAAGGGCTTCACCTTCCTGCCCCGTCCCCAGGAGCCGCAATCCGTCGTTCGGATCAACTGCGGCGGCTATACGCGCGGGAATTTCGCGCAGGACCCCGGCTTCCTGGAGGGGTGGTGCGGGTTTCAGACGGAAGACATGGACCTTTCCGAAACGAAGATGGCGGGGCCGCCCGACATCTACCGCACCGTGCGCTGGGGAGAGAGCGCCTATACCTGTCTGATGACCGCCACGAACCATCCGCACACGGTCCGGCTCCATTGGGCGGAGCACTCCCGCGAGAAGGGGCCCGGCAAGTGCCGCTTTAACGTGAAGGCGAACGGGAAGGTGATCCTGAACGATTTCGACGCCGCCGGTGCGGCGGGCGGCATCTGGAAGGGCGTTGTGGTGGAGCTCAAGCACATCCCGAGCGACGCCGAGGGGAAGATCGTGCTGGAGTTTGTGAACGGGAAGCGGCTCGCGAATGAACAGCGCGACGCGCGGATCAACGGTATCGAGGTCATTCCCGAATGAGGAGGTGGACGATGAACAGACATGGCGTTTTCGCTCTGGCGGCATCCGTGACGGTGGCCGGTTCCGTTCTTCCCCTTTCCGCAACGGTCCGGACCGCCGCAATCTTCACCGACCGGGTGGTCCTTCAGGCGGATCAGCCGGTGCCGGTCTGGGGCGTGGCGGCGCCCGGCGAGGAGGTCCGGGTCACGTTTTCGGGGAAGGTTAGCCGGACGCGGGCCGATCAGGAGGGGAAGTGGCGCGTGGATCTGCCGCCCAGCGGCTATGTGCGGCAGGGAACCACGCTCACCGTCGAAGGCGAGAACCGGCTGGAGTTCAAGGATGTCCTGGTCGGCGAGGTCTGGCTGGGAACGGGACAGTCCAACATGGATTATCCGCTGGACCTCTGCGAGGAGGGGAAGACCATCGCCAAGGGCGGCGTCATCCCCGAGACGGTCCGCTACTTCCACGTCCCGAAGGACGGGGATCCCACCCCGCGTTCCATGTTCGATCTGCCGGAGCGGTGCCGGTGGCTCACCTACACGCCGGAGAACCGCAAGGCGTCGGAAAAGATGTCGATGCTGATGACCTTCTTCGGCAAACGGCTGCATGAGGAGCTGGATGTGCCGATCGGGGTGCTGGGCGTCGCGGCGGGCGGGGCCAACCTGGAGACCTGGATGAGCCGGGAGACGATCGCGGCGGCGGGAACGGAGAAGGAGGCGGTGGAGCTGATGCGGCGTTGCGAGGAGTGGCGGCGCAATGACATCACGCGGTGGGAGAACCGTCCGGAGAAGGAACGGAACCGGCCCTTCCCGCGCATCAATTTCGAGAGCCGTCCCTCGCAGGCCTGGAACGCGATGATGTGCCCGATCCTCCCATACCGCGTGCGCGGGATCCTGTGGTACCAGGGCGAGATGAATACGGGGTGGCAGCTCTACCTGAAACAGTTCCCGTTCTTTGCGGCGCGCTTGCGCTCCGCCTTCGAGAATCCGGATTTGCCGCTGATGATCGTCCAACTGCCGGACTATAAGGAACAGCACTGGATCCGCATCCGCGATGTGCAGCGGATCCTCTCCGGGACGATCCCGCATACGGGGCTGGCGGTGACGATTGACGGGCACGAGATGGAGCTCCACCCGAGGGACAAGCGGAAGGTGGTTGACCGGCTGGTACGGCTCGCCCTGACCGATTGCTATGGCCGGAACATCATTTCCCGGTCGCCGACGCCGGTGCGGGTCCGGTTGGAGGGACGCGATCTCTTTGTGACGTTCCGGGATGTGGGGGAAGCGCTCAAACTGACGGATGGCCAATCCCCGCGCACCTTCGAGGTGGTCGCGGCGGACGGCAAAAGCCACCCGGTGGCGGCGGCGATCCAATCCGCCGATACCGTCCGGCTGACCCTCCCGGAGGGAGTCACCGAGCCGCAGGCGGTCCGGTACGCCTGGGCGCCGGATCCCGATGTCAATCTCGTCAACAGCGGCGACCTTCCCGCTTCACCGTTTGAGATGAAGGTGGAAGGCCACCGTTGATCGTCGGCCTGTGTGGCGCGCCGGGCGGCGGGCCCGGCGGTAAGAGGGGAACGCTCCTGTTCCCCGTCTCCCGGCTATCGGATGAGAACCACGCTGCCTTTCGCGCAGACGTATAACCCGTCTTCGAAGCGCTTCAGGGTGTAGAATCCCTCGGCATACGGATCGAGGACGAAGGTGAGGGTGTTCAGGTTGGACGGGGGCGTCGTCCAGGAGACGACCTTCTCCATTCCCCTGAACCGGCGTCCCGCGAGGGTCAGGGTGATCGTCGCGTTGTCTTCGAAGGCGGCCGTGATTCCGTTTTCGAACCGGATCGGCCACGCGTCGGTCCTCTCCCGGAGGTCGATCGCGCTGCCGTCCATGAGGGTCACGTTGAAGCAGTAGGGGGAGAGGGGCGTGAAGGTACCGTAGACGGAGGCGGTCTTGCCGGCGTCCGAGATGACCGATGAAGACGTGCTCCGGATGGTGAGGTTGTTCAGGAAGGAGTCGCCGTGGAGGCGGAGGATGGTGGAGATGTCGAGATTTCCGCCTTCCAGCCCATCGATTCCCCGGTCGTGAAACCATCCCTCGCCGGTGGTCTTGATGGTGCCGTTTTTGAGGATCAGCCGGCCGGGGCTGCTGGCGGTGTACATGTCGGGATCGCGCCCCGCGAAATGGACCGTCAGCGTGTTCCCGCCGAGATCCCAGACCGCCCCCGCCTCGATGTCCCAGTTGTTCTCCATGGTCGTGTCGTCGAAGAGCAGGGTCGAGTTGTCGGTGAGGGTGATGTTCCCCAGTTTTCCGTTCAGGTCCTTGACGTTGGCGCAGTGGGTGTTGGCGAGGGTTCCGCCGTGCAGGATGAGCTGGTAGTGGTACATGCCGGTACGTCCCCAGAGGTCGTAGACGGCGCCGTCGGCGACCTCGATGGTCGACCCGAACGCACCGCCGGTCTGGGAATCAAGGGATTGCCCGCACTTGTACGTCCCTTCCGCGACGAAGGTTCCGCCGGAATAGGACTGGTCCCTGATCCAACCCTCGTAGACCCCCAGTCCGTCCTTGACCAGTTTCAGGTTGCCGGTGAAGGCGATCTTGTGGTTGGCGAAGGTCGTCCCCTCCGGGATATCCAGATGCAGCTCGCCGGGCTGGTCGCGGTCGGTGGTGGAATCGGTGATCGCCGCGAGGTTTGTCGAAACGCCGTCCACCTCGGTGAGGGCGAGCGTGTGGCCCAGCAGGTCGATCGTCGTGTCATCGCGGAGAACGATCGCCCCGAGCCCTCTCCAGTCGCAATCATCCCCGAGCCGGGGCGAGCCGGAGATGAGCAGTTTGGCGTAGGTGAAACCCATCCCCGGCGGCACGTTCAGGGTTGTCGTGCCGGAGACGTACACCTTTGTCCTGTCGTCGGGGATCGCCCCGGGGGCTGGCGTCCCGTCCGCGAGGGTGACGATCCAGTTGGCCGGATCGAGCGGGTTTGTCCGGTCGCCCGCCCCGGTCCAGACGGCGGTCGGGCTGGACCCGTCCGAGATGACGATTGAGATGTCGCCGATCTCGTTCGCCTGGGTTTTGACGGTGTAGATGGAGGTGTCGATGTCGGTCGTGATGGCGACCTGGTCCAGCGTGAGCCGCGAGGCGTCAAGAACCGGGAAGGATCCCTCGGGGTCGGCGCCGTTGAAGAGGACCCGGATCCTGAACAGGTCGGTCCCGTCCGCAAAGGAGACCGCCCCGGAGATCGTTGTCGCCGCGGAGATCGAGACCGTCCCGCCCTCCGGCTGGTCGATCACCATCGGTCCGATCACCTCGCCGAGGAAGGCCGATCCGTCCGGCAGCCGGAAGGTTCCGCCGTCGAAGACGACGGAGCCGAGATGCGTGGTTGTCCCGTCGGCGGGCGACAGTTCCAGGGTTCCCCGCGTTCCGACATCCAGCGCCATGTTCGCGATCGAGAGGCCCGCCGCCAGTTTGAGGGTTCCGCCCTGAACCGTTCCGGTCTGGACGGAGTTGAGGTTGCTTTCGAGGATCACCGTTCCGGGGTTGACCTTGTCGATGGCCAGGATCGTGTCGGTGTAGGTCGGATGGAGGGTGAAGGTGTGCTCCGTCACGCCGTCATCCGGATCCAGCGTATCGAGAATCAGCCGCGGGGTTTCGGTGTAGGTGGTTTGGCCGTAGAGGTAATAGGGCTGGCCCATCTCGTCCAAAACCGGCATCGTCCAGTCATAGAGCGAGGCGATCCGCACCGATCCGCCCACGATGTGGAACCGGTCCTGTGATTTCGTACGGTTGATGCGCCACGGCCGTCCCGACGTGAAGACGATGTTGGAGATGCCGAGGCGGGTGTAGGAGTTCATGAAGGAACCCAGATAGGTCGTGCGCAGCGTGCCGCTCCCCAGGATCCAGGGATCCTTGTTCTCGGTCTCGTTGATCCCGTTGATGTCCATCTGCCCGTTGATGGTGAGGTACGAGTCGATGAACTTGTAATCCTCCGAGAGGGTCACGGAAACCCCTTCCCCGATCAGCACGCGGAGGTTGTTGTAGTCGCGCATCGAACGGGCGCGGAAGGCCGTCGCCGAGGCGGTCTCGGCGATGAAGTTGGTGACGGAGGTGGCGTTGAGCGTCACGGCGGCGGAGGAGAAGTCATTCTCGCCGGCGAGCAGGAGGTTGCCGTCGCCGCTCCGGAACTGGATGCCCGCGCCCGTGTAGGTGACCGCGTGGAGGGCGAGGGGCCCCGAGCCGGAACTGATGATCCATCCCGCCTCCGAGGTGACCGGTCCGCCCTTCACCGGCCCGGCGATCGTCAGTTTGCCGCTTCCCGATTTGGTGAAGGAGGTGGCGTTGGGCACGGCCAG
>DBXN01000033.1:13580-15853 GCA_002309585.1 Verrucomicrobia bacterium UBA1211
GTGAGGATCACCACGCCGTTGTAGGTCAGGTCGGCGGTGGGATTCCACCAGAGCGCGGAGATGTCCGAGAGCATGCCGTCCTCGTAGAGGTAGGCGGTTCCGGGGTTCGGGATCTGCGCGACCGCCGCCAGCGCGGCGGCGAGGCGGTCGGCCGGTTCCGACGGCGCCGGCCCCGTCGCGAGCCGGAATCCCAGATAGTCGGCGAAGCATCCGTCGGTGGCGATCGCGGGCCGGTCGGCCGCCCGGCACCAGGTGCCCGGCACGGCGCGCGCGTTTCCGCCGACGATCCGGCACCAGCCGGTGGCGGGATCGATGGAGGAACTCCACTCCGAAACCTCGCCGGAGAGGTCGTTCCCGCGCGCGGCGGTCAATTCGGCCGCCGTCGGGAGCCGGTAGCTGCCGGTCGAGCCGTTGAGCCACGCCAGGAACTGGGTGATCGCCTGCTTCGAGACGCTGACGACCGGCTTGTCATCCTCGCCTTCCGGATAGGTGAAGGCGATTCCCGCCGCGTCGGCGTACTCCTTCCACTTCGCGTTGGTGACCGGCCGCGAGGTGAACGCCGCGAAGGAGGCGGGGTTGGCGCAGGGCGCGGGCGGGGCGGGGGTTGACGGCGCCGGCGCGGGGACCGTCTTCGAGATCAGGGTGAAGGAGTCGAAGGCGCCGATGTAACTGCCGTCGGCGTTGAAGCCGTGCGCGGTGTAGGTGAGGGTGTTGCGCTCGACCTTGATCTCGCCGTAACTCGTGATGCAGCCCATCCGGACCGGCTCGGCGGCGCCGAGGATCCCCGGTTCGGAGTAGCTCTTCTGCCGCGCCCAGAGGTAGGGGACGGAGTTGTGGCCGCCGAGTTTGGTCGCCTCCCCGTAGTTGTTGACGACGTATTCAATGTGGTCAAGATAGCCCGCTCCGCCGTTGGTGAGCTGGACGAAGCCATCCTTCTCGATCCGCTCGTACCCGTGCATGTGGCCCGAGAGCACGATATCGACGCCGCCGCTCCGGACGGTCTCCAGAAGGGTCTGGCTCAGGGATCCCCACGTCTCCCCGTAGATCGGATAGTGATGGGCGAGGATGCGGAATTTCGCCGCCTGCGCGCGGGGTGTCGCCAGCAGGTCCCTCAGCCAGGTCACCGTCGCGGAGGCATCCTGGAGCTGATGGTCGATGAAGATGAAGAGGACGTTGCCGCGGTAGAGGTGGCTGTTGCCGGTCTCGCTGGAGAGGTAGCCCGGCTCGTCAATCGCCGCCGTCTCGAAATAGGGCTTCGTCTGCGGGTTGCTGGTGTCATGGTTGCCCCACGCCACATAATAGGGCCGGGTCCGTGCGAACAGGTCATCCGTCCGCTTCAGGATCAGCGGTTGGATCTCCTCGGCGTACTTGCCGTTGGAGGCCATGTCGCCCGTCGTGATGCCGAAATCGACCCCGCGTTGGACCATGTGCTCGAAGAGGCGTTGGACGTAGAGAAATTTGTCCGCATCCCAGTCGCCCGCGTTGGCGCCATCCTGGTTGTCACCCCAGACCGAACAGGTGAAGGTCTCGTCGGGATCGTCCTTCCAGAGGGTCACGGTGCCCTCCGTGGAGGTGCCGGAGAGCGGCATGCCGCTGATCGCCAACCGGTAGGGGATCGTCTCTCCCATCCGGCCGTTGACTGTGACCCGCGCCTTGTAGATCCAGGTGCCGCCGTTGCCCTTCACGCCGGACATCGCGGCGGTCTCGGTGTAGCCCTCTCCCCACTGCAGCTGAAGTCCGGCGAGGTCGGTCGCCGCCTCGCACATGATCGTGAAGCGGTTGGTGTAGACGTTCTGCTGCCACGGCCAGGTCAGGAGCACGTCATCGCTCGCCGTCTCGGCCAGGACCGTCAGCGAACCCGCATCGATCCACTCCGAAACGCGGTGGAAGGCGTCGTAGCTGCGCACCCGGATGGGGTAGGTCCCCGCTTCGAGGTAGGTGTGGGAGATGGGGGCGGCGTCCGTATAGGCCTCGAGGGCATACCGCAGCACGCCGCTGCTCACCCGCGAGCCNNTCCCCGAAATCGACCTCGATCGCGAACCAGTCGCGTTCCGCGTCCGAACAGGCCACGGAGACTTCGGTCGGGGTGTTGATGTGGCTGCCGGCCGGGAGGGCGATCGTGGCGATCGCGGGCTGGGCGTTCCCGTCCGTGACGGCGGGCTCATACGCGTCGGGAACGGCGAACGCGCCGCCGGCCGGCGTAATGGGATCGGCGTAGACGGCGGCGTAGGTGATCGTCGCGCCGTCGGGCGCCGTAAAGCGGACCGTCTGGC
>DBXN01000033.1:15928-23270 GCA_002309585.1 Verrucomicrobia bacterium UBA1211
GGCGGTGTTGATCACCGCCAGCCGGTGGTTGCCGACCTCCAGATCGGGGACCGTCAGGCTCCAGCCGGCCTCCAGGGAGCCGAGCCGCCCGTCATAGCCGAATCCGACCGTGGCCCCGGAGGCGGTCTCCAGCAGCGTGCCGCCGCCGAACGTCTCCGAGACGGTGAAATCGATGATGTAGGAGAGGTTCGCGCGCTGCGCGCTGGCGCTGGGGGTCGCCCAGCTCCACGCGTAGCCGTTCGCGGTCACGGCGAGGTCGTCGCCGATCCGCGACGGCACCTGGCCGTCCGCCGCCTCGCGCATCACCCATTCCCCGGCCGGCGCGGTATCGAAGTGGTTTCCCTTCGGAAGCGTCGCGACCGGCGAGCCGAGGTTGGCCACCTGCGCGTCATCCATCGCCCCCTCATAGAGGGCCATCGTCGTGAAATCAAGGGGACTGTCCTCGCCCTGCCCGTCACTGTCGCCGTGCAGGATGGCGTAGAATGACGAGGAGAAGGCGGAGTCGCGCGTACTGGAAAAGACCTTCGCGCCGTCGGCGTAAAAGGTCCGGTTCGCTCCGTCCCAGGTGATGACATACCGCACCCACTCGTCCTGATAGCAGGAGCGGCCGTTGATGGAAACGAGGTCCGATTGTCCCGACTTGCCCCAGAAACGGATCCGCTTGGGCGATTGCGAATCGTTTGAGCGGAGGAAGATCGATCCGTCCATGTTGGCGCCCGTCGGGTGCCACAGGGCGTGGAAGTCGCTCGGATACTCCACCCCGCTGGGCATCTTCGCGTCGATCACCACCGTATACGGCGATTTCGGCGGCAGGTTGTGCTTCACCTTGTAGCCGGTGTATCGGCCGAGGCGGATCGCGCCGTCGCCCGGGACAACGCCCTCGGCCGGCTCGATCGCCGCCGACGCGCCCGATTTGACGACGATCGGCTCCAGGTCCTCGCCGATGGTCGCCCGTGTCGGGGCGTCTGCCGGAAACTCCCAGAGTCCCACCGGCGCCGCCGAGACCAGCATATCCTCCGGCTCGGCCTCGTCCCAGATCTTCACCCAGTCGAAATGCATCAGGTTGTCCTCGCCGTCCTCGTCGCCCGAGATGAAGAGATACGGTTTGCCGGTCAGGTTGCACCGCCCGTAATGGAAGGAGGAGAGGGGAGCGGTCCGGCTCTTGCGCAACACCCCGTCGATGTACATCCGCTGCTGGCCCTCCTTGATCGAGAAGGTCGCGACGTGCCAGGCGTTCGGGGCGATGTCCACGGTATAGCCGAAATAGTTCGCCGTGTCGTTCATGATCCCGACAAAATACTTCGAGTTGGTGTATTTGACGAACATGGCCGCATCCACCGTGGCGTCCTGCGAGGTGGTGAAGAGGGAGTGGTAGCCGAATTTGTCGTCGGGCAGGTAGAACCGGATCGAGAGACACCATTCATGCGGGGAATCGGTCGGGATGCCGTGCGGGAGTCTGAGCGCCTGGCCCTTCGGGATCGAGATCGCCCCCGCGCCGTTCGCCAGTCCCGCGCAGATCGTCGCGTCCGCCAGATTGGCGCAGGATCCGAGGCCGCCGGGGAAGGAGATGCCGTTGCTCTTGCTGTAATTGACCACGCTGGGCTCCTCTCCGACCGCCGCCCGCAGCAGGTTCTCGGGATCATTGAACGTGAGGAAATTCACCAGTTTCCCACTCGCGGCAAGGACGAACGTCATCGACAGGACCGTTATCAGAACCTTTTTCATCGCATTACCCCTCAGAGCACACTTTAGCCTGGGCTGCCCGTACCATATCGGCAACCCGTGATAACACATAAACCACACCTTAAAACAGTTTAAGTATCGGTTATCAGCCGGAATTCGTCAAGGCGATTTTGGGTGTCAGGGGGCGTGGGGTTCATCCTGGAATGATGAGATCATGAAATGATGACATTAAGCCATTATGGAATTTCACTCCGCCGTTCGTCTCGTTTCTCTTCCCTGTTCCCTTATCATTTTCATAATGCCATAATCACCCGTCCCCATTCCCCGTTCCCTTCGCTCTCGGCGAGACCCGAACGGGGGACTTTTACCCTTTCAAACCCCATCCCGTCTCTGCTATACTGATCACATCCTGTTCACAAACGGATAGGGTCGTATCGCCTCATGGCGGCGTGACCGGTCGGTTGCGGACCTTGTTTCCCGTGAGCGCATTGTTTGAAGATGGACTGGAAACATTTCATAGAGGAGATGATGGCATGAAAATCAACATGGCCTTCCGTGTCGCATGGCTATGGGTCCTGATGGGGTTGATGGTGTGCGGATGTAATTCATACCGGGTGACGGCTCTGCCTTATGACGAAGAGTTGAAACGTGTCGTTATCGTCGAGAATCCCAAAGTGAAGGTGTCGGATTTTGTCGATGTGATGACCGATGAGTTCAATAAGCGAAACATCCGAGCCGAGCAGGTTTCAAACCTCTATATCAGCAGGCCGGACGATTACGTTGTTCGCTATGAAGCGCGTAAATCGTGGGATTTTACGACTTATTTATCTGATGCGACCGTCCGCATAAACAAAGACGGCATGACTGTGGCGAAAGGAAAGTACCATCACGTTGGGGAATCTTTCTCTTTGGACTTTTTCACGAAATGGAGAGGGACGGCCTGGAAGATGAAACGGTTTTACCGTGATTTGCTGAAGAACTATGAGGAGACGGCAGACAGGTGAATTCGGGCGGATGACGAAGGCGTAATGGCGGATAACTTCAAAGTTTGCAAATGAGGCAATTGTAAAAACAGATGTGGCAAGGGCGCCTTCGCCCTTGCGGCAAGGCCGAGGCGGCCTTGTTACATCGCTAACGACAGGTGCGCAGGCGAGTTAACCCGCGCGAACAGGAAAAGTTGTTTAAAATTATCAACCATCATGACTCGGAAGGTTAATTCCCCAGATGTGCCCCTAAGCATGGCCTACGGACTTTTACCCTTCCCCCCCTCTCCCATTTTTGTTAAACTATCGATGTTTTATTCAGGAATGAATAGGACCATATCGCCCCGCGACGAGAACCGCCGCAGGGAGGCCGGCAGGATCGGCCAATTGGTTGCAAACCTTGTCTTCTGAGAATCCACGACACTCAATACGCTGACGCATGGCTTGCAAGACGGTGCCTTTTTAATTTGGGGTGCCGCTTTGTCATGTGGTTTAGCGGGGCTGTCGTGGCCCTTCAGAAGCGCATGTCAGGGCGCGCCCCTCTAACAAAAACAGAGAGGCGCGCCTTTCTGTTTGCAAACGAGCGGCAAGTATAAATGGCAGAGTGGTTCTTCAGGCCCAAAAGTCAGAACGAGGTCGAACGTGACCCCGGGTGGGACGAGTATTTCACATCGAACCGCTCGACAGAAGAATCGCTTGTCCGCGAAGCAATCCAAAACTCACTGGATGCCCATGCCAAAGTTACGAATCCAACGGTAAAAGGCCAACCCGTACGCATCCGGTTCTACTATTCCGGCATGACTAAGGCTCTCGCCAAAGCACGATACGAGAAGTATCTGTCCGGCGCGGCCGAACATTATGTGTCCGAGGACTGCAAAGTCGGTGAGTTGCCCGATGGTGACTGCCCGTTTGTCGTGATTGAGGACTTCTGTACGCCAGGACTTGCCGGCCATCCCGATTGGGATTACACCGCCGTCAAGGAAAAGCCGCCTTACTACCGTTTTTTTTGGAGTGAAAACCAATCAGAAAAAGGCGAGGGTACGCGCGGTAAGTGGGGTATCGGCAAGGTTGTCTTTCCGATAGCGAGTCGTCTCCGTTCGTTCTTCGCTTACTCAATTCGTGAGGAAGATTCTCAAGCGCTTCTGTGCGGTAAGGCTCTTCTCTCCTATCACACCGTTGCCGGAAAGCGTTACACGGCGGACGGCTGGTGGGGACAGATGCAGGATGGTGGGAAATGTTTGCCAGAGATCGGGAGTACGGTAATTGCCGACTTTAAGAGGGATTTCAATCTTTCCCGAAAATCCGAGCCTGGCCTTTCCGTCGTTGTTCCGTATGTGAAGGAATTGGACTGGACCGAGCTGCAACGTGTCTTGGTCGAGAACTACATGGTCTCGTTCATCCGCGGTGATCTGTGTGTGGAGCTAGAACATGGCGACGGATCTTTCGTCGTTTACGACAGCAAACACCTCGCTGACATTGAGAAGTTTCTCCAGACCCTCGCTTCGCAAGATTCGTCCGCAAGGGCTCAACTAGAGGCGTTTAAGATGGTTTGCGAGAGTATGACTTCGCAATCCTCCGCCTTCAAACTCAATCTCTACGACGGTGATCGTCCAGAATGGCAGAACAAGGTTTTCCCGGCCGAAGTTCTTTCCGCTATTCGCGACGAACTGGACAAGATGGACAGCAAAGGGTCCGGAAAACCTGTGACCATCGTCGTGCCGATGCGCATTGTGGCGAAACACGCCAAACGCGACAAGTTCGGCGAGTTCAAGGTCGTGCTTCAACGTTCCCCGGGAATCAATATTCGTCCCTGGTTTTACAGGCAGGGACTCTACATCAACCATGTCCGGCCTCATCTCGTCGCGAACTTTGTTTCCGTTGTGCTGGTGGACGGTGAGGTTTCAGACATGCTCAATCAGGCAGAACCACCAAGCCACGGCGAATGGCGTAAGCAGACTGGTGATTTTGCGAATCTCTACAAGTATCCAGGTCAGCACATTGATTTTGTGACCCACTCCGTGCGGAAGATTATCGACCGTGTGGACGAGACGGAAAAAGGCCTCGATTATAACGCGCTCAAGTCTATCTTTTTCGTCTCCCGTGAGAAAAGCCTTGCCTCTCTCCGCCGCGGTAAGGGCTCGGGTAAAGGCGTGGGACAGGGCGGCGTGAAGGATTCGCAGGGTAACGGCAACATGTCGGGTCAGAATGCCTCGCGGAACTTTTCCGAGTTCCAGTCTAGGCCGAAACCGTATTTGATTTATCCCGTGAAGGATGGTGACGATTCGGGTGTTACGATCAAGTCAAACGGTGACTTCTTCAAGCCATTCGACCTCAAGGTATCGTTCTTCTATGAGACGCTGAGCGGCAAGGTCAAGTTCGACGAGCACGACTTTTCGTTCAAAAAGAAAGGATCGCTTTTTGTGTCCTGGGAGCCGGTTGACCTCTTCGTCGAGTTTCCTGCCGCGAACCGCATCCGCATCAAGGCGACGGAGACCATGAAAGATTTCGTGTTGACCGTGCGGGGTTTCGACGCCAACCGCGACCTGCGCGTGCTGCCGTACTCCGAAGATCTGAAGGAGGATGTCGATGGCGCGGAGCTTTAACTACACGAAGCGCAAGACGATTGACAAGACGTCGGCGCGTATCGCCATCTCAAGCATGGGCGGTCACCATGGGTTCTCCGTTGTGTTCGCGCTGGACGAATACGGGTTCGACGATTCGGCGAAGGTGTATGTTGAATGTTACCGCAAAAACCAGTTGCTTCGGTTCGACTTCGGGACTGTCGGGGCGATTGCCGTCCCCGCCGATGTTTCGCTGGACGCCTTTGGCGACGATACGATGGGGTTGCGTTTCCGAGTGAAGGTCGTCGCGGCCAATGTAGACAAGACGATCCTCGGGATGAGCAAGTCGTTCCGCGCAGAGAACGACGAGGGCGGCGCGGCGGACTGCATACTGCCTCTCATGCGCCTGCCGAAGGAGAACGAGAACGTCTGGGAGATCGTCTATACGGACGACGGGCCGAACCTCGCGATAAACGCGACGCTGGAAAAGCAGGTTGTGCAAATGGACTATTTCCTTGCGCTTGTCTTCCCGGCGGTCATACGCGAGATCCTGACTTACGCGTTCATCGAAAACAACGGCGACGAGCTGGGCGAGTGGACGGAGGATTGGAAACGTTTTGCGCTCGCTCTCGGCGCGGAGGAGTTTCCGAAGCTCTCCGGAGGCGATGACCGCGATGACGATAAGGACGCTCTCAGGAAGTGGATCGACTCAGCAGTGCACGCGTTCGTGCACGGCAAGGGCCTGGCTGAAATCGCGAACCAGTGGAAGGACGATGCGGAATGAAGTATCGGATCTTTATATCGAGCGTGCAGAGCGAGTTCGCCAAGGAACGAATGTCGCTTGCAAAGTATATTCGCGAAGATGCACTGCTGGGAGATTTCTTTGAAGTGTTCCTTTTTGAAGAGCTTCCGGCAAAGAACCGCTCTGCCAAGTCCGTCTATCTGGAAGAAGTTGCCGCATGCGATGTCTATCTCGGGCTCTTCGGTTCAAGATACGGGAGCCGAGACAAGCATGGTGTTTCACCGACCGAACGCGAGTATGACCATGCTACAGAATTGCACAAGACTCGTTTGGCGTTCGTCAAGAACGTTACTCGCCGGGACAAACGGGAGGAAGCCTTTGTCAGGGGGAAGGTAGATGCGGAACTCTGCCGAAATGCGTTCTCGGACTTTGAAGGACTGCGCGCTGGCGTTTACAAGGCGTTGGTCAGTTACCTTAAGGAGCAGGACCAGGTTTCGAACAGTCCTTTTGACGAGTCGTTCTCCCGAAGCGTCTCAATGAAAGACTTGGACGAGGCGAAGTTCGCGGACTATGTTCGGCTCGTCATCGAAGCCGGGAAGGTGACGTTCCCCAAGCGCATTTCACCAGCCGACGTTCTTGTTCGCATCGGATTGATGGACAAGCGGACTCAGAAGATCGCCAATGGGGCGATCCCGCTCTTCGCCAAGAATCCCGAGGCGTTCAATCCGGCGTGGGAGATCCGTTGCATTCAATTTTACGGCACGCGCGTTGTCAAGCCGATACCTTCGCTTCATACTTACAACGGGACGGTGTTTGAACTGGTCGACCAAGCTGTCGATTTTGTGATGGGCCGCGTTGACTTTGCGGTGGGCGCGCATGACGGGGAAAACGCGGCCGCGCCGACAAGATCGGAGTTCCCCCGCGATGCGATCCGCGAGGCCATCGTAAATGCTGTGTGCCACCGCGACTACACGTCGAATGCATGTGTGCAGGTGATGTTGTTCAGAGACAGACTTGAAATCATCAATCCTGGGCCATTGCCGAAGGGCATGACGGTTGAAGATCTTTATCGTACGCACGACTCGATTCCGAGGAACGGCCTGATCGCGCGTGCAATGAGCTGGACGAGCTATGTCGAGAAGTCGGGCAGCGGCACGGGAGAAATACTGGACAAATGCGTTGAATATGGTCTGGCGCGTCCGGAGTTTGACCCTACGGCGGGCTTCTTCAAGACGGTCATCTGGCGCGCTGGAACCGGTAAGTGCGCAAAGGGGCCTAGTCGGAGGGGCCTAGTCAAGGGGCCTAGTCAGGAGGGGCTAGTCGAAGGGGCTAGTCAGGGGCTAGTCAAAGGGGCTAGTCGGCACCCAGTCGGC
>DBXN01000061.1:0-11081 GCA_002309585.1 Verrucomicrobia bacterium UBA1211
CCCAACGTTTTCTAATGACACACCCCCTTCGGTTTTGATACGATAACGGGCGTGAAAACTATACTCTTTTTTGCACTTTTGGGGATAACCCTTTTACCGGGAACCGTTCCTGTCGCGGGGGCACAGGAGCAGAAAACCGATTCCGTCAGACTTGAGGTGCCGGGCAGAGAGATGCTCGCCGCCTTGAATCTCATGCCGTCAAAAGGCGGCATCCAGTTCGACCTCTGCAATCCCGAGAACGGGAGCAAGGTTGCGATCACCCTCAACGCGGGCCTGTCGCGATGCCGGTTCGTCCCGGAGGAGATCTTCCCGGCCCTGAAGAAAAAACAGTCCCTCACCTTCTCGCCACCGGAGCTAAAGGACGGCACGCCCGTTTGGGCGACTCTGAAACGGACCGAGACCTCCTGGATCGTCTATGTGAACGACCAGGCCGTGGCGTGGATGCCCGAATTGTGGGAAGGTCCCATCGCCATCCGCCACCCGGAGGAACAGATGCCGTCCGAGGATGATCAGGACGACTACACGCAGAAACTCGGACATTTCACCTTCGCGGACAACTTCCTCGTGCCGGCCGGTTCGGAATTTCCCGCCACCTGGGAGAAGATGGCGGGTATCTGGCAGCTGCACTCCGTGACGGGATCGATCAGCGGAACGTCGGGCGGCTACCAGCTGGCGCGCCAGCCGCGTCCCGAAAAGAGCCCGAACTTCTACACGCTGGAGGGCGGCGGCACCAACGCCCTCGTGCTGGCGGGCGAACCGTTTNNGGGCGAACCCTTCTACAGCCGTTACCGCTACCGCGCGGCGGTCCAGCACAATGTCGGCACCAACGGTATCGCCTTTCTCGCGGGCGAGCGGGGCGGATACTACGCCTTCACCACCTACACCGATCCCGCATCCGACCGGCTGATCCTCGAACTCTGGCGGCAACCCGCCGAACCGGAGGCGTCCCGTGTCTATCTTGACGCGGTCCAGACGGAACTCCCCGCCGGCCAATGGCTGGCGCTGGAGGTACGGCTGTTCGACGATCGGATCGTCTGCCTTGCGGACAATATCGAAGTGATCCGGCGCAAGATGCTGCTGCCGCCCGGCGGGCGGTTCGGACTCTATGCGAACACACCTGAGGGCGAAACCACACGGTTTGACGATGTGGTGGTCGCCTCGCATGAGGACCAGCTGTTGGAGACCCCTGGCGACATCCACATGGCCACGCGGGAAATCGCGCCGCCGATCAAGACCTTCTTCCACCGCGACAAGACATGGTTCCACTTCCCGGCCCAACCGGAGAAGGATCCGCCGCTCGTGTGGACGACGGGGTCGCCCGACGCCTCTCCGCTCCGGACACACGCCTTCTTCGTCGCCGAATCGCCTGATTTCACCTGCGGCATTCTCTGCGGCGCCACGAACGCGACGGCCCCCTACTATCGCTTCACCTGCCGGCAACAGGCGGGCAAACGGAAATACGTCCTAGAAGAGGTCTCGGGGCAATACACGTTCATGCAGGACGCGTTCGAGACCGAGGCTGGGGACAATAAGGTTTCCCTCACGCTCGACGCATTGCGTCCCCATGAATTGCGCGCCTCCGCCGACGGCCATGTGGTCTGCTTCGCCCGACCGTCCCGCCAGCCCGGCGGCATTCAGGGCATTCTGGCGGCATCCGCCTCCGGAAGCGTCTTCGCCCAGGCCCCGGACATCACATCCGTGGATGACACGATGGTCGAGCGGTTCGAAAAAAATCCGCTCTACGTCAACGACCCCTTCATGCGCCACTGGGCCTCGCCCGAAGGTCAGTGGGTCACTTTCCCGAACGGCCTGACCTGGTTTAAGGGCGACATTACCGGTCCCGCCACCATCCGCCTCCCCGTCGTAAACGGGATGGAACTGCATGTGTGCATTCCCGAAGGCGGATCAAATGGCCTCTGCCGCGTCTCGGTGCAGACGAACGTCATCAGCGTGACGACCCTTGACACGGAACCGGAGCCCGCCTTTACCGTCCCGGTCGACAAAGTGCCGGAGGTTACCCAGGACAAAGTGCAGGCGCGGATCTACACGCTCGGCATCAACGGTTCGGTCATCTGGCTGGGCGGCGACGAAGTTCTGCTGGGCATCACCCATGTGAAAGAACCGATCGCGGCCAGCGGCAGCGGCAAAGCGGGCCGCAGGATGCGGATTTCCGGGATGACGTTGGAAAACCTAGCCAAAACGTTGGTCAAGCGTGATAACGTCTTCGACACACTCTTCACCGAATCGCTTTTCAACTGGACGCTGAACGGCGGCCGCTGGGAGGTCGTCAACCGTTTCTACTGCGAACCGACCTGGTCGCACATGAACGGAGAGAGTGCCGACTCCCTCGCGGCGCTCTGGTCGAAATATGTGTTTCACGGCGATTTCAGTATTGAGTTCTATGCCGGCATGCGGATGGGCTGGTATGGACGGCCCGGCGACCTGAACCTCACGGTGATGAGCCGCAAACAATCGACCGGCGACGGCTACACCGCGATCGCGACCGGCTGGGATCCCGACCACTCGCAGCTCTATTCCCGCCTGCTTCGGAACGGCAAGCCGCTGGACATCTCCACCAAGTATCTGGTTCCGCGTTCCCGCGAGGGCCTAGTGCGGCAGGGCTACCAGCCGCTCGTCGCCAAGGGACGCGACTACCACGGGGCGTGGTACGGCATGCAGCTCCGCCGGGTCGGCAACCATCTGAAGTACATCTACGACAACGAAGAGGTTTTCAACGTCGATGATCCCGAACCGCTCCAGGACGGCTCGCTCGGCATCTGGACTTTCCGGAACTCGATGATGGTTGCCCGCATCAAGATCGCGGCGGAATCCATCAAACCCCGGCCGTTCGATTTCCATACCATCCCGGCGGGACAGCCGCCGACGGAGGAACCAACCGCGCCGCCGGACAACGGGCTGCGGATCAACGACCGGGTCGCCCAGCCGCTCTCGCCGCTCTATTGGGAGTCATTCGACACGGTGAGCCATCCCTCGATCCGTTTCTCGAAACTGGACACGCCCCATCCGGAGATGAAGGTCACCTCGATCCTCGGCGGCGGAACCTTCCTCGCGCAGTGCAACCTGCCGGTGGCGCAGCCGAACAAACTGCTCGGCTGGCGCTTCGAGATGGCCCGCCATCCCGAGGCGCGGATCAACTTCGAGTTCTCCTCATACGCCAAGGACAAGCAAGGCGAACTCGCCCCCGCCCAAGGCTGGAGTTATGTGCTGAGCGGATCCGATGAAACGCGCGGCCCCCGGAAACTCGCCGGGAAGGCCGATGCCATTCCCCCTTCCGAAGGGACAAACATCGTCTGGACACCGGTCGAGGTTTGGATTCCGGCGGATGTGATCAGCGCCCAGCAGCCGGTCAAGATTGACGGCTTCGGTAACCTCCAGCCCAGCGATGTCCAGCAGGGTCTGCTGGGGAATCCGCCCGGCACCTGGTTCGCCATCCGGAACTTCCGGGAGATCCACCGCGGTATCCCGGCGGTGACCGGTCCGGCGGAGAAGCGGGCCGAGGTCGCTGAACTCGCCGCCCTGATCAACAGTCTCCATCCCGGTGAGATCCAGATGGTCGAGGTCAAACCGGAACTCGATGCCAACCGCCCCGTCATCGAGTGGGCGGTGCCCGAACAGGCCAATTTCGGTCTTCTCGCGAAAGCCGACACGGCGGTTCCCGGCTCGATCCTTATCACACCGACCCATCCGTGGCCATCCCCGCTGCTGCCTCCGAAACAGGTCACCGCCGATACCCATCCCGCGCCATACGTCGTGGAGGGCGACAGCATCCGGGTCCTGATCCCGTTCGAGCACCTCCACCCGCAACGGATCACCCTGGCCGTCCAACTGGCGGACAACCGCTATTTCCGGCAGGTTGTCCCGATGCAGGGCGCGGACATGACGAACTATCCCCCCGTCCTTCTTGGCCTTGAAATGCCGGAAGGCGGATTAACCACCTTTGAGCAACGTCCCTACAACGCCGCGAAACACCGCGCCTCCGCCATCGCGACGATGGACTATTCCGATCCGGTCCGGGGCGGTGTTCTGAAATTCAGGAACAACGGCGTCTACGGCAGGCGCCTCTCCAGCCTCCTCCTGAAGGAGTACGACCATATCGCCACCCCAATCATCCAGTTCAAATACAAGGGTGACGCGATGGCGCGCGTCTCGATGGAGTACGGCAGCAACCCCTTCTCGTTCACCGAGACCTACCGGACCACCAGCCGCTTCGGCGAGGCGACGCTGGAGGAGGGCTGGCACACCTGGATGGCGATCCCGATCGACAACGCCGGCCTCCAGCCGCTCGCCAAAGGTTATCAGATGCCGAACAAGGCCCCGTTGCGATTCTCTTCGCAAAAGGCGAAGGACCAGACCGGCCTCCACAGTTATCTGATGATCGATGATTTTGCCTGCGGTCCCGCCGTCGGTCCCAACCGTCCCTTCGCGTTCAAGGCCGATTACGCCGATCCGGATGGCATCAAGACGGCGGCATTCGCCATCGTGACCGGTCCGGAACCGTATGCCAACCGAACCGAGGATCAGCGGAAAAAGGTGACGTGGCAAGCCTTCGAGAACAGCGCGGTGGTCCAGCCGGACATCACCCAGGTGCCGGACGGCATCCATCATCTGGTGGTCAAGGCGTGCGACTCGGCGGGGCTCTGGTCGGAAGTCTCCGATGTCCCCTTCATCCTCGACCGCAAGCCCCCTACCCTGACCTACAGCATCCAGGCCTGCAACGAATTCAACGGCTCGCGACTGGACGTGACGGTTTCCGATCCCGTCGCGCCCCCGATCGTCAACACCCTCAGTTTCGCCTGCCTCGGCCGTGCGTTGGATCTCTCCAAGGATAACGGCAACGTGAGCATCGGCGCGGCAGACCGGAGTTTCCAGATCGACTGGATCTGGATGCTCCGCAAAGAGCTGGAAACGGCGAAGCAGGGCGATGTCCTGCCGATCCAAGTCAGCGGCATCGTCGACGCCTCGGGTAATCTCGCCGATCCGATCCGAATCAACATCCCCCTCGATCTCGAATCCGACACCCGTCCCCCGACGGTTCTGCCGTCGCCCGCACCGACCAACACCTTCTGGTTCCTGCCCCAGGTCAGCACCTATGCCCAGGCGTTCACCGCCCATAACAGCGTGATCAGCACTACGGAAAAAACGCCTGATGGCGAGACGCTGGACTTGGCGATCACCGGTGAGAAGAGCAGTTACGTGCAAAAGAGTTTCGCCAGCCCGTGGGACCCGGATAAGTTCCCGTGGCTCGCGATCTCATTCCGGACGATCGACGCATCCGCGAAGGGCAGCCCGTTCATCCTTACCTTCCACGCGGGGCAGAGACGTCCGAAAGGGATCAAGGATTCGCAGCGGTTTGAGTTCACCCCCGAAACCGCGCCTTACATCGTCTCCGCCACCCCGCCGGACGAATGGAAGCCGAACGAGTGGCAGGATGTGTTGGTCAACGTGAAGGAGTTCCTCCATGCCGAAAGCAGTGACAAGTCCGGTACCCCGGACATCACCTGCCTCTCCATCGCCTTCAAGAAACGAATGTTCGCCAAGCATGTCCAGGTCCGTTCGCTCGCGATCCTGGCGCCGTGGAACTCCAACCAGACGATGTCGATGCGCGCGTATGACCTGAACAGCATCAAGGGTATCGTTTGGAACGGCGGCGAGACTCCCCATACCGGCATCTGCCCCGCCAATGTCGTGCGCACGGCGGAACTGCCCTACAGCATCCGGATGCGCGTCAGTGACAGGCGCGGCAACATGACGCCGATGTGGACCATCCCGATCCCGCCCGGCAGCACCAACAATCTTCCGGCGCGTGCCGGTTTCTATAACGTGGAGTACTGAGCCATGACCAAAATCACCATTCCCCAGTTGGACGCGAACCTTGTCGATGTGACGATCACCCGGTGGAGCAAAGCGATCGGCGATCCCGTCCATGCAAAGGAGTGTATCGGCGAACTGACCACCGACAAGGCCGTCTATGAGCTGGAATGCCCGGCCGACGGCGTGCTTCTGGCGATCTATGCGGCGGAAAAGAGCGTTGTCCCCACCGGCTACACCATCGGGATGGTCGGCGAGGCGAACGAGACCGCACCCGAATCCCTTCCTGAGAATGAGAAGCTGATGGCGGAATACGCAGGCCCCGTCGCCAAGACGGTCGCTAAACGCGACGCGCCGGCCCGCGTCCGGGCCACCCCGAAAGCCCGCCGCATCGCCAAGGAAAAGGGATTGGACTTGGCCGCCATCCAGGCCGCCACCGGCGTGGAGGTGGTCGATGAAGAGGCGATCAACACCTTCCTGAAAGGTTGACACAACGCATCCCACCGGATGCGCAATAAGACCGCCCGGCCTACGCGCGGGCGGTCTTATTGTGCGTGTCACTCCGGGATGTCGAGCTGGCGGCAAATCCACGCCATCAGAAAGCGGACAATCCGCGCCTGCTGTTCCTCCGTCAAGGCGACACCCTGCGGAACATGCCACCATTTGTTCAGGCATCCCCTGCAGCAGGTGGCCGTGGCATGCTGGGCAATGAAGACCGGATGGCCCCGCATCGGCGTTTGCCGGCCGTCGTTCGCGGGCTGGGCGGGCGCGAGCCGCGTCCGGACGAAATCCTCCGCATGGCGCCGGATGGCCTCCAGCCCTTTGGCTTCGAGATAGGCGCGGTCACGGGATGAGAGCCGGAAGCGCATCCGGAACGGTGACCGCTGAAGTTTCGCAAAAGCCTCGTCCAAGGTCATACGGGTTGGGGGTTGAGCGTTGAGGGTCACTCAAAACGTGATGTGGCAAGGGTGCCCTCGCCCTTACAGCAAGGCCGAGGCGGCATTGCCACACCGATAACGGCAGGTGTTGTGAGCGTTGAGCGCATTCTTCCCTCTCCATTCTCACTCGTCACGCTTCTCTCCGTTCCCCGTTTCCTCATCTGATAAACAGCATCTCCTGATAGGTGGGAAGGGGCCACAGTTCGTCCGAGCAGATATGCTCCAACGCATCCGCGCTGTCACGGACATCATCCATCGCGGGGATGACCGTATCCACCAGATACCGGCCCTGCCGCTGGATCGTGAGATCGGCCGGAAGCTGGATCACCTTTTCCAGCCGCGCGATCGCCCGCTGAAGATTGCCCAACCGCTCCGTCACCTCATCCAAGGCCGATGTGCAGAAGGTCTTGTCGAGCGCGGTCAAGGCCGTCGCCGTCGAAGCCAACACCTGCTGGTACTTCACCCCGGCGGGAAAGATCATCGTCCGCGCCATCGTCAGGCAGAGACGCGCCTCGATCAGAAGGTCCTTCACATACCGCTCGTAGTAAATCTCAAACCGGCTCTCGCACTCGCGTCGGGAGAGGACTCCATACTCCGAAAAAACCGCGAATGTCTTATCCGTCCGCATCGCGTCAAGCGCGTCGGGGGTCGTGACCGCCTGCGGCAGACCGCGCCGGGCCGCCTCTTCCCGCCACTCGTCCGAATAGTTGTCGCCATTGAAAATCACCCGGCAGTTTTCGCGGTAGATCTTCTTGAGCAGCTGCTGGACGGCCACATGGAACCGCTTCGACGCCTTGAGAGAGGCCTCCAGTTCCGTCGCCACGTAATCCAACGATTCGGCGACGATGGTGTTGATGACCGTCTGGGGACCCGCGATCGACTGATTCGATCCGACCGCGCGGAACTCGAAACGGTTGCCTGTAAAGGCGAAGGGGCTGGTCCGGTTCCGGTCCGTCGCATCCTTGGGAAGCGGCGGCAACGTATCCACCCCGACCGTCAGCATACCCGCCTTCCGTACCTTCTGACTCGACCCGAACGTGATCCGTTCGAACACCTCGGTCAGCTGATCGCCAAGGAAGATCGAGATCACGGCGGGCGGCGCCTCGTTCGCACCCAACCGGTGATCATTGCCGGCGTGGGCGACCGAGCCGCGCAGCATCTCCGCGTGGAGGTTGACCGCACGGATGACCGCCGCGCAGAAAACCAGAAACTGCATGTTCTCTTTCGGCGTTGAGCCGGGATGGAGCAGATTGCCGAGTTTGGCGTTGCCGAGCGACCAGTTCACATGCTTACCCGAACCGTTGATACCCTCAAACGGCTTCTCGTGCAACAGACACGCCAAACCGTATTTCGGGGCGATCCGCTGGAGGGTCTGCATGATGAGGTACTGATGGTCGGTCGCGACATTGGAACTTTCGAAAACCGGCGCGATCTCATACTGGCCCGGCGCGACCTCGTTGTGACGCGTCTTAACGGGCACGCCCAGTTTGTACAGTTCCTTATCCACCTCCATCATGAAAGCCAGCACTCGGTCCGGAATCGTCCCGAAATACTGGTCATCCAACTCCTGCCCCTTCGGGGGGCGGGCGCCAAAGAGGGTCCGCCCCGCGCTCAAGAGATCGGGCCGCGCGTAATAGAAACTTCGGTCGATCAGAAAGTATTCCTGCTCGGGCCCCGCATCGGAGGTGATCATCCCCGGATTCTCATGGCCGAAGAGCTTGAGGACCCGCTGCGCCTGACGGTTCAACGCCTGCATCGACCGCAACAGCGGCACCTTCTTGTCCAGCGCATCGCCGGTCCAGGCGCAAAACGCCGTCGGGATGCAGAGCGTGACCCCGTTCCGGCTCTCGGTCAGATAGGCCGGGCTGGTCACATCCCACGCCGTATATCCGCGCGCCTCGAAGGTGGCCCGGATGCCGCCATTCGGAAAACTGGAGGCGTCCGGCTCGCCCTGAATCAGCTGCCGACCGTTGAACTCGGCGATCAGATGGCCATGCGCATCGGGATTGTAGAAGGAGTCATGCTTCTCGGCGGTGAGGCCGGTCAGCGGGTAAAAGACGTGGGCGTAATGGGTCGCCCCGCGCTCGATCGCCCATTGACGCATGGCGGTCGCCACGGCATCGGCCGACCCGACATCCAGCGGGACCCCCTCCTCGATCGTCTTGCGCACCGTCTCGTAAACCGCTTTCGGAAGGCGCTGGCGCATCTGGTCGTCACTGAACACGTTCATCCCGAAATACGAGGGGACATCCCCCTCGCGGGCCAAGGGCGTGACAATTTCCCGATACTCAATCGCCGACTCGATCGCCTTCTGACGCGTGATACTCATCTGATCTCACCTACTCTACTGCAAAGACTCAATCTCTCAACCCTCAACGCGTGTATCTACCGGTCAGGCAAGGCGTTTTTCCACTCCTCGCCCAACTCCTGAACGGTCTTGCCGGTCGCCTGTTTCCAGATCTCCTCGTCATACTGGCCCATCCGCGCGGCGGCATTGAGTTTCTTCACCAAATCCTTATCGTATGTCCTCTGGCACCAATCGAGGAAATTGGCGGTCACCCGGTAGCTGTTGTTATAACGGACATTGCCATGCCGCTTGGTGATCCGGGCACCGCGGGTCTGGGGCTCATAGAGGAACCAACGCGTGTAATCGGCGATCCCCTCCACCAACCAACCCGGCGCGCGTTTCGGACCCCGGCCGTAAGACTGAACCACATGGGTCATCTCATGCACGACCGATCCCACCGCCTCCCGGCGCAATTCGGAAACGATCCAGGGATGGTTGAGGCAAATCTCATTCCCGGCCGCATAGGCCGGCGTACCGCCCATATCGTCCTTCAGGCGGATGCGGATATCCCGGAGCGGGCGGAACCCCTCGGACGGCAACAGACTAACCAGCTTCGGATACCACTCAATCACCACCGGCGCGAGTTTCTGCTTCGACCACGCCTCCAGTTCGGGGGCGGCGGTATAGTCGATCACGAACCGGTAGGTGTTATTCTCCGCCGAGAAACGGTACAGTTTCCGAGTCTCATCAGATCTGACAAAGGCCAATTGGGTATCCTTCGCCGAAACCACATCGATCTCACTGTAGAAGGTGTGGTTGAAAAGACCATTTCCTGTCGGACTGATTTTGAAAAGCAGATAACGGTAACGGCCCAGCGGCTTGCCGTCCCCGTCGACCGAGACCGCATAGAACCCGCCCCTGTTCTGCTCCTGTTTACGGGTGTCCACCTGGGCGATCGTCTTCCACCCGGCCAATGCACCATCCTTCTCGGCCAGAGACCGGTCCGGCGTCTCCTGATCACTGCCGTAAACCGTATAAACCTGCTGCGCCCGCTCTGCGGGATGCCAGGAGAATGTCGCGATCCGCGTGACATCCGTCATCTCTTTGAGATCCAGGAGCAAGTACCCCTCGCCGCGCAAGAAGAAATTCCGTCTGGGATCGTCCTCTTTACTAGGCATCTTGCCATCGTTCAAGACGGCGAAATCCCCACCGTTTTCATCACGGGATCCTTTAATCAGGGAAAACACGCCCCGCGATGCCGCGTCATTTTTGGCGGGCGCGGGCAATCCCCGCAACTGTTCAAGGTTTCCATCCCGATTTCGGGCCACACGGATACGCACATCTTCTGCCCGCCCCATTCCGGCCGCGAGCAAGATACCGGCACATAAGAATTGAATAATTTTCATGGCTTTAACTGTACCACAAACCGTGCCGGTTTGCCACAGGAAAGAATCGCAAACGGGGGCGCGCAGTTCACCTGCCCGCCCCCGTCCCGCATCCGTATCCGGCATGAGCCGGAAACCGGACCCCTACCGCATCAACGCCGCGCCGATGCGGATGGTCGAACCGGACGGATAGTCACCCGCGATGATCTTCCGGGCGATCGGCGTCTCCAGTTCGCGCTGGATCGCGCGTTTGACCGGACGCGCGCCGTAGACGGGATCGAACCCGACTTTCGCCAACGCGTCCAATCCCGCGTCGTCAACCTCCAGCGTCAACTCCTGCTCCGCCAGCCGCTTGGCCAGATCGGCGACCTGCAACTTGACGATTTCCCGGATCTGTTCTTTGCCCAGCGGCTGGAAAAGAACCGTCTCGTCCAGCCGGTTCAGAAACTCCGGACGGAAGTGCCGTTTCAGAAGTTCCATCACGGCGGAACGGGTCTCCTCCGAGATCGTCTGTGAGGTCAACAGTTCCGAACCCAGGTTAGAGGTCATGATGATCACCGCGTTCCGGAAACTCACGGTGCGGCCGTGGGAATCGGTCAACCGGCCGTCGTCCAGCACCTGCAGAAGGATGTTGAAGACATC
>DBXN01000061.1:11121-17273 GCA_002309585.1 Verrucomicrobia bacterium UBA1211
CCCTCCTCGTAGCCGACGTATCCCGGGGGCGCGCCGACGAGCCGCGAAACGGTGTGCTTCTCCATGTATTCGGACATATCGATCCGGACCATGCAGGATTCGTCATCGAACAGCTCCGCGGCGAGGGTCTTCGCCAATTCCGTCTTGCCGACGCCGGTCGGTCCCAGAAAGAGGAACGCGCCAACCGGACGCTGACGGTTCTTAATGCCCGCGCGGGAACGCAAGACCGCATTGGCGACCGCCTCAACCGCCTCATCCTGTCCGATCACCCGGCGGTGCAACTCCCCTGGGAGCTGCAACAGCTTCTCCCGCTCGCCCGCCAGCAGTTTCGTGACCGGCACGCCCGCCCAACGCGAAACCACCTCGGCGATCTCTTCCGCCGTCACCTCTTCCCGCAACAGGACACCGCCCTCGCGATCCTCATGCTGTTTCTGCAGGGCGGACAACTTTTTCTCCAGATCGGGGATCACGCCGTACTTCAGCTCGGCGGCCTTGTTGTGGTCATAATTCCGTTCCGCCCGCTCATACGCCGTCTTCGCCTCATCCAGTTTTTCCCGGATAACCTTGGCGTTTTCCAGAGACTTTTTCTCCTCCTGCCACTTGGCGGTCATCGTGTCGGCCTCCGCCTTCAGTTCCGCCAGTTCTTTCCGCAGTTCCTCCAGCCGGACCTGCGACGCATGATCCTTCTCCTTCTTCAGCGCAGTCTCCTCGATCTGGAGCCGCGTCACCTTACGGGTCACCTCATCCAGCTCGGCCGGCATCGAATCCATCTCCGTCCGGATGGACGCGCACGCCTCATCCAGAAGGTCGATCGCCTTGTCGGGCAGGAACCGGTCCTGCACATAACGGTCGGAGAGCACGGCAGCCGAAACCAATGCCGCATCCTGGATGTGCACATTGTGGTACCGCTCGAACCGATCCTTCAACCCACGCAGAATGGAGACCGTGTCCTCCACGCTCGGCGGCGCGACGGTCACCGGTTGGAACCGCCGTTCCAGCGCCGCGTCCTTCTCCATGTACTTCCGGTACTCATCCAGCGTCGTCGCGCCGATGCAGTGCAGTTCACCACGCGCCAGCATCGGCTTCAACATGTTACCGGCATCGGAGGATCCCTCCGTCTTTCCCGCCCCGACAATCGTGTGGATCTCATCGATGAAGAGCAGGATCTTCCCTTCCGCCGCCTTGATCTCGTTCAAGACCGCCTTCAGCCGCTCCTCAAACTCACCGCGGTACTTCGCGCCGGCCATCAACGCCGTCATGTCCAACGAGAAGATTGTCCGGTCCCGAAGCCCTTCCGGCACATCGCCTCGCACGATCCGCTGCGAAAGCCCCTCGATGATCGCCGTCTTGCCGACACCCGGCTCGCCGATCAACACCGGATTGTTCTTGGTTTTCCGCGACAGAATCCGGATCACATCCCGGATCTCCGTGTCACGCCCGATCACCGGATCCAGCTTGCCGCTCCGCGCCAGTTCGACCAGATCGGTCCCGTACTTCTTCAGCGCCTCATACTGCCCTTCGGGATTGTCGGTCGTCACCCGCTGATTGCCCCGGATCGCCTTCAGCACCTCCAGAATCCGGCGGGAGGTGACACCCGCATCGGAGAGCAACCGGCCACAGACCGAGTCCCCCTCTTCCGCCATTGCCAACAACAGATGTTCGACCGAAAGGTATTCGTCCTTCAGCCGTGCCGCGCAATCCCCCGCCTTCACCAGCAAGGCGTTGAACGCCTGGGTGATGTAGATCTTTCCCTCTTCGACACTGCCGGTCACCTGCGGCAACCGGTCAAGTTCCTGCTCCACACGCGCCTGCATCTGGGGCACCGATACCCCCAACCGCTGCAGGATCGAAACCGCAAGTCCGTCCTTCGCCGCCAGCAACGCCGACAACAGGTGAACCGTATCCACCTGTTGCTGCGACCGCCGGATCGCCTCTTCCCGCGCGCCCTGCAACGCTTCCTGCGCCTTTTGTGTCCATTTGTTGATATCCATCATACCGCAAATCCCCTTTCCCAATATCAAGAGAAGCACACCCTATGCCAACCCCTCCAGAGGCGGTAATACCTCCCGAACACGGCTTATTCCCCCGGCGGACAGAGCAAAGATGTCCCATGTGAGACAAAACAACCCAACCCATCCCTTGATACCAGCAGTGAGCGCTGAAAGACACAGAGAGGATCAGGGGAATTGGTGGCATGCGATTACCCATTTTCAGAAAATGGGATTGCAATGCTTCCGTATGACGTGTAAGATATGCGCATGATTTGTAACGGGACCGTGTCGGTTCCATCATTTTCAAAAGGGATCATTATGCGTACTTCTCAGTTCTATGCCTTGCTGACCGTTCTGGCGATGGCCAGCGTTACGACCTTGCGCGCCGATGAGGTGCTGTTTAAATCCGGCGACCGTCTGACCGGCACCGTGAAATCGGTTGAAGGCGGGAAGATGACCTTCGAATCCAAGGTGGCGGGCACCCTCACCTTGAAGATGGACGACATTAAGACCTTCTCCACCGAGAAACCGATCGACATCGTTCTGAAGTCCGGTGACGAGACCGCCAAGATCACCGCCGCCCAGTCGAAGGACGGGCAGATTGTGAACGCCTCGAATGACAAAGACGCGATCGCGCTTGACCAGATCGCGAAGGTCAACCCCCCGCCGGTGAAGTGGACGGGTGCGGTCAACGCCGGTGCGACAATCATCCGCGGCAATACCCACAGTGAGACCGCGACGCTCGGCTTTAACGCCGCCCGCCGGAGCGACATCGACCGTATCTCCGCCGAGGGCGCCTATCTCTTCGCCCGTCAGCGTGACACCAAGGCCCACGTGAACGACACCACGGCCGACAACCTCTATGTCAAGGGTCAGTACGACTTCTTCGTGTCGAAGAAGGGCTACCTCTATGGTAACCTGAAGTTCGAGAAGGACCGGATCGCTGATTTGGAACGCCGCTTCACCCCGGGTCTCGGCTATGGTTATCAGTGGATCGAGTCCGCCGACATTAACTTCAAGACCGAGGCGGGCGTCTCCTGGATCTATGAGAAATACACCGATCCTGAAGAGGTCCGGACCTATCTGGCCGGCCGTCTGGCGTATGGCTTCGATTGGATGATCACCGATGACGTGAAACTCTATCACAACTTGGAGTACATCCCCAGCTTCGAGCGCGCCGACACCTGCCTGGTCAACACCGACCTCGGCCTGCAGGTCGCCCTGACCTCCCGTCTGGCCCTCGATCTCAAAGCCCAGTTGCTCTACAACTCCCAGCCGGCGCCTGGCATCGACAAGCTCGATACCCGCTACATCACCGCGCTCTCCTGGAAGTTCTAATCCCCGTTTCGCGAAACGGAATAGTGAAAAGGAAGTGTCCGATTCCGGACGCTTCCTTTTTTTAACCTCTCTCAACCCCATTCCCTAAACTTCCAGAACCTCTAGACAATCTAGAATTCCTAGATCTTTCTAGGCTTTTAGGTCAGTCAGGGATCGCTACCCCTGGTTCTTCGGTTTCCGTTCCGGCTTCGCGTAGTACGGGTAACGGTCGGGGTGGTCGGTGCCGTTTTTCATATAGCGCCAGCGGCGGTAATTGAGGCACCAGAGGGAGGGATGGCGGCGGATCACCCGCTCGAAGGCGGAGACCATCGCCTGGGTCATCTCCTGCGGCGAGGGATAATCCTGCGGCAGAAACCGCTCGCCTGGCTCGATGCGGTAACGGCCATCCTTAAAGGGCCGGGACCAGGCAAAGATGACGGGAACCTTCAGTTTGAGGGCCAACGCGGCGGGCGCGAGCGAGACGCCCGAATCCAGACCGAAGAAGGTGACCCATGCCCCGCCCTGCCAGACATCGACGTGCTGGTCCACCAGCAACCCGATATTGCCGCCGTTCTTCAAGGCCTTCATCAGATGTTTCATCGCACCCTCGGCGGGGACAATCTGCTGGCCGATCACGGCACGGATCTTCGTCAACCCCTCCGTCATCGCCGGAGAGCCGATCTGCTTCGCAACGGAGGTCATCGGATAACCATACGCGACACAGGTCTGGGAAAGAATCTCCCAGTTGCCGACATGGGCGCTGACCGTCACGCACGGCTGGCTCTCGCGGAACGACGCCTCCAACCCGTCGGCGTAGGTCACCCACCGCTTGATCCGCTCGCGGGTGTGACGCCCCATCCAGAAAATCATCACCAGCACGCGCGCCATGTTGCGGTAAGAGCCGCGCACGATCCGGTCCGTCCGCGCGTCGGAGAGGTGGGGAAACATCACCCGCACGTTGGCACGGGAGATGGCCTTCCCCTTCTTATCGACGAGATAGACCGTCGCGGCGATCAGCCGCGCGAGCCGCAAGGCACCCTTCATCGAGAGCCTCGGGATAATCGTGACCGCAAGCCAGATGGCCAGCCACTCGAACGGCCGACGCGCCTTCCGATACCACACACGGAACTTCTTTTTCTTCCCTTTCGACATATCGGCCTTATATCATAAAAACGGGTTCAAGGGAAGGGACATCTTCGCGTACCGTCTCTTCCATATATCGGATTTCCCCTGAAAAACACCTGAAAAACACGTTCCAACCCCCTAAAACCCAATTGACAACCCCCCGTATTCTGCTATGCTTATGCGCCAGTCAAGACAAAGGATAATGGGAAATGACAGTGAAAAAGCAAGCAACGAGTGCAAAAAAAACGGCCAAGGTCAAGCAATCGACCGGCAAGTTCGTGTATTTCTTCGGCGGTGACCATTCCGAGGGTCACGCCGGAATGCGGAGCCTTCTCGGCGGTAAGGGAGCCAACCTTGCCGAGATGGCGGAACTGGGTCTTCCGGTTCCTCCCGGATTCACGATCACCACGGAAGCGTGCGCCAAATACTACGAGTTGGGCGAGAAGCCCCTGCACCAGCTGATCGACGATCAGGTCGCGGCGGGGCTCAAGAAGCTGGAAGAAACCACAGGCAAGACCTTCGGTAAGGGAAGCAATCCCCTGCTCGTTTCGGTCCGTTCCGGCGCGGCGGCCTCCATGCCGGGCATGATGGACACGGTCCTCAACCTCGGACTGAATCCGGACACGGTTGAGGCGATGATCAAGAAGACCGGCAATGCGCGGTTCGTGTGGGACTCCTACCGCCGCTTCATCCAGATGTTCGGCAATGTGGTGATGGGCATCGAGCACGATCTTTTCGAGCATGAGCTCGATGTGGTCAAACAGGCCAACAACTACAAGCTCGACACCGAGCTGACCGTCGAGGATCTGCAGGAGGTGGTGAAACGCTACACCACCATGGTGAAGCGCGTCAAGAAATGCGCCTTCCCCACCGACGCCATGACCCAGCTGAACCTCGGCATCAACGCCGTGTTCGGTTCCTGGAACAACGCCCGTGCGATCAAGTACCGCGCCTTGAATGACATCCGCGGTCTGCTCGGCACCGCCGTCAATGTCCAGGCGATGGTCTTCGGCAACTCGGGTCAGAATTCGGCGACGGGTGTCGCCTTTACCCGCGACCCCTCCACCGGCGAGCACAAGTATTTCTACGGCGAATACCTCATCAACGCGCAGGGCGAGGATGTGGTGGCCGGTATCCGGACCCCGCAGCAGATCACCCTCAAGGGTTCCCGTGAGTGGGCCAAGGCGCGCGGCATTTCCGAATCCGAGCGCAAGGCGAAATACCCGGCGCTGGAAGAGTCGATGCCCGCCGTGTTCAAGCAGTTGGATGCAATCCGCATCAAACTGGAGAAGCACTATCGCGACATGCAGGATCTGGAGTTCACCATTGAGGACGGACGGCTCTTCATGCTCCAAACCCGGAATGGCAAACGGACCGCCGCCGCCGCCGTGCGGATCGCGATGGACCTGGTGAAGGAAAAGGTCATCGACGAGAAGACCGCCGTGATGCGCGTGGTTCCCGGCCAGCTTGACCAGCTGCTCCATCCGGTCTTCGTGAAGAGTTCCGAGTCGAAGGCCGTCAAGATCACGATGGGGTTGCCTGCCTCGCCCGGCGCGGCGACCGGACAGATCGTCTTTGACGCCGAGACCGCCGAGACGTGGGCCTCCTCCGGCAAGCAGGTGATTCTGTGCCGGACCGAAACCAGCCCGGAAGACATCGGCGGGATGAACGTGTCGGAAGGCATCCTGACGGCGCGCGGCGGCATGACCTCCCACGCGG
>DBXN01000145.1:0-729 GCA_002309585.1 Verrucomicrobia bacterium UBA1211
ACGCAAAACGCGCAAAGGGCTGAACGCAAAGGGCGCAAAAAGCCGCACCTGTCCATCCAGATTTCGGACGGGACATCAAGCGAGGTGAATGATGAAAAAAGCATGTGTTTGGTTGCTGGTAACAACTTGGCTCTCCTTCTGCCACGCGGCGAATGTGTTGTGGGATTGCGTTAAGATGCGTTCTTACACCGACGTTGTTTCAAAAGAACCGGCCTTCCGGCTCAAATATGATTATGATGTTGATCTGCAACTTCCGTATCACACCTTTTGGGTGGATCTGTACGTGACCTGTTCACGTTCGGGCATATCGACGATGTTGACGGCAGATCCCTATTCTGTTGTTTTGATGTTTGCCGGAAATTGGGTTCTGGCGAATCCCGGTGATGTGGCGATGGAATCGACGACACGCCACCTTTCCGAGTACTTCATGCACTGCTATACCGATAATGAAAATCCGGCAACCTCGGCAACATCGTTCACCGTGATGGGAGAACAGGATGTTTATCTGATGTTCACCGCGGCCAGCTGGGGAACTGATGATTTCTATCATTTAGAACGTTCACCCTATTACTACGGCTGGGTCCAGCTGAGGGTGACGCCGGATGACGTGTCGCTGATCCACTCCGCCATCAATCTGGACGGCGATCCGATCGTCGTCGGGGTCTGGGATGTGCCGGAACCGTCGTCGCTCCTTCTGCTGGCGGCGGGCGGGATGCTGCTGTCGCTTCG
>DBXN01000145.1:745-2561 GCA_002309585.1 Verrucomicrobia bacterium UBA1211
GCAAAGGGCGCAAAAAGCCGCACCTGCCGGATGAAACCGACCTGTTCCGCCCTGACGGCTCGCCCGCGCATGTCGGCCATTCTTGAAACGGGAATAACGCGGGCGAGTTAGCCCGCGTTCCTCTTCACGTTGTTTTTAACAGTTGTTTTGGTTGTTTTCCGATCCCCGTTTTCCGACATCGGTTGAGCGTTGAGAGGTTCCCCCTTTCAGAAACGGGGCGGTTTCGGCACCTGTTTCCGGTTTTTTGAAAAAAGGGATGTTCCGGGAGTTGACATCCCCGAACGGCTGTGGTACGTTTGCGCCACTTCTTTTGATGGGGCTGTTTTAATCGGTCAAACGACTGAACCCGCCTCCGGGAAAAAGATCGTCATTTCCCATTAACGGTCTAACGCGATCATGCGCGGCTGCGGATGCGGAATCAGAACCTCCGGGATCAAGCGCCCAGCGCGTCGCGCATGGGCGGGATCACCGGGAGGGAGGAAACGCCTCTTCACCCGAAGCGTTCCGTAAAAATACGGTAATATGTGTTCTTCTTCTTTTGTGAATAAGCAGAAGGGGGTTGGGGCGCGTCGGGGAGGAATGTCCGGAGAACCGTTTACGCGGTTTCTCGCTCTTTATCGTGCGATACGGGGGAATTGTCTTCAAACGCCCCCGCCGCATGGTGTTTTTTGCCAAACGCGATGCGTTGAGTGTCGCGTTGCATTTTGATTCGAATGTGCGTGTCGCGCGTTCAAACGCCGCGTTTTGCGGGGCGGATGGACGGGCGCGGGATGGTTGTGCCATGACGGTTTCATGAAAGGTGCGGATTTCGGCGAATGGAAGGGTGCGGTTATGAAAAAGAAATCGGGTAAAGGGGAGTCGGAGTATACATGCGATGATTTGTTTGGGGATGACAGTGATCTGGATGCGGCGCAGGAGAGTCTGGTGACGGATCAGCCCGGGGCTGACCGGCTTCTGCTGAAGGTGAAGATTAGGTTGGTCATGCGCGTCTACCGCATCTCGCGCCAGGAGGCGATCACGCGGATCAACCGGCAGGAGACTTTCAAGCGGCTCATGGCGTTGAAGCGGGAGGAGGCTTTAAAGCGGAAGGCCGCTTCGAAGGGTTCGCGGTAAGGTCATCCGGGAACGGGCGCAGGGAATTCAGGGCGGAGGTGTTTATGGCAGGATTCAAGTGGATTAAGCAGACCTATTTGGCCAGCAGAATGTACGATTATTTCGCAAACGTCGTGAAGAATTACGATGATTATGTCTTCGACAGTGATTTCTTCGGAGTTGTGGGCTGTTCGTTCGACCGGGCGAAGGCGATGGATCTGATCGAGTCCGTCTATACCAAAGCGGAGCTGAAGAAGATCCATTTGTTTGGCGGAGATCATATTTTCACGGTGTTAGAGGGGCCGTTGTCCAATATCCTCCATAGCCTGTGGAACTATGGGATGGATCGGCGGAAGTGCAGGCTGGTCCTGGAGGCGATCCATGAATATCAGACGGAACGCTATCGGGCGGGCAGGAACGACACGGCGCATGCGCGGTTTCTCGAACTGGCGCGCATCATGAAGCTGAACGATCTTGAATATGAGATTGTGGTTCTCGCCTATGTGGTGGCGCACACCGGTTTCGATTGGCCCAGGCAGGTTTCGGATGCCGATAAGCCGCTCTATTACGCGATGGCCCTCGACCGGCCCTATTCCGAGATCATGGGCGTGCTGAATCCGAAGGGGCGTCTTTTGCGGTTCGGCATTCTTGACGCCGATTGGGATTTCAACTCCGCCGCGTTCGGCAGCTTCATCGACGGGGTCATCGATGAGCCGATCGAACG
>DBXN01000145.1:2609-7667 GCA_002309585.1 Verrucomicrobia bacterium UBA1211
CTCGCCGAGAAGGATGGCAAGATTCTCCTCCAGATTCTCAAGGCCTGCAAGGGCAAGTGCAACATCCTCCTCTATGGCGCGCCCGGTACCGGCAAGACCAGCTTCGCGAAAACCCTCGCCCGCGAGGCGGGGTATACCGCCTATGAGATCAAGCAGGGCTGCGACAACGGAAAGAACATGAAGGCCGAATCCCGCATGATGGGTATCCGGCTCTGCAACGAGCAGGAGGAGTCGCCGGACACGCTGGTGGTCGTCGATGAGGCGGACGAGCTGCTGCGCAGTTCGTTCAACCCGCTGTCGGGGGAGGGCGGGTGCGGTTTCACGGAAAAGGGGGTGATGAACACCCTTCTGGACGAGATGCGGATGCCGGCGCTCTGGATCGCGAACGTTTCCGCAGGGGAGATGGACGAGAGCGTCCGCCGCCGGTTCGACTACTCGATCTGTTTCGAGCGGATGAACATGGTCCAGCGCGTCAACATTTGGCGGAATCTGGTTGACCGGTACGATTTAAGTGACCGGATCTCCGATCCGATGATCCGGACGTTCGCCAGGAAGTATGCGACGAGCGCCGGCGGTATCGCGATCGTCCTGAACAATGTGAAACGTCTGAATCCCGAGGCGGACAAGGTGAATGAACTGGTCGAATCGCTCATGGCGCCCCATTGCCGGCTGATGCGGATCGGGCGGCAGAAGACGGCGCCGCTGGCGAAGGACTATTCGCTTGAGGGTCTGAATATCAAGGGGAAGATCCCGCTCGGCCAGATGGTGACGGCCATCCGCAACTATCTTGACCGGGATTTCGCCGCGTCGGACGCGGATTACCCGCGGATGAACCTGCTGCTTTCCGGTCCTCCCGGGACGGGTAAGACGGAGTTTGTGAAGTATCTGGGTTCGGAACTGGACCGGCGCGTGGAGGTGGCGCGGGGGAGTGACATTCTCTCGAAATATGTCGGCGACAACGAGAAGAACATCGCCGGCCTCTTTAGCCGGGCGGGAGAGGACGGCGCGATTCTCTTTCTGGATGAGGTGGACGGTTTGATCTTCGACCGCACGAACGCCGCCGTGAATTGGGAGGTCTCGATGGTGAACGAGTTTCTGCAGCAGATGGAGAATTTCAACGGGGTGCTGGTCGCCGCGACGAACTTCTCCGAGCATCTCGACTCGGCGATCATGCGCCGCTTCACCTTCAAGCTGGCTTTCGACTATCTCACGCAGGCGGGCCGGACGTTCTTTTTCGAACGGACCTTCAAGACCGTCCTCACGGCGCAAGAGGCGGATGCGCTCAAGGCACTGAACAATCTGACGCCCGGGGACTTCCGCACGGTGCGGCAGAGCCTGTTCTACCTGAACGGGTCCGTTTCCAACATGGACCGCATCGAGGCGCTTAAGGCGGAGTGCGGGCACAAGAAGGAGGGCCCGAAATCCGGGTTCATCGGATTTTGAGGCATTGGGATGCCCATTATGTCCTGTGCCCTCAACGGCTCCGAGTGAAAAACCAAACAGGGAATAGGGATTAAACAAACGGATTTGTTCGCCGTTAACACGGCTCACGGTTTCAGAATCGTGAACGCCGTTAGGCGTGAACAAATCCGTTTGTTCGTCATTTTGCTATTTCCCTTCTCCCCATGCCTTCCGGACGAGGTGAAGGCCTTTGCGGAGGGCTTCGGCGCGGACGGCGGGGGCGGGTTCGAAAACCTTGATGATCTCGTCCGAGGCGTAGAAGGCGAATTTCGGGAAGGGGATGTAGCCGTCGCCGGGAGGGAGGTGGTCAACCATCAGCGGGGCGGCGTCGTGGATGTGGATGCCGCCGGTGATGGGCAGAAGGTGTTTGGCGACCTCCGCGTGATCTCCCATCCAGCGCATCTGGGAGCGGACTTGGCCGTGACCCATGTCGTGCCAATAGCGCAGCGGGGAGCCCTTGAAGCGGTCACAGAGCCGCTGGATTTCCTCTTCGTCGGGGAAACCCTCGATGGAGGGCAGGTTCTCCAGGCAGAGTTTCAGGTTCGCCTTCTCGAAGGTCGGGAGGATCTTTTCCAGCGAGGCGCAGAAACCCTCAAAGAGAGCGGCGGCGCGCTTGGTCCGCCGCTTTTTCGCACGGGCCAGCATCCGCTGGTATTTGGGCGCCTGGGTGCTACCCTCCCGTTCCGCGACGGCTTCGAGGCGGCCGGAGTTCAGAGAGCCCCAGAACGAATCCAGAAAAACCCGCCCTGCATGGAGCACCACCGCGCGCGCACCCATCGATTCCGCGAAGTCGCGGGTTTTGCCCAAAAGAATGGCGGCAAGCACCCGTTCGTCTTCGTCGGGGGAGGCGAGGAGGTGGAGTTCGGGGTAACCGTGCGGCGCGCCGATCGGGACGGGACTGTAGGCGTGGACGCTGTTGACGATGATCTTCCCTTCCGCCATCCGGCGCTTGATCCCTTTGACATGCTCGTCGGTCGTGTTGTAGCCGAGTTCAAGCGCGTCGAATCCAAGGGCAAGCGCCTCGTCCACAAGGGCTTCGCCGGATTCCCGCCGTTTCGCGTTCCAATTGGATGAGAGGGCGATGATCATAGGTTATCGGTGGTTGTTCAGCAGCGACATAAACTCCTGCCGCACGGAGGGATCGTCACGGAACGACCCAAGGACGGCAGAGGTGGTCATGACGGAATTCTGTTTCTCGACCCCACGCATCATCATGCAGAGGTGGCGGCACTCCATCACCACGCCGACCCCCTCTGCGGAGGCCTCGTCGAGAATCGCCTGCGCGACCTGTTCGGTCAGCCGCTCCTGGATCTGGAGGCGGCGGGCGAAGCAATCCACAATCCGGGCGATCTTGCTGACCCCCAGCACTTTCCCCTGAGCGATGTATCCAACGTGGCACTTTCCGAAGAAGGGCAACATGTGGTGTTCGCACATGCTGTACAGCTCGATGTCGCGAAGGATGATCATGTGGTTGGCGGCGGTGGTGAAGACCGCGTTGTTCAGTACCCGTTTGGGGGTCAGGCCATAACCGGATGTTAGGAACGCCAACGCTTTCGCCACCCGTTGCGGTGTCTTGACCAGACCTTCGCGATCGGGGTCCTCGCCCAGTTCAGTCAGCAGATCCCGGACTAGGGCCGCCACACGCGCTTCATTGACACGTTTCTCGTTTCTCATGGGCTACTCGATGTTTCGCAGGTTGAGGGACATCGCGATTTCAGGGCAGGTGAAGGGGTTCGCGTGTTTGGTGCAGTTGATGCAGCCCATGTAGAGCTTGTGCATGACCTGTGTCTTGGGAATCTCCCGGAACCCCAGCGACGCGAAGAAGTCCGGCGCGTAGGTCAGGACGATCGCATGAGGCGGGTTGAACGGCATGACTTTCGCCAGCACGCTCTGGATGAGACGCGAGCCGATCCCCTGCCGGCGGTAGTCCCGATCGACCGCGACGGATTGGACCTCGACGGAAGCGCGTTCCGGAAATCCGATTTCGGGAAGGATCTGGAACGATGCGCAACCGATCAGCGTCCCGTCCGAATCCGCGACGACGAATCGGTCGATGTTCTGGATGATATCTCCCAGCGGCCGGGCGATGAGGTCGTCACGGTGATTCCGGATCAGATTGAAAATCCCGACGGCATCCTTCAGGACGGCGGGACGGACAACAGGACGTTCAGTCATCGTTTGAAGACGGCCGGCAGCCGTCCGGACCGACGCCGGACGGCCCTCGGCCGTATCTCCTATCGGGGTTTACGGGTGCGGCAACGACAGCGCCGCCTGCGCGGCGGCCAGACGCGCGATCGGCACACGGTAGGGGGAACAGCTCACATAGGAGAATCCCTCGTCGTGGCAGAACGCGATGGTCTTGGGATCGCCGCCATGCTCACCGCAGACGCCGATCTTCAGGTGCGGTTTCACGCCCCGGCCATACTGGATCGCGAGATGGATCATCCGTCCGACGCCCTCGGTGTCCAGCACCTGGAACGGGTCGTAGTCGTAGAAGCCGGTCGCGACGTAGTCGCCAAGGAATTTGCCCGCGTCATCCCGCGAGAACGCACAGGTCATCTGCGTCAGGTCGTTGGTGCCGAAGGAGAAGAAATCGGCCTCCTTGGCAATCTGGTCGGCGGTGATCGCCGCACGCGGCACCTCGATCATCGTGCCGATCTTGATGTTGAGGGTGATCTTCTTCTCTTTCTCGACCGTCGCCTTCACCTGGTTGATCAGCGCCTTCTGGGAGATCAGCTCCTTGACGTTGCCGACGAGCGGGACCATGATCTCGGGCTGCGAGCCTTTCACGAGGGTGGCCGCTTCGCAGATCGCCCGGACCTGCATCTTGGTCACCTCCGGATAGCTGATGCCCAACCGGCAGCCGCGGTGTCCCAGCATCGGGTTGGCCTCGTGAAGCTCCTCGACGACCGCCTGGATGGTCTTGACATCCGTGCCCATCGTCGCGGCCATCGCGGCCTGCTCGGCGGGTTTCTGCGGCAGGAACTCGTGCAGGGGCGGATCCAGGAGACGGATCGTGCAGGGCCGGCCTTTTAGCGCCTTGAACATCTCCACGAAATCTTTCCGCTGGAGCGGGAGCAACTCCTTCAGCGCCTGGTTGAACTGCTTCAGCGGCGCGACCAGCTCCTTCTCCAGTTTCTTCGCTTCGGCGGGATCCGCCGCGTTCGCGATCTGGGCCCGCAACCGTTTGACCGTCTCCGCGACGAGGATCATCCGGCGGAAGCTGACGATCCGCTCACCCTGGAAGAACATGTGCTCTGTCCGGCAGAGGCCGATTCCCTCGGCGCCGAACGCGACCGCCTTGATCGTGTCGCGCGGGGTGTCTGCGTTCGTGCGGATACCCAGCTTGCGGTACTTGTCCGCGAGCTTCATGATCATTGCGAACGGGCCGGCGAGTTTCGGATCCTCGGTCGCGATCCTGCCGGAGTAGACAATTCCGGTCGAACCGTTCAGCGAAATCCAATCGCCTTCCTTCATTTTGGTGTCGCCGCAGACCATCGTCTTTGTTTCCAGGTCGATGTGGAGTTCGCCGCAGCCGGAGATACAGCACTTGCCCATGCCGCGCGCGACAACCGCCGCGTGGGAGGTCATGCCGCC
>DBXN01000133.1 GCA_002309585.1 Verrucomicrobia bacterium UBA1211
GGCGTGACCTACCAGAGCGGCGCGCTTTTCGGTTCGATGACGCTGTTGGAGAATGTCTGCCTGCCGCTGGAAGTCTATACGACGCTTCCACCGGATGCGCGGGAGCTGATCGCGCGGATGCGCCTCTCCCAGGTGGGGTTGGGGGATTACGCCTCCTTCTTCCCGGCGGACATCAGCGGGGGAATGAAGAAACGTGCCGCAATCGCCCGGGCGTTGGCGCTGGAACCGGAAATTCTCTTTTTCGATGAGCCGTCGGCGGGATTGGATCCCGTCACCTCCGCCGAACTGGACCAGTTGATTCTGCGGATGCGCGATGAGCAAGGGGTGACGATCGTGATGGTGACGCACGAACTGGCGAGCATTTATGCGGTTGCCGACCGGTGTATCATGCTGGATCGCCAGGCGCAGGGCATGATTGCGGAAGGCGTTCCTTCCGAGTTGCGGGATTCTCCGCCGAATGAAACGGTTCGGCGGTTCTTTAATCGAGAGGCGTTGACATGAGTGAAAATAAAGCCAGCTACGCTAAGATCGGCTTTTTTGTCCTGTCGGGCATGGCGTTGATCTTTATCGCCATCGCGATCGCCGGGGCGCGGGTCTTTAACCAGAAGGTGATTCTGTCAGAGACCTATTTCGCCGAATCGGTGAAGGGACTGGATATCGGTTCATCGGTGACCTATCGCGGGGTGCCGGTCGGGGAGGTGAAGGCGATCGGATTCGTCTACACGACCTACTCGAAAAAAGAGGGCTTTGAAGCGGGCAATCCCCATGGACGCAGCATCATGGTGGAGATGGCGCTGGATCCCCAGAAGTTCTCGCTGATCAACCAGAAGGAGGCGGATCGCGTGTTGACGTTCATGATCGAGAACGGGTTGCGCGCGAAACTGACCTCCTCCGGCGTCACGGGACTTTCCTATATCGAATTGGACTATTTTGAGCGGAACAGCCAACTCCCGCCCATGCCGGCGTGGAAGCCGGATCACTTCTATATCCCAGCGACAAGCAGCACGCTGGCCTCGCTGAAGAAGACGATGGATGATGTGATGGAGAAGGTCGGAAACCTCGATATCACCGCGTTGGGGGATGAGCTTTTGGGAACGCTGATGCTCCTGCGGGACAAATTGGAGTCGGTGAATCTGACGGATATGCTGGATCAGGCGACGGCCTTGTTGGAGGAGGTGCGGGAAACCAATCAGTCGCTGAAGAAACTCGTCGAATCGCCCGAACTCTCCGCGATGCCGGGTGACCTGGCGGCGATGACCGCCAGCGTCCGCCGCTCCGCCGAGCGGGTCGAGAAGGATATCGGCCCGTTTCTTGACCGGTTGAACAGCACGGTCACGAATGCGACGGTGCTTGTCGCGAATGCGTCGGATGTGGTGTCGGATGTCGGCGGGTTGGTCTCCAGCAACCGGGTCGGGATCACGGAAACGATCAGCGCGTTAGGGAATTCGGTTCAGGCGCTCAACCGGACGGTCCAGACGCAACAGACCGCGGTTCAGAGTGTGCTGCGGAATCTTCAGGATACGTTTGAGCAGTTGAATCAGACCATGAAAGAGTTGAATGCAAATCCGGCGGCATTGATTTTCGGGCAGCCGCCCGCGCCATTGCCGGAAAACGAAAGGAAGTAAACGATGCGTATGAAACCGATTCTTTCTCTCTCTTTGATGGCCGCCGTGCTGATGACGGGATGTTTGGGCGGAGGGTCGAAGGAACAGCGGCTGGCCCAGACGCAGAAACGGCTTTTTGTTCCGGAGGTCTCTCCTGCGGTTGCCAAAATTGAACATCCGCTTTTCGGGGCGGTCAAGTGTCGGCCGTTCCATGCCCTGCCGCCCGCCAATAACCGTTCGTTTGTAATCCGGCGCGCGGGCGGGGAGGCCGCCGTCGATTACTACAACTGCTGGTTGACGGCACCTGAGGAGCTGTTCGGAACGCTGGTGTACCGTTATCTGGAGAAGACCGGCCTTTTCGCACAGGTGTTTGACGCGGCATCGGGTTCCGTGACGGATCTGGGTTTGGATGGGTGGATCACCGATCTGTATCTGGATTATACCGAGCCTTCCAAGCCGATGGCCTGTGTCGGTTTGCGGCTGACGGTCCTGAACGAGCGTTCGCCTGACTTCCCGGTGATCGTCAGTGTGGAGCGGCAGGCTAAGGCGCCGATTTCCGCCGAAGGTCCCACCGCCTCCGCGCAGGCGTTTTCAGCGGCCTTCAGCCAGGTTCTGACCGAGTTGGTAGAAGCGTTACGGGAAGCGGCGCGCGGATTATAGGCTGGGGGACGGCGATGAATGGCCGGAATCGGGGATAGACGGTTCTGGATTCTGTTCGCCGGATGGATTTGGAATTTCAGATTTGAGATTCGGTTTTCCTTCAGGCCTTCCCCATGTTCCCGCTGTGAGGCCCGCTTCCATCTGTTCTCTGAATGCCTGCATCTGCGCATGAAACGCCTCTGCCCGTTTCTTCCCCTCATACCCTTTTCTCGTTTCGTCATTCAGATAGCGGTTGCCGGTGATGTCGGTGTTTTGGAGGGAATTGAGCCATGCCCGGATTTGGCGGGAGATCGATTCACACGTCGCGATCAGATTCGTGATCGCGTTGTTCAGATCGGCCATCGCGCCAAGCTGGATCGCGAAACGGAGCATTGACCGCACCTCCCCTGCGGAACCTCGGGCGATATACAGGAAAGTGATCAGCTCTTGGGTGGTTCCGCGCTCAAATCCTTCCGCGATGTTGTTTGGTACCGATAGGGCCGCGCGGCGGAGCTGGTTAACCAAATCACCCTTGTATTTGAAACAGGCGGCATCCGTGAGTTTAAAGATTCGGACGGCCAGATCCGTACTCTCTCGCCAGACGGGAAGATCCTCAAATCGTTTGAATGATGCCATGGCGTTTACCTCCCCAAATGGATTTCAGATCTGAAATTTGAGATT
>DBXN01000087.1:0-3734 GCA_002309585.1 Verrucomicrobia bacterium UBA1211
ACTTTCGGATTGAATTGCGGACGGTTTTCCGATACAGTTAAACCATCATTCATTTAACTTGGGAAGGGTATAAAGATGACAACACGTCGTTCGTTTTTCGCGAAGGTGGGTATGGGGCTGGCCGCGACGGCGGCCGCGCCGGCTTTGGTTTCAACCGCTTCGGCCCAGGCGCCGGCGGCGCAAGAGACGACCGGTAAGGTTCCGTTCAAACTGGGCATGGCGGGTTTCACCCTGCACAAATTCAAGCTGGATCAGGCGCTGGAGATCCTGAAGCGCGTGGACGTGCGCTATCTGTGCATCAAGGATTTCCATCTTCCGCTGAAGAGCACGCCGGAGGAGATCGCGGCGTTCCATGAGAAGTGCAAGAGCTTCGGCGTGACCGGTTACGGAGTCGGGCCGATCTACATGGGCAGCGAGGCGGAGGCGAAGAACGCCTTCGAGTACGCGAAACGGGTCGGCGTCAAGGTCGTCGTGGGCGTTCCGTTCGAGAATCAGCAGCGGGACGGCAAGAATATCCGTTGCGGCTCGCGCAAACTGCTGGAGTACATCGAGACGCTCTGCAAAGAGTATGACATGAAGTACGCGATCCACAACCACGGGCCGGATATGCCGGAACTCTTCCCGACCGCCGATTCCGCGATTGAGATGGTCAAGGATCTGGATAAGCGCGTCGGCATCTGTTTCGATATTGGACACCAGCTCCGCTTCGGGAAGGATCCGATTCCGGCGGTCTACGCCTACCGTGACCGGCTCCATGATGTCCACCTGAAGAACGTGACCGACAATACCCGCAAGGGCGGCGCGACGCCGTTGCCGCGCGGGAAGATCGATCTGGTCGCCTTCGTCAAGGCGCTCTGCGAGATCAACTACACCGGTTGCTGCAGCCTGGAGTACGAGCGGGACATGAACGACCCGATCGTCGGGATCGCCGAGTGCATCGGCTACTTCCGCGGGCTCATGGATTCGGTCCGTTAACCCTCCGGATCCGTTATTTTCCGAATACCTTGCGCGCGATGGCGACTGTCGCCATCGCGTCTTTTCCATAGTAGTCGGCGCCGATCTTTTTGGCGTACTCCTCCGTGAGGACGGCGCCGCCGACGGCGATCGTGAACGGAACGCCCGTCTGCTTCTCCGCTTCCCGGAGAGCCTGGATCGTCCGCTCCATGCTGGAGACGGTGGTTGTCATCAGCGCGCTCAACCCGATCAGCGTGACGCGGTGCTCGATGGCGGTCTCGACGATCGTTTCGACTTTGACATCCTTGCCCAGGTCGATGACGGTGTAACCGTAGTTCTCCAGCATCGCGATGACGATATTCTTGCCGATGTCATGGATGTCGCCCTCGACGGTCGCCATGATCAGCGTCCCTTTCGTCTCCTGGACCTGTCCCGATTCGGCGAGGACGCGTTTGAGGACCTCGAAGGCGCGGGAGACGGTTTTGGCGCTCAGGAGCAGCTGCGGCAGGAATTTACGTCCCGCCTCGTACTCGCGGCCGACTTCATCCAGCGCGGGCACGATCTCTTGGTCGACAATCTCAAGGACGCTTTTGGCTTTCAGCGCCTCGACGGTCGCGGCGGAGACCGCCTCCTCATACCCTTTGATGATCAGTTCCTGAAGGGGCGTATGGTCGGCGCTTTTCGCCGGCGTGGCCTCGGCGGGGGAGGGTTGGACCGGCGCGGCGGAAGCGGCGACGGTCCCGGTGTAGGTTCCGATGTAATCCAGACAATCCCGGTCGAACGCGCCGATGGCGCGGTAAGCGCGGAAGGCGCCCATCATCTCGGCGGAGAGGGGATTGATGATCCCGGCGTCGAGTCCCGCGTAGAGTGCCATCGCAAAGAAGTTTGCATTGACCAGCTCGCGCCGCGGAAGACCAAAGGAGATGTTGGAGACCCCAAGGACGGTCTTCAGCCCCTGGGGGCCGAATTCACGCTTGAGCTGGGCGATGGCGTCCAGGGTCGCGCGCGCCTCGCGCTGCTGGGAACTGATGGTGAGGGTGAGGGTGTCGATCAGGATGTCGTTCGGGGTGATCCCGTATTTCGCGGCCTCGCGGATGATCCTGCGGGCGATCGCGACCCGCCCTTCGGCAGTCGGGGGAATGCCGTTCTCATCAAGGCAGAGGGCGACAACCGTTCCCCCGTACTTTTGGATGAGCGGAAAGACGGCGTCCATGACGGGTTGCTTGCCGTTGACGGAGTTGACGAGCGGTTTGCCGTTGATGTGGCGCATCGCGTGTTCCAGCACGGCCGGTTCGCTCGAATCGAGCTGGAGGGGCGCGTCAAAGGTCTGCTGGAGTGTCCGAACAACGCGCAGCATCATCGCCTTCTCGTCGATGCCCGGCAATCCGACATTGACATCCAGAATCTCCGCGCCGGCGGCGAGCTGGCTCTCCGCCTCATTCAGGACGAAACCCATATCGCCCGCCATCAGCGCGGCCTTGCACCGCTTCTTGCCGGTGGGGTTGATCCGCTCTCCGATGACGATCGGCCCCGGTGCGTCGGGCGTGTTGCCGAAAGTCACCACGCGCCGTCCCGAGGCGGCCCGTGTGCGCGGGGGCGGCAGGGGGCGGGGCGGAAGCTGGGCGGGCATGCGACGGACCATCTCCGCGATGTGGTCGGGGGTCGTGCCGCAGCAGCCGCCCAAAATCCGGACGCCGCGCCGCGCGTTCTCCACCTGGCAGGCTGCGAAGGGCTCGGGACCGACCTTGAAGGTGGTCCGCCCGTCTTCGACCACGGGCAATCCCGCGTTGGGTTCCGTCAGAACCGGGAGGGCGGTGGCGGCGCAGAAACGGTCGGTTAGGATGCGGGCATCCTCCAGCGAGCCGCCGCAGTTGAAACCGAGCGCATCGACGCGCAACCCTTCGAGGACCGTCGCGATGACCTCCGGATCGGATCCGGTGAGGGTTTTGAGCGAGGGTTCAAACGCCATGGAGGCGAAGACGGGAAGCCGGGTGTTTTCCTTCGCCGCCAAAACCGCTGCCTTCAGTTCATAGAGGTCGGTCATGGTCTCGATCAGGAGCAGGTCCGCGCCGGCGTTTTCCGCCGCGCGGGCACAGACGGCGAAGTGGTCATACGCCTCATCGAAGGTGATTTTGCCGAGGGGCTCCAGCAGCTGGCCGAGCGGTCCGATGTCGCCCGCGATCCAGCGGCCGGTTCCGCCCTGCTGGCGGATGGCGGCGCGGACGCAATCGGCGGCGGCGGCATAAACGCGGCCGGGATCCAGCGCATGGGCACCCAGTTTCAGGGGGTTCGCGCCGAAGGTGCAGGTGTTGATGATCTCCGCGCCCGCCTCGAGGTAACGCCGATGGATCCCGGTGAGGAGGTCGGGGTGGGTGAGGGTCAGCTCCTCCGGAATCGCGAATCCGGTGATGCCGGTCTGCTGGATCATGGTCCCCATGCCGCCGTCAAGGAAGACGGGCCGGTTGGCGGCGAGACGTTCACGGAAGAAGGTTTGGAAATCGGTGGCCATATCGGAATGGGGGTTAGCGGGCGGCGGTCAGGATCTCTGAAACGTTACGGATGATCTCCATCGCGATGTCGCTCCGGTTCATCGAGTAGATGTGGATGCCCCGGACACCGTTGCTGACGAGGTCGATGATCTGGTCAACCGCGTACGCGATGCCCGCCTGGCGCAGGGCGGCGGGATGGTCGCGGAACCGGTCGATCATCTGCATCAGTTTGCGCGGCACGTAGGCGTTGGAGAGTTCGATCATGCGGGCGATCTGGTTGGCGTTCGTCAC
>DBXN01000087.1:3813-6072 GCA_002309585.1 Verrucomicrobia bacterium UBA1211
CCCGCATCGACCTTGATCTTGAGATGTTCCAAATCCCGCATCCGGCTGCCGCTTTCGGGGTGACCCTCCGGATAGCAGGCGCCCCCGACGCAGAATTCCGCCGCCTTCAGGACGGCGACCAGGTCGGAGGCGTGGTGAAAGTCGTCCGCGAGGGCATCTGCCGTCATCCCTGCGGGAAGGTCGCCGCGCAGGGCGAGGACATTTTCAATCCCGGCCTGGTGCAGGTCGGCGATGGTCCCGTCGATCTTCGCGCGGGTCGCCCCGACGCAGGTCAGGTGCGCGAGGGTGGGGATCCCCGCGCGGGATTGGACGGTCGAGGCGATCTCCAGCGTATTCGCCTGGGAGGTGCCGCCCGCGCCGTAGGTCACGCTGATGAAGTCGGGCCGCATCGTCGCCAGGTCGAGCGCGGTCGCGATGACCGAATCGCACGAAAGCGCCTTCTTCGGCGGAAAGATTTCGAACGAGAGCGTGACCGCCCGGCTGTCGAAAAGCTCTTTGATCTTCATGGTCCCCATTCCTTCCTCATCGATAGAAACAGTTGAGAGTGTATCAAAGCGGGCGTGGCTTTTCAGCACAAAAAGATGGCAAGAAATGGCACCTATTTTGTATTTTGCGGATTAGTTGCCATCCGATTTGGGGTTCCGCTGGCGGGATGGGCGGAAATGTCTGTTCCCCCAATCCCTCACTCGGCCTTGATTCTGAAAAAGGCGTTCGTGGATGAGGTGGGTAGCAGGTAGACGGTACAGACGGCGCGGCGGGAGGCCGATGGAATGGCGAGCACGTTTACGGCCTCTCCGGATTCGAGTTGGAAACCGCGCATCTTCCAGGCCTTCGCCTTCAGGTCGGTCGTCTCCTCCACCGTGTAGGTGTGCCCGCCGATGGCGCTGAACGAGAGCGCGACGGGTTTGGCCTCGCCTGCCGTCTCGATCCGCTTTCCGTCGGGAAGGGAACCCAGCGGCGCGATCGCGGTGATCGTCAGCACATCCAGCGCATTGAACGGATCGGTTCCGGAGAGCGCCTCGTTGAGGGTGGAGACGCCATCGCCGTCATAATCCTTGTTCGGATCGAAGGTCTCACCGCGTTTCCAGTAATCGCTCGCCTCCCACTGCGCCTTGAGCTGTTGGTAGAACGTATCGTCGATGCCGTCGCCATCGGCATCCTCGCCAAGGACAATGTCGACCTCACGTACCGCACCCGGCGCGCCGACGGAGGCGTTGGCGATGACACCGTTCCAAATCTTCCCCACATCATCCGTCACCCACACCCGTAAAAGGGCATCCTGCACCGCGAAGCCATCCGCCGCGCTGGTCGCCATCGGGATGTCGAGCACGTAGTTCAGCCGCGAACCGGCGCGGAAGAAGGTCTTGGTCTCGGCGAGCAACTTTCCCGAAAGGTTGGCGGCCGCGATCTTGGCGACACGGTTGGTGTCAAAGGCAACATGCCGCGCGTCCGTCACACGCCCGAGGAAGGTGTAGGGGGTGACAGCGGCGGGCGTCGCCGCTTGGACGGGAAATGCGGAATGCAGAATGACAGATGACACGAGAAGAATGAACCACCGTGACGCGCGGGATTGACGCCCGACACGATTGTTGGATACGACAGTTCCTTGCTTTTCAAAACGTTTCATGTTTCTTCCTCCAAAACCATTCGTCTTCCGGCATGGGCGGCGCGTCCGCCCTTCACCTTCAATTTCCACTCGTCGAATAGGTCCGCAACCCGATTTTGATATCGCCAACGCCCTGGAAATCAAGCCGCCCGTCACGGTCGGAATCGATACCGTTGATGAAGGCGGAAAGGGCCTCCTCACGGTCCGCGCCGAGCGACCCCGCCGGGATAATCAGCAGCCAGCGGGTGTTCCATGCCGAACGGCCGACGAGGCGGGTGCAGTCGAGCGCGTCGTCACTCGGATCCTTCCCTTCGTCATCGTAGTAGACCCGGAACGAGGGGTGCTTGCGGATCCGCGCCCCCAAATCGTTCCCGCCCGTGTTGCCATCGTAGAGCGGTGTCCAGTCGGGATCATCCAACATGGCGGAACCGATGACGTAGGGCGCGGGGATGGTTTGATCGACCACCTTCCACGCGATCACCGTCTCGGGATCGCCGACGGCACGCATCCGGTCCTCGCCCACGGGAACGAGGTAAGCGGAGGGCGTCTTGGCGAGAACAGTGTCATCGAAGCCCTCAAAGTGGATACCGGCCGAGGCGATATGGGTCGCGTAGTAGGTCGGATCCAACGCGGAATCGCCGCCGACCAGCTCC
>DBXN01000165.1:0-218 GCA_002309585.1 Verrucomicrobia bacterium UBA1211
TTCACCACCTCCCTGAAGGCGAACGATATCCTGATCGGGCGGCTGGAGCACACGCGCCAGCTGGACATCCCCGACAAGGATCTGGATGTGCTGGAAGATGTCTCGGTCGAATACCGGCAGGCGCTGGAGATGGCGACCATCCACAGCAACATTCTGACCGGCACGCTGGATACCTTCGCCTCGATCATCTCCAACAACCTGAACAACGTGATGCGGTA
>DBXN01000165.1:252-11605 GCA_002309585.1 Verrucomicrobia bacterium UBA1211
CCAGTATCTACGGGATGAACGTGGCGCTGCCGATGCAGAAGTACGAGCACGCGTTCGGGATTCTGATGGGCATTTCGGTGCTGATCTCGCTGAGTGTGGTCTTCTGGATGACCCGCCGCCGGTAAGGGAAGGCCCTTCATGACCGACCGCCCCGCCCTCCGGATCCCCCCGCTTCCGTCCGATCTGCCGATCACCGCTCACGCGGAGGCGATTGTCACGGCGATCCGGGAGCATCAGGTGGTGATTGTCTGCGGCGACACCGGTTCGGGTAAGACGACCCAGCTCCCCAAATTGGCGCTGACGGCGGGACGGGGCCGGCGGGGGTTGATCGGCTGCACCCNNCGCGTGGCGGAGGAGTTCGGCGAGGAGCCGGGCCGCACGGTCGGTTTCCAGCACCGTTTCGACAAACGGCTCTCCGCCGAGACCCGGATCAAATTCATGACCGACGGCATTCTGCTGGCGGAAACCCGCACGGACCGCCACTTCCGCGCCTACGACACCTTGATCATTGACGAGGCGCACGAACGGTCGCTCAACATCGATTTCCTGCTGGGGATCCTGAAACGCACCGTGGCGCGTCGCCGCGACCTCTCCCTGATCATCAGCTCCGCGACGCTGGACGTGGCGCGTTTCTCCACCTTCTTCGGCGGCGCGCCGATCGTCTCCGTGCCTGGCCGGCTCTATCCGATCGAGACCCGCTGGCGGCCGGCGGATGAGGAGGACGAGGCCGATCTGCCGCGTCAGATCGCCCGCGCCGTCGATGAGCTTTCCACCGAGGGGAAGGGCGATATCCTGGTCTTCCTGCCGGGCGAGCGCGATATCCGCGAAGCCGCCGAGACCCTCACCGGCCGGCGCTATCCCGGCACCGAGATCATCCCGCTTCTGGCTTCCCTCCCGGCGGGGGAACAGCAACGGGCCTTTACCCTCTCTTCCAACCGGCGGATCATCCTCTCGACCAATGTCGCGGAGACCTCGGTGACCTTGCCGGGTATCCGTTATGTGATCGATTCGGGGTTGGTCCGCCTCAACCGCTACAACCCGCGTACCCATGTCCAGCGGCTCCAGATCGAGCCGGTCTCCCAGGCGAGCGCCAACCAGCGCAAGGGACGTTGTGGCCGTATCGCGCCGGGTGTTTGCATCCGGCTCTACGGCGAGGACGATTTTAAGAAACGCGACGCCTATACCCCGCCCGAGATCCTACGTTCCAGCCTGGCGGGGGTTATCCTGACGATGCTGGATCTGAAACTCGGCGACATCGCCTCTTTCCCGTTGATTGATCCGCCCTCCCCGGCGATGATCCGGGAGGGATACCGCGAGCTGGAGCAGTTGGGGGCGTTGGAGCCGGTCCATCGACGGGAGACCGATCCCGACCGCGAGGAGGCACCCTTCCAGTTTAGTCGGCTTGGACGCCAGCTGGCGCGGCTCCCGCTGGAACCCGCGTTGGGGCGTGTCCTTTTCGCGGCGGACCGGGAAGAGTCGCTCGCCGACGCGCTGATCCTGGTGGCGGCGATGGAGTGTGACGATCCTCGCCGCCGGCCGATCGAGCAGAAGGAGGAGGCGGACCGCCTCCATGCGCGTTTCCTCTCGCCCGTTTCCGACTTCGCCGCGCTGCTGAAGCTCTGGCGGTGGTACCATGAACAGACCGAGCGGCAATCCCAGTCCTTCGCGCGCCGGCTCTGCAAGGCCAACTTTCTCTCCTATCCCAAGATGCGCGAGTGGGCGGATTTACGCGACCAGCTTGAACGGCTCTGCCGGGAGACGCTGTCGCTCGATACCGCGTCCGCCCGCGGGGGCGATGCCGGGCTGCACCGCGCATTACTCGCCGGTCTGATCGGCAACCTCGGTAAGCGCGATCCCGAGACGAACGATTACCGGGGGACGCGCGGGATCCGTTTCGCCATCTTCCCCGGTTCGGGTCTCGCCAAGAAGAAGGAGCAGAAGGTCGATCCGAAACAGCCGAAACACGGTGCCGTCTCCCTGACCCGCGAATGGGTCCTGACCGGCGAGCTGGTCGAGACCTCCCGGCTCTTCGCCCGGATGGTCGCCTGCATCGATCCGGCGTGGATCGAGCCGGTCGCGGGTCATCTCTGTTCCTACAGCTACCACTCGCCCGAATGGGACGGTCAGCGCGGGTTCGTCCGGGTGAGGGAACGGGTGACCCTCTTCGGGTTGGTACTGGTCGAGGGGCGGACGCGGGACGACAGCCGGATCAATCCGGAGGAGGCGCGGGGCATTTTCATCCGGGAGGGGCTGTTGCGCGGCGATCTTCCGAAGCCGATTCCCCCCGCCGTTCTTGCCAATCTGGAGCGGATTCGGGCACTGGAGGCGGCCGAGGAGAAGACCCGCCAGCACGGTCAGCTCTTCGATCCCGAAATCGCCTTCCGCTTTTATGACGCCCATCTGCCGCCGACGGTCTGCAATATGTCGGATTTGCGGAAGTGGCTGAAACAGGCCGCCCCGTCGGAGCGGGATGCCCTTGTCATGAAGGCCTCCGATCTGCCCCCGGTGCGGGATCTCTCGAAGTTGTTTCCCGATGCCGTGGTCCTCAACGGCAACCGGTTGCGGCTGGATTACCGCCACGCGCCGGGCGAACCGGACGACGGCGTGACCTGCACGGTGCCGGTTTCCCTGCTGCCCCAGGCGGCGGCGTGGCGGTCGGAGTGGTTGGTGCCGGGGCTTCTCGACGAGAAGGTGCATTGGATGCTGGCCACGTTGCCCACCCGGTTGCGGCGGCTGCTGATTCCGATGGATGAGACCCTCGCGATGTGCCGCGCCCGGATGCGTCCCGGCGAGGGGGCTTTGGCCCATGCCCTGATTGATGCGGTCTACGCCGAACGCGGCATCAGGATCCCCGAAGACGCCTGGCTGGAAAAGCGTGTGCCGGACCATCTTCAGATGCGGTTCCGGGTGGTGGATGCCGACGGGAAGGAGTTGGGCGCGGGCCGCGCGATCGAGACTTTGGTCCGGATGTTCGGGAAGGATCGTCCGGTCGCGGCACGTCCCGAAGCGTCCCGCTGGCATCGAACCGGTCTGGTCCGATGGGATTTCGGGGATCTTCCGGAGCGGGTCGATGTCGGGAAGGTCGGCTGGCCGATCATCCACTATCCCGCGTTGAAGGACGACGGGGATTCCGTCTCCATCCGGCTCTTCGCGGATGCCGCCGTCGCCGCCGCGACCCATGAGAAGGGATGCTGCCGCCTCTTCGCGCTGGCCCTCGGCAAGGAGTGGAAACGGTATGTCCAGCCGCTTTCCCTGCCCCGCGATGTCCTGCTCTACATCAGCCAGCTGGAGATGACCCCCGCCTCGCTCGGAAAGGAGATCGCCGAGGCGGCGTTGCGCGAGACCTTCACGGCGGGCCGGCCGGCCATCCGGAACGCGGCGGCGTTCGACGAACGTTTCGAGCGGGAACGCGGCAACCTCTACCGGATCCATCTGGAGCGCGCCCGGCTGGTGACCGCCCTGTTGCGGACGGCGGGTGCGGTCGAACAATCGCTGTCGGACACGGCGCTGCCCGATTCCGCGCGGGACGATGTCGGCGAGCAGCTCGCCTGGCTCATCTTCCCCGGATTCGCCGCCACCATCCCCGATGCCCAGCTGCGCGCGTTTCCGCGCTATCTGGAGGGATGCCGCATCCGCCTCCAGCGGGCGAAGAACAATCCCGCCGGCGATTCACGCAAGGCGCAGGAGTTTGCCCCGTTCTGGAAACGGTATGTCGATTTCGTCACGCAGGAGCATCCGCCCCGTCACAACGCGGAGGCGCTGAACGGCTACCGGTGGCAGCTGGAGGAGTTCCGCATTTCCCTTTTCGCCCAGGAGCTGAAGACGGCGGTACCCGTCTCCGCCAAGCGCCTCACGGCGTTATGGGAACAGGTCGGACGGTTTTGAGGATAAGCATTGAAGAACAGGAGATGACATGAACGTGACCAACGAACCGATCACCGATTACGCGGCGGCCCTGGAAGGCGGCGGGATCACCAGCGCCTATCTTCGCGCGAACACCAAGATTCGCGGATGGACATCGCTGATGCTCTTCGGCATCCTGTTGGGGTCGCTCTTCAGTCTCATTTATCCGATCGTGACCTTCTTCCAGAATCCGTCCCACGCGATAACCCCCTATTTCGGTTATCTGGATATTCTGCTCGGCGTGATCACATGTGTCGTGGGGTTGATCGCCTCCATCGGCGTCTTCCGCCGTCTGCCGGGTGCCGTCTTTTGGCTCCGCTGCTATTTTGTCATCTGCTTTGCGACGAATCTGATCTCCGTCGTCTGTTCGGGGATGGAGGAGCTCTCCGCGTTCGAGGCGAAAACGACGGTGCGGGGCATTGTCTGGTCCGTCATCTGGTTCATCTATACCTTCCGTTCCAAGCAGTTGGAGGAGGTGCTGCCGAAACGCTTCCGGAAGGCGTCCGGGGGCGAGATCGTGTTGGCGGCCGTCCTGGCGCTGGCGCCGGTCGCCTGTTTCGCGATGGGTTACTACACCATGTATCGCCGGGCGGAACAGTGGTCTGTCGCGGACATCCGGCAGGCGGATCTTCCGGACGGCACCTTCACCGACGGCCATATCATCGCCGCGAAATTGGAGAACGCCATCATCCAGACCCCGCCCGACGGGGAGGTGGGCACCTGCGTTCTGAACTGCCTGGGATCGTATTGCCTGTTTGTCGCCTCCATGCTGTTCGGGGATGACGGGGATGCGACATTCGAATCGGTCAGGCAGGAATCCCGGAACGAGGAGTTCGGGCAGATGCGGGAGACGGAGGTCACCGACGAAACCCGGCAGATCAACGGACGGAAGGCCCGCGTGAAAGTCGTTCGGTTGACCGGCGACAAGGCGGAAGACGAGTCGTATCATTGGCGTTTCGCGATACTTTACGATCCCGAAACCCATAAGGCCGCCATCCTCTCCGGTTATGACGGCCTGACCGACGCATCCTACTTCGACGAACTGCTCACCTCTATCCGATTCAAGAATGAAAAATGAAGAATGAGGAGTGAAAAATGAAGGAACGGGGGTGACGAGGGAGGGCCGCGCTCCGTCGCGGCCGGTCAGGCGGGCGGCGGACGCGACGGAGCGCGTCCCTCCCAACCCTCAACCCTCAACGCTCAACCCTCAACCGCATTGAAGTCCATCGATTTTTGTGATGGAAATCACAAAAGTGGATCGACATTTGTGTATCCGAATCACAAAAGTGGATTGACTTTTGTGAATCCGGGGTGATACCCTTTCGTCTGAAAGGGTAACCATGAAAAGAAACATTTTATCTCAGATGATGGCGTGGAATCGGCGCAAGGTCCGCAAACCGCTTGTGTTGATGGGTGCAAGACAGGTCGGGAAAACCTGGCTTTTGAATGAGTTTGCCCAAACGGCTTATCGGGGAAACGCCGTTTATGTCAATCTGATGAAGATGAGGATGTTGCGGGATCAATTGGAAGGCGGCGACATCACCCCGAAGTCCGTGCTTGAGAAAATCGGCATCGCGCTGGATGTCGAGATTGTCCCCGGCAAGACATTGCTGCTTTTGGATGAAATCCAGGAATCCTCGAATGTTCTGACTTCACTCAAGTTCTTCAACGAGGATATGCCCGAGTTGGCGATCGTGGCCGCCGGTTCGCTTTTGGGGCTTGCGGTGGGCCGTGCGGGGGGAGCCCGTTCGTTGCCGAACGGGGAGAATCCCAATGAGCCCCGCGGGTCGTTTCCCGTCGGGAAAGTCAATCTTCTCGATGTCCATCCGTTGGATTTTCCTGAATTTGTCAGGGCCATCGGCAAAAACCGGCTTGCGGATAGGATCGAAAGCGGGGATCCTTCATCTTTGTCGCCCTATGCGCCGGAGCTGGCCGAGATGCTCAAACGCTATCTTCTCGTGGGGGGGATGCCGGAGGCCGTCAACGTTTATGCCGATACGGGCAACATGCGCTCCGTCAGGGATGTGCAGAGTGAAATATTGTCCGCCTACGACGCCGATTTCGTCAAACACGCGCCCCTTTCGATGCTTCCGAAGATCCGTCTTCTGTGGAACGCCATCCCGTCCCAGCTGGCGAAGGAGAACAAGAAGTTCATCTATTCCGCGCTGAAGACGGGCGCGCGGGCCCGCGAGTACGAGTCGGCCCTCCAGTGGCTGGACGACGCGGGTATGGTCCGGCAGGTGTATCGGGTGGGAACGCCGCGTCTTCCGCTCAAATCCTATCGCGACTTCTCCGCCTTCCGCCTGTACATGCATGACGTGGGGCTTCTCGGGGCGATGAGCGACCTTCCGCCTTCCGCCGTTCTTGAGGGCAATGACCTGTTTACGAACTTCAAGGGGGCTTTGGCGGAGCAGTATGTCCTGCAGGAGTTGACGGTGAACGGGTTCGAACCTTGCTACTGGACGAACGACGCCGGGAACGCGGAGGTGGAGTTCGTGATACAGGGGGAAACGGGCGTTTGTCCCGTCGAGGTCAAGGCCGGGATCAACACGCAAGCCAAAAGTCTTAAGGTCTATCGTGAGTTGTTCTCCCCGCCGTTCGCGTTCCGGACCTCGCTGGCGGCGGCGAATGATGGCCCGGTGGTTAAGGACATCCCGCTCTATGTTTTCGGTCCCGCCGCGAAGAGACTGTGCCGGGCCTGAAAACCGGGCTACCGCAAATCCGATTCAGGGATGCCGAAGAGGATTTCCCGGAGTCCGAAGACGGTCGGGGTTTCCGCCTGCTCCGGAACAGTGCCGTCACCCAGACGGGGCGCAAACCGGGTCGGACGCGGCTGCCGGGCGAGCGTATGGCGCGCGGCCCCGTCGATTCCCCAAACGGTCGCGGACGCCATCGTCAAGGCGAGGAATCCGACGGCGAGAATCCGCCAAACGTTCACGTTCCGGATGAACCACCAGGCGATGCTGAAAAACGGAACCGCAAAGAGCCCGATCGAGATGCGGACGCCGGTAATCCGTTCGGGGGTGATTCCCATCACCGCGATCAGCCGGAACAGATGCCAGGTGAAGACCACGGCCGAATAGATCGGAAGCAGATAGGCGATGCTCAAGACGGCGTTTAAGATCAGCCGGTGCGGTTGGCGGCGGAAAGCGGGAACCGCATAGGCCGTCAGTTTGGCGGAGAGGATGAAGAGAACCGACAAGAGGGTGATCAGCAGAAGGTTCAGCAAACCGGACTGGTCAAAGGCCCCGCCCGAGATCAGCGTCTTCGAATGGAAACTCCGTCCCAGCGACGGTACCATACGGCAGAGTACCCCATAGGTGCGCCCCGTCACAAACAAGACCGGCAGGAGGAGAATCCCTCCGGCCGCGATCAGAATCCTGTTCAAAACCGTTCGCTTCATCTCCGCTGATCTCTCATGTTTTCTTGAGGACGAAAGAGAGTTTAGTGTATTCCGGGTGGGGGCGCAAGGGGGACGTTTCCACGGTCGGCACAAAACTGGATGTAGCAAGGGCGCCCACGCCCTTGCGGCAAGGCCGGGGTGGCCTTGCCATCATCAATACGGCATTGACTTACATTAAGGAATGTGACACCCTATCCACGTTGGGTCTTTTGAATCCCTGGAATAAACCGTTCCATGTCATCGTTTACATAGGGGGGCGGAAGATGATGGTTAAGACAAATAAAAGATGGGTATGGGCAATCGCGCTAGCGCCGGTTTTAGGGGGCTTGGTCGGATTTGCGCTCTCGATGATCTTGTCGCCATCCGATATGCGTTTTTGGAAATGGCGAGCGGATATTGTGCCTTTGATGGGATACTGTTGCCTTATCCAGGGATGTTTAGCCATCTGGTTCTTGATCAGGCGGTTTTGGCGTCACTGCCTCATGATGGTGGGCCTGTTTGTGTTTTTGGCCTTCCTGACGTATTTGGCGTTGCTTGGAAGTGGCCCGGATGTTGAGACCATTCGCGCAAAGGCCGCTTCTGTAACGGGATGTCAGCCGTCAGGGCTTGTCTGCCTTGGAGGGAGGTTGTCGCGTGAATCCGTGGTTCTCCTCAAGCCTGAAAACGGGTTTGAGCCATCGGAAAACTTCACGCCGATTCCGGCTGATGACCGTGAAACGTATCGCATGCTTGAAGGAACGCTGGAATGGTTGAAAGTCTCCGGCGCGCCCGGCTCACGGCTTTCGGCGTTTAGATGCCGACTGGAATTTGATACCCTGTTCGCCGTCCATCGGGGCGGGGGATGGTGGCTGCTTTTTTATGGGAATGTGACGATGTGATACAGATCTGGGAATCGGGGGGTCTTTCTCAGAAGATTGGAAAGAACGAAAGGAAAGGGGGTGTCGCCATGTTTGAAGTCGAAGGATCCGTCTGCCGGTGTTTAATCGCGGGGCTGTTTTTGATCGGGGCGGCTGCCGGGGCTTTGGCGCGGCAGACGGTCAAAGATGTGGTGACCGAATCGTTTTCCGATTTTACCGGATTGCGGGAGGATCGGGGATACGGGAGTCTCGCCAAAGACCAACGGGAGAGGACGGTTGTCGATCAGGTGGTGAGGCTCGCGATGGCGGAGCGTGTTGGGGTGTGGGAGAGTTCCTTCATCGACCGTCCATTACCCGTATTGCTGGAGAATGCCGGGACGCTTTATATCGAACTGACAACAAATGTCTCGGCGCGCCTTTTCATCAAGGAGAAAGGATCGGAGACCCGTAAAGAGGTGTTGCTCAAGAAAGGGTTTTTCACCGACCGTTCAATTTATATCGGCCCGGATGACGATGGATTGCTGTTTGTCTACACCATTATCGGAGACCGCATGTATACCCTGCTCAATCCGAACGGTTGTCAGAAACGGATCTATTTCAAAAAGACATCGGCTATTCTGCCGGAGGTGGCGTCAACGATCCAGGGGGACGTAATCCGTTCGACTCGGGAGGGGATCGACCGGGGGGACTATAACCGACAGAACGGATGGTACGAGAGCACACGGCTTCCCCCCGACAGATACGGAGGCAGGTTTCACTTTGAGAAGATGTTTCTGATACTCAACGCCACCATGTCTGAAGACGGAAACCGCGTTAATCGCGCATTTCCTGTCTATTACAATAAGGGAATTTTCTATCTTGATTGCGAGCGATGGCGGTATCCAGATTACATGGACAACCGGCAAGGACCGTTCGGGTTCTTTTGTGTTTCAGGATCAGGGATCTCGTTTGACATGCCGCCGTTCAGCAAGGGAGAGTTAAACGACATCCGTTTGAAGGGCGCGCTCGCGTTGAACGCTGACGGAAAAAAGATCCAGACGCTGGCGATGGAGGTGATCAACAGCGACAAAACGTTCGTCTCGACTTTGACGCGATGGATCGAGGATGGCCCGGAAGGGCGAAAGTTGTTCTTCAGAAAAATCGAGTCCCGCAGGATATCGGCAGATGACATTCGTTTCATCTCGCCGTTCTCGAGTGAGGGAACCGTAATGAAAGAACAGGCGGAGACGTATGCTAGAATGATCAATCAGTGCGTGGAGGGGGAGGGGCGGTAATATCCGAAAGGGACGGGAACGCATGAAGGCGATTGTGGGCTTGATGGGAAAATGGGTAGTCATCATTATTGCCGTTTTTTTGTGTCGGGCATACCTGGGCTGACCGTGCGGCTTATATCACGCCGTCTCCTGTCATCCGTGACTTTGGCCCTCAAGCCGGGGAATTGGCGGAGGCAGATCCGAAACGTCCCCGTGCTTTGACTACGGCGCAGAGGATGGCTTTGTTCAACCTCCGAAAGGGGCTATACGAAAGTCTCCCCTTGGACAATCTCAGCGAGCTTCCGTTTGTTAGAGGGATAACTCCGTGCCGGATGTACATCGACATCCCCGAAACGAACCGCGTTAGCCTCTTCTTCGAGGACAGGGAAGGCCGGTTGGTCAGCTGCCGGACACTCATGAGCGGCACATTGGGATCGGGCCGTCCCAAGTCGAATGTCCCCTCAACCGCGATGTAAGTTATAGGCTCTATACAACTGGCACTCCTTTTGCTACTATTATCAATCACATTCCGATTTCGCGGGGGAAGTGTCGCCCGGGAAACCGGTGTGATGGCTTTTGGATGGGCCATCCCGTCTTAGGACGGAGTGGGTGAATTAACGAAAAGAACGAGGAACAGCATGCTAACGGTTCAAAACCTGAAAAAGAGCTTCGGCGCGTTCCAGGCGGTGAAGGGTATCTCCTTCAACGTGGGGAAGGGCGAAGTGTTGGGCTTTCTGGGGCCTAACGGCGCGGGGAAATCGACAACGATGCGGATGATCACCGGCTTCATCCCGCCGACGGACGGGACGGCGGTGATTTGCGGACACGACATCCAGACCGATCCGGTCGGGGCGAAGGCCTGCATCGGCTATCTGCCGGAGAATGCGCCAAGTTATCGCACCATGACCGTGACAGATTTTCTCACCTTCATTGCGAAGATCCGGGGATTCACCGGCGCCCAGGTGAAGGAAAAGGTCGATGCGGTGTTGGAGAAGGCCCGGTTGACGACGGTGGCTCGGCAGACGATCGAGACGCTTTCGAAAGGTTACCGGCAGCGGACCTGCTTCGCGCAGGCGATCCTGCATGACCCGCAGGTGCTGATCATGGACGAGCCGACGGACGGGCTGGATCCGAACCAGAAGTATGTGGTCCGGAAGATGATTAAGGAGATGGCGGCGGACAAGGCGATCATCGTCTCGACCCACATCCTGGAAGAGGTGGATGCGGTCTGCACGCGCGCGCTGATCATCGCCGATGGCGAGATCGTCGCCAACGGGACGCCGGATGAGCTGAAGGCGATGGATAAGGATGGGCACCGGCTGGATGTGGTGTTCCGCAATCTGACGATGAAGGAGGTCGCTCATGTGTAACGTCAAGAATGTGAAGACGGTTTTCCAGCGGGAGTTCAAGGCCTATTTCGACTCGCCGGTGGCGTATGTGTTTCTGGTGGCCTTTCTGGTGCTGGTCGGCTTCCTGACCTTCGGCGTCGCGATGTTCTACGAGCGGCGGCAGGCGAACCTGATGCCGTTCTTCTTCTGGCATCCGTGGGTCTACCTGCTGCTGATCCCGGCGGCGACGATGGGCCTCTGGGCGGAGGAACGCCGGAACGGGACGATCGAATTGCTGCTGACGTTGCCCGTGACGCTGACCGAGACGCTGGTGGGCAAGTTCCTGGCGGCGTGGGCCTTCATCGGCATCGCGCTGGCGCTGACCTTCCCGATCGTGATCACGACCGCCTGGCTCGGCAATCCCGACGGCGGCGCGGTCTTCTGCGGCTATCTGGGTTCCTTCCTGCTGGCCGGCGCCTGCGTGGCGATCGGGGTGTTCGCCTCGGCGCTCTCGCGCAGCCAGGTGATCGGTTTCGTGATCGCGCTGGCGATCTGCTTCCTGATGCTGGTCATCGGGTTCGATCCGGTGATCAACGCGGTCGCGAACTG
>DBXN01000165.1:11677-16937 GCA_002309585.1 Verrucomicrobia bacterium UBA1211
TCGATTTCGCGGATATCGGATATTACATCGGGGTGATGGTCTTTATGCTGGCGGCCGCGCAGGTTGTGACGGATAGCCGTAAAGCCTCGTAAGAAAGGATTTGACGATGAAGAGCAAGACTTTTTCACGGATCGGCGGCGGTATCGCCGGACTGGCCCTTTTATTGGTGATCATCGGCGCGGTCAACCTGATCCTCTCGAACCTGCGGTTCCGGGCGGATGTGACGGCGGAACACCTCTACACGCTCTCGAAAGGCTCGAAGGCGATTTTGGGCAAACTGGACAAGGATGTGACGCTGAAATTCTACTTCAGCGGCAGTTCCGCCGAGATGCCGATGAACCTCAAGACCTACGCCACGCAGGTTCAGGACCTGCTGAAGGAGTACGAGCTGGCCGGTAAGGGCCATGTGCAGCTGGAGGCGTATGATCCGAAGCCGGATTCGGATGCCGAGGAGTGGGCGCAGCGCTACGGGATCGAGCCGCAGCAGGTGAATCCCTTCGGGCAGCCGGTCTACTTCGGGATGGTGGCGGTGTGCGGGGAGAACGAGCAGGTTCTGCCCACCTTCTCGCCCCGGACCGAATCGACGCTGGAGTATGACATCACCCGGCTGGTCACCCGGACCGTCTGGCCGGAGAAGCCGGTGATCGGGTTGATGAGCAGCCTGACCGATCTGCTGGGCGCGCCGCCGAATCCGATGATGCGCCAGCGCCAGCGCCAGAACCAGGGCTGGGCGGCCTTCACGGAGCTGAAAAAGGACTACGATGTGCGCGAGATCCCGGTTGACGCCGAGAAGATCGATGACGAGATCAAGACGCTCGTGGTGGTCCATCCGAAGAACCTCTCGGAGAAAGCCCTCTTCGCGATCGACCAGTTCGTGATCCGGGGCGGACGGCTGGTGGTGTGCGTCGATCCGTTCAGCGTGATGGACATGATCGCGAACCAGTCGCAGCAGAACCCGATGATGATGCAGGTGGGCGGCGGCCAGGTCGGACCTTCGACGCTGGGTAAACTCTTCGAGGCTTGGGGCATCACCTTCGATACCGCCAAGGTCGTGGCGGATATGGCGGCGGCGACGAAACTCAACGCCGGCAACGGCCGCGCGGAGGAGAACCCCGCCTTCCTCTCGCTCTCCGACAAGAACATGGCTAAAGGCGATCTGTTGACCGCGCAACTCACGCAGGTGATGCTGCCCTTCTCCGGCGCCTTTACGTTCAAGGAGACGGCGGGATTGACCTTCACGCCGGTGATCACCTCCTCGAAGGACAACTCCTGCCTGGTGGATCAGATGAACGCCCAGTTCGGTATGAGCGCGATGCGTACCCAGCTGAACCCGGACAACACCGAGCGCGTTCTGGCGGCCCGGTTGAGCGGCACCTTCAACACCGCCTTCCCGAAGGGGCCGGCGCAGGAGGAGGGTTCCACCAACGCGGTCCCGACGGTGCTTGCGTCGGGTACGGGCACGGTGATGCTCTTTGCGGATTCCGACTTCCTGGCAGACCAGTTCTGCGTGCAGGTGCTGAACACCCTCTTTGGGTCGATGGTCCAGCCGATCAACGACAACCTCTCCCTCTTCGCCAACACGATCGAACAGTTCGCCGGACGCGAGGAGCTGATCGGTATCCGTTCGCGCGGACCGTCGAACCGCCCCTTCGTGAAAGTTGATGCGCTGGAGACGAAGGCGATGAGCAAGTGGCAGAAGAAGGAAGCCGAGTTCGAGGCGGCCCTTCAGGAGACGCAGCAGCGGCTGCAGGCGCTCCAGAAGCAAAAGAGCGGCAGCGAGCGGCTGATCCTCTCGAAGGAGCAGCAGGCGGAGATCGCCCAGATCCGGAAGACCCAGGCGGAAACGCGCAAGCAGCTGAAGGGCGTCCGCAAGGAGCTGACGGGCGATATCGACCGGTTGGGGACGACGCTGAAGGTGATCAATATCGCGCTGGTCCCGTTGCTGGTCATTGTGTTCGGTATCTTCCACGGGGTGCGGCGCAAGGCCCGCTAATTGGGAACGGAGAAGCGAAATGACGAAGAAAAATCTGATTACGTTGGGTGTTGCGGCGGTTGTGCTGGGAACGGCCGCCTATCTGAGCGGCTCGGGCCGGAAGATGAAGGCCCCGTCACTGGTCGGCAAGCCGGTGATGGCGGATTTCGATCTCAGCCAGATCGCGAAGATCGAGATCGGGGGGGCCAAGAAGATGACCCTCGCCAGCACGGATAACGGCTGGGTGCTGGAGTCGCTGTTCGGCTATCCGGCGGACATCACCAAGATCCGGGAGAACCTGCTGAAGCTGAAGGAGCTGAAGGTGGGCCACGTCGCGGCCGGCAAGAAGCTGGAGGGCGGCAAGATGGTCGATCTCCAGGACGCTTCCGGCAAATCGGTCGCCGCGTTGGCGCTGGGCGAGATGCACCAGCGCCAGGCGACCGGCCAGATGGCGCAGTTCGGCGGCGGCTCCTATCCCGACGGGCGCTATGTGCAGGTCGGCGATCAGGTCGCGCTGGTGAAGGAGACGCTGGAGGCGTTTGACGGCGATCCCAAGAGCTGGGCCGACACCCAGATCGCGGCGGTTCCCGCGGCGGATATCACCGCCGTCCAGATGATCCGGGACGACAAGATGGTGAAACTCACCAAGAAGGACGGTGCCTGGACGATGGACGGGCTGACGGAGAAGGAGGAGTTCGACACCTCCAAATCCTATGGCATCGACTCCGCGTTGAGCTACCTGAACTTCACGGGCGTGATCGATCCCGCCAAGACCGAGGCGGAACTCGGCATCTCGACTGGCGCCGTCTACACGGTGATGCTGAAGAACGGTCAGACATACACCGCCAAGATCGGTAACACGGTTGAGAACGGGACAGACCGCTACTTCAAGGTCAAGGCCGCCTTCTCGCCGACCGGCACCAACGAGGTTGAGAATGCCGCCGCCGCGAAAGCGGTTGAGGCGTTCAACGCCAAGGCGGCGAAGTGGACCTATACCATCGCCTCCTACAGCGCAGACAACATGACCAAGACCCGCGCCGATCTGGTGAAGGCGAAAGAGGAGCCCAAGAAGGAAGAGGCCAAAGCCGAGGAGCCGAAAGCCGAAGCGCCCAAGGCCGCCGAACCGGTGAAGACCGAAGCGCCCAAGGCGGAAGCCCCGAAGGCGGAAGCGCCCAAGTCAGACGCCCCCAAAGCCGAGGCCCCCAAGGACGAGGCAAAGAAGTAACCATCCACCGGTTGCGGCCGGGAGCGTTTGACCGCCCCGGCCGCATTCCATCCGCGCACAAGGGATTATTATGGATTTACAGAAGACAACCAACCAGATCGCCGCGCAGGCGGAGATCCTGAACAAGATCCGCGACGAGGTGAACAAGGTGATCGTCGGTCAGGAGAAGCTGATCGACCGGCTTCTGATCGCGCTGATTACAGATGGCCACATTTTGCTCGAAGGCGTGCCGGGTTTGGCGAAGACCACGGCGGTCCGGACGCTGGCGCAGGCGTTGGGTCTCCAGTTCCAGCGGATCTCTTTCACGCCGGATCTGTTGCCGGCGGATGTGATCGGCACGATGATCTACAACCCGAAGGACGCGACCTTCACGCCGAAGAAGGGTCCGGTCTTCACCAATCTGCTGCTGGCCGATGAAATCAACCGTGCCCCGGCGAAGGTGCAGAGCGCGTTGCTGGAGTCGATGCAGGAACGGCAGGTGACGATCGGCGACACGACCTATCCGCTGCCTGACCCCTTCCTGGTCATGGCGACGCAGAATCCGATCGAGCAGGAGGGCACCTATCCGCTGCCGGAGGCGCAGGTCGACCGCTTTATGCTCAAGTGCCTCATCTCCCATCCCTCGCGCGACGATGAGCGGCGGATCATGAACCGCTTCACCCAGCGCCAGCGGCTGGAGGTCAAACCGGTCGCGACGCTTCAGGATGTCCTCGCCCTCCGGGAGACGCTGGATCAGGTCTACTGCGATGAGAAGGTGGGGGACTACATTTTGGATATCGTCTTCGCGACCCGCGACCCCAAAGCCGCGAAGTTGGATAAGTTGGTCGGACAGATTCAGATGGGCGGTTCGCCGCGCGCGACCCTCTGCCTCAATCTCGCCGCCCGCGCCAACGCGATGCTGCATGGACGCGCCTACGCGACGCCGCAGGATGTGAAGGAGATCGCCCACGATGTCCTTCGCCACCGCATCATGCTGACCTACGAAGCCGAGGCCGAGGAACTGACGACGGATGACGTAATCGACATCATCCTCAACGGCATCGCGGTCCCGTGAGGATAAGGTTAAAAGGTTAAACGGTTAAAGAGGGGAACGGGGAATGGGGAAGCGCTCAACGCTCAACGGTTGGAGGGAACCGCCCACACCCCCCAACCACCTAACGACTTAACCACCCAACCACCCAACCATCCATAATGGCTATTGACACCAAAGAATTAATGAAAGCGGTGGGGAAGATCCGCATTCTGACCAACCGCTTGATTGACGAACGCCTGTCCGGTGACTACCACTCGGTTTTCAAGGGACAGGGGGTCGAGTTCGATGAGGTGCGGCCATACGTGCCGGGCGATGACATCCGGTCGATCGACTGGAATGTGACGGCCCGGACGGGCGAGCCGCACATCAAGCGCTTCTCCGAAGAGCGTGAACTGACGGTCATTTTCCTCGTCGATGTTTCGGGATCGCACTGTTTCGGTTCGCGGACGCGCTCCAAAGGCGAGCTGGCGGCGGAGATGACCTGTCTGCTCGCCATGACGGCGATCCGTAACCAAGACAAGATCGGGTTGGTGCTCTTCAGCGACCGGATCGTGAAATTCATTCCGCCGCGCAAGGGCCGGACCGCCGTCATGCGGCTGGTGCGCGAGGTGCTCGCCTGCGAGGAGACGCGGGAGAAGACCGACATCACCGCCGCGTTGCGGTTCCTGAACGGGATTCAGAAGCGGAAGGCGGTGGTCTTCCTGGTGAGCGACTTCCAGGCAGCGGGGTACGAGCGGGAGTTGCGGGTGACGGCGCGCCATCACGATATCGTCGCCTGCCCGATCGATGACCCGTGCGAGCGCGATCTGCCCGATGTCGGGCTGGTCGAACTCCAGGATCCCGAAACCGGCGAACTGCTGCTGGTGGATACCGGCTCGTCGGCCGTCCGCGCCGCCTTCCATGAGCAGGCCGCCGCGGAGCGGGAACGGCTGGTCCGTTTCTTCAACCGGACCGGGATCGATTTCATCTCCGCCTCGACCGCCAAACCCTACATCGACGAGGTTCGCGCCCTCTTCCGGCGCCGCGCCAG
>DBXN01000165.1:16991-18155 GCA_002309585.1 Verrucomicrobia bacterium UBA1211
TGGGGCGCCTTCACGGCGGACCTCTCAAAGGGAGAGGTTTCCATCAAGCTGGAATCGACGCCGGATAAGATCTCGCCCGCCCGCGAGGTGATGTTGACCTTCACGATCGAGTCGCCCGCCTATCTGAAGGTGACCTTTCCCGATCTTCAAGACCGTTTCTCGGGATTTTCATTGGCGGAGGATTTCGCGACCGATCCGATCGAGGCCAATGGCCGTGTCCGGCAGACCTACCGGTGGCGGTTGATCCCCGAGCCCGCCGCCAAGCGGTATCGGCTGGGGGNNTGGCGCCGTTCGCGGTGGCGACGGAAGATACCCGGACCGTACCCGCCAAAACCGACAGTTTCGCGACGGTTCCGGTTCTCTTCCCCGACGAGGGACCGCGCCCTGTCGTGACGGGCGACGCGGAGGTGGAGTTGCAGCCGGAGTGGATCCCGCCGACCGCCAAAACCGTCACCCTCTGGGGATTGCTGGCGGTGGCAGGCATCGGTCTGATCGCGTTGATCGCCTATGGCCTCTCGAAGATCTCCGCGCGAGTGAAGGAGTTTCGGATGTCGCCGATGGAACGGGCGATGGCCGAGTTGCAGCGGCTGTTGGGCCGGAATCTTCCGCAACGCGGACTTTTCAAAGAGTTTTACATCGAGTTGACGGCGGTGGTCCGCCGGTATATCGAACGGTGCCACGGTATCCGTGCGCCGGAACAGACCACCGAGGAGTTCCTTGCCGCGGCGGCGAACCATGCGGCCTTCACCCCAGAGGTACTTTCCTCGCTTCGGACGTTTTTGGAGTCGGCGGATTTGGTGAAATTCGCCGGGCGCGAGGCGGATAACGCGATGGCGAATGAGGCGACGGACCGTGCGCGGAACTATCTTTCCGAGGATGCCAAGGCGGTTGCCGCCGCTTCCGCAAAGGGGCGCCGCCCAGATGCCAAGGAGGGGTTATGAGTTTCGGCACGCCGTTCGCGTTTCTTTTGCTGATTCCGTGGGCGGTCGCCGCCTGGCGGCTTTACCGGACCGGGAAACGGGCGGGTACGCTCTTCGCGCCGATGCGCTATCTGCCGGCGCGCACGGCGGGATGGCGCGCGGCGGTGAGCTGGATCACGCCGCCGCTCTTTCTGCTGGGCGCGTTTCTGCTGATCGTGGCGGCGGCGCGGCCCCGGACAACCCT
>DBXN01000165.1:18160-19633 GCA_002309585.1 Verrucomicrobia bacterium UBA1211
AACGCGATCGCCATCGGGATGGTGGTGGATGTCTCGGGGTCGATGGAGGCGCTGGATTTGACGCCCAAAGGGATGCGCGAATACCAGACCCGTCTGGATGTGGTGAAGGAGCTCTTCGGGCAGTTTGTGAAGGAGCGTCCGGATGACCTTATCGGGCTGGTTACCTTCGGCGGATACGCCTCGACCCGGTCTCCTTTGACGGCGGACCATCGGGCGTTGCTGCATGTCCTGAAGGGCGTGGAGATCCCCCGCGCGCAGCTGGACGGCCAGGGGCGGCCTGTGGATCAGGAGGAGACGCTGACGGCGATCGGCGACGGATTGGCCACCGGGATCGCGCGGCTGACCGATGCCGAGCCGAAGACCCGCATCGTGATCCTGCTTTCGGACGGCGAATCCAACACCGGTATCATCACTCCGGAACAGGCGGCGGAGACCGCCGCGAAGCTGAATATCCGTGTCTATGCGATCGGCGTCGGGTCCAACGGCCGGACACCGTTCAAGACCCGCGACCTCTTCGGCCGCGAGACGATCGCCTATGCCGACGCGACCTTTGACGAGTCGCAGTTGCGGTCGATCGCCGAAAAGACCCAGGGCCGGTATTTCAGTGTCCGAGACCATGAGGGGCTTGCCCGTGCGTTGGAGGAGATCAACTCGCTGGAGACGACCAAGATTGAGCGTGAGGTTTATGACCGTTATGACGAGCATTTTGTCGGTTACCTCTTTTGGGGCGCGGTTCTGCTGGTGGCGGCCATCACGCTGAACATGAATCTGATCCGGAGAATGCTGTAGGAGGTTTCCCGTGCGTTTTGTCTATCCCTACCTGTTGTTGAGCCTCTCCATCCTGCCGGTGATCGCCCTGATCTGGCTGTGGCTGCATCGCCGTTCCCAACAGCGGATGTCCCGTCTCATCGCGCCGGCGCTCCAGCCGAAATTGATGCCCGCCGCCTCATCCGGCCGTTTCTACTTCCAATTCGTCTGGGTGATGGTCGGGTTGGCGTTGCTGGCCATCGCGGCGGCACGGCCGCAATGGGGCCGGAAAGAGGAGAAGGTGTTCGCCAGGGGGCGCAATGTGGTGATCGCGCTGGATGTCTCGCGGTCGATGCTGGCGGCGGATGTGCATCCGAACCGGCTGGAACGGGCCAAGACCGACATCATGGATCTGATCGACGATCTCAAGGGTGACCGCGCCGCGCTGTTGGCCTTCCGCAACAAGGGGAGTCTGCTCTGCCCGCTCACCACCGATTACGCCTTCCTGCGCCAGGCGCTGGACGGGACCACCCCCGAATCCGCCCCCCGCGGCGAGACCGATCTTGGCGACGCGATCCGCAAATCCCTCGCCGCACTCGACCCCGCGATGGACGAGTATAACGCGATCCTGATGATCTCCGACGGCGAGGACCTGAAGGGCGACGCTCTGGAGGGGGCGAAGGATGCCGCCAAGCGGAACATCCCGATCTTCACCGTCGGCATCGG
>DBXN01000073.1:0-15949 GCA_002309585.1 Verrucomicrobia bacterium UBA1211
GCCGTTGAAGACGAAGGCAGTACAAGTTGGATTACACTTGATCCCGGCCAGATCAAATCCGCTACGGACAACAACGGCGACTTCTCCCGACACCCCGACAACTGGACCTACGATCTGCTGCTCCGTCTGAAACACCGGTTCGGCGTTTCGGCCTACGCCTTCAATATCCGGCTGAAGGAGCTGGGGGTCATCTCCCAACGCAACTACCGCGATTTCGAAAAGCGGATTAAGGATTATTACGCCAAAAACAAAGGCGAGCCGCCAGCCCCGACGGATGGCATGAGTGACCGGCTGGGCGATCTCCTGGCTCTCCATCGGAAAGCGGGAACGGAACGGAAGAATGGCGTGAGAGACATGAGACGAAAGTCTGACATGAGACGGGAGACGTGAGATCCGTCTCACGCCCAGCGCCTTCGCATCTATCGTCTCACGTCTCACGTCCCGCTTTCTCTCTTGCCACCTCGTATTTTACCCTGCCGCTTCCGGTCTTGCAACCGATGCGGGCATGTGATACATTGATTTTCATTCACTGCGCCTGTAGCTCAGCTGGATAGAGCAGCGGATTTCTAATCCGCTGGTCGCGTGTTCGAATCACGCCAGGCGCGCCACTTGAAGTCGGTTGAGCCGTTGAGGCGTCATGTTCCGAATTCCACGGAAGTCTGAAGGCCGATGTCCGAAGTCTTGCGGTTGGGGTGTCGCATTCCGGGAGGGACGGGACAAACGGGACGGCATGCCGCAAAGGAATATCGGCATGAGAACAATATGGTTTGCCTTGTTGGCGGGATTGGCCATGTCCCTGTGGGGCGAAGAGCGGGGATTTGCCTCCGTTGACCGGAATGGCGTGTTGCGGTGGAACGATTCGGGAGAGGAGGTGGCCCTTTTCGGGGTCAACTATTACGCGCCGTTTACGGTCGATTTCGCGGGGATCGCCCGTAAGGGGCTGGACCACAAGGCCGTGATGCGGCAAGATATGGCCCATTTCCGCCGACTGGGGTTGGACTGTCTGCGTATCCACTGTTTCGACCGGCAGTTCAGCCGGGAGGACGGATCATTCGTCGAGAACATCCATGTCGAGCTGCTGGATGACCTGATCGCGCTCTGCGGCGAGGTGGGATTTCACATCGTGCTGACGCCGATCGCCTGGTGGGGCGGGAAAACGTGGGTCGGGGATTCGGCCGGATTCTCGGATGTCTACCCGATGCGGCAAATGACCTCCGACCATCAGGCGTGGGCCATCCAGGCGAAGTTTCTCAAGGCCTTCGCGGAACACCGGAACCGCCGCACCGGCAAACGGTACGCCGAGGACCCGACGATCGTCGCTTTCGAGTGCATCAACGAGCCGCTTTACCCGAACGATTTTCCCGATTCGGAGGTGACCGCCTACATCAACACCCTGGCCGACGCCCTGCGGGCGGGTGGCGCACGCCAGCCGATCTTCTTCAACAGCTGGCAGCAACGGAACTCGGCGGCCGGAAAGGCCCGGATCGACGGGATTACCGGCTCCTACTACCCAACCGGCCTTGTGGCGGGCCACGCCCTGACGGAGCCGGTTCTGGGCACGATCCACGCCTCCACCCTCAGCCCCGACGCCGCCGTCGCGGCCAAGGCGAAGATGATCTATGAGTTTGACGCCGCCGACACGCCGGGCGCCTACATGTATCCCGCGCTCGCCAAACTGTTCCGCGCGGAGGGGGTCCAGATCGCGAACCAATTCCAATATGACCCGATGGTTCTCGCGGGCGAGAACGGCAACTGGCAAACCCACCACCTGAATCTGGTCTACACGCCGCAGAAGGCGCTCTCCTTCGCGATCGCCGCGGAGGCGTTTCGCCGACTTCCGCGGGGCGGACGCTACACCCCCGCAGCGGAAGCGATCCGTTTCCCGCCGTTTCTCGTCTCGGTCGCCGGCAACCTTTCCGAATACGTCACCGCCACGCATTACTACTACACCCACACGCCCCAAACCCCGCCGCCCGACCCCGCCCACCTTGAACACGTCTGGGGATATGGCGATTCAGCCATCATCCGATGGCCCGGCACGGGCGCCTATTTCCTCGACCGGATCGGGAAAGGGATCTGGCGGCTCCAGATCTACCCCGATCTTTTCGTCCACACCGACCCCTATTCGGGCGGAAACGATTCGAAGATCGCCGTGCTCCCGACCCGGCATCCGCTCACGCTGAATTTGCCGGACCTCGGAGAGACATACACCGTCTGGCCGCTTCCCGCGGCAGATACCCCCGTCCGGGCATCCAACGGGACCTGTACCCTCGAATCGGGGGACTACTGGGTGACGGCGCAACCGACCCGGCCATCAATTCCGGATGATCCCCTCCCGCCCTACATCGCGCCGGACAAACGGGATGACACGCCACGCCTAATGGCCTCGGTGCCCGCGCAAAACCGGGATACCATCCCGATTCCCGTCACCATCGATGCGGTTTTCGCGCCCCGGATCGAAGCGTCGCTTACCTCTTGCGACACCCCTTCTTTCAGCCGCATAACCCATGAGACGCTTACGCTCCAACCCGGAATCAACCGCATCCAGCCCCATGACCGGACCGCGGACCGCGCCTTTTTATCGTTTGCGATCAAGGAACCCGGCCAAGCCCCGCTCGCCCTCTTCCCGACCGCCCAAACGCGGGATGTCGCCTGGTTTCCCGCCGTCCCGTTCCGGTCCCGGTGGCGCACGCTCGACCTCGACCGGCTCTCGACCCTCTCCGACGGACTCACCTGCCGTCCCGTCAAGGAAGGCGGCGCACTCACGTTAACCTGGAATGGCGAATCCGGGCGGCGGCCCATCTGCGCGGGCGTCCGCATTCCCTGCACCTTCACGGATGACACCCCGTACGATGCGCCCCCCGTCATCCGCATGACCATCGTCAACCCGACCCCGCGCGAGGCGCGCGTGGAAGTGGGATTCGCCGAAGAGCGGGGAGGATTGGGATGTGACCTCTATCTCCCGCCCGGCACCAACAGCGTCATACTCTCCCCCGGCAATCTCCAGCCGCGCTGGAATCTGAAATCCCGCGACGCCTTCCGGTGGACGAAAGTCAACTCGCTCTCCCTCCTCACCGGCGCGTGGCTCTGGAAGAATCAGGCCATCGGCGAACAGCGGATAACCCTCACGGCATTCGATATGGCGCCCGCCCAAGCCGGATTAGCGGTTGCCCTCTGCCATACGGCGGCGGACTGGAACTTCCTGGATCCGCGTCCGCTCTGCCAGGCCTGGTATCCCGCTTCCCGATCCTGCCAGGTCTTCGATGACCGGGGCCGTCCCGCGTTTCATATCGAGACGGACGGATTCGTCGGGAAGAATCGGCCCGACTCGATCAGCTGGAAGGTCCGCTGCGACGGCGAACGCCTCGCCGCGCAGTTCCCCGAAACCCGCACCGACACCGCCATCATTCTCCACGCCCGCGCCTGCGATCCCGAGACCACGCAGCTGGAGGTCGTGCTGGTGAACCGCGACAACACCCCCTGGGGCACCGTCATCCCGCTCACCACGGAATGGCAAGACATCCGCATCCCGCTCGACCGGCTCACCTTCTTCAGGCACTGGAAGATGATCGGCAACCCGGGGCTTCCCGCCGACCTCAAAAACACCATCCGGTTCCAGTTCTGTTATGGGCGCTGGCTCTACCCGGAAACCGCCGACCGCCAGCACAGCCTTGAAATCTCCGCCATCCATCTGGAGGGGGAACCCGGACCGGCACCCTTACCCCGCAAGGCAACACCGTGATTCTCATCGTCGCCATCAACGCCCGCTACAGCCACTGTTCCTTCTCCGCCCTCACCCTCCGGGCGAATCTCGGCCCGTACCGGGACGACAGCGCCATTCTGGAGGCCGACCTGACGGTTCTGCCCGTTCAGCTGGCGGCGGACATCCTCGCGCGCAAACCGACCCTCGTCGCCTTCTCGGCCTATCTGTGGAACATCCGAACCATCGAGCAGACCGCCCGGATCCTGCGGCTCACCGCGCCCGACCTTCCGCTCACCGTCGGCGGCCCCGAGATCACGCCCGACTATCCGCACGCCGACCTGTTCAACGGCGTCATCTGCGGCGAAGGCGAAACGGTCCTGCGCGAATGGGCGGGAAGCCTCACGGCGGCCGATCACCTCTTCCGTATCACGGAGCCCGAAGATCCCGCCAGGCTCGAACTCCCCTATCCGCTCTACACCGACCACGACCTCGCCCACCGCGTGGTCTACGTTGAAACCTCGCGCGGTTGCCCGTACGGCTGCACCTACTGCACATCCGCCCACACGGGGCTCCGCCTCTTCCCGCCTGAAACCCTTCTGCCCGCCCTCGACACCCTTTGGCGGCGCGGATTGCGTCAATTCAAGTTTCTCGACCGGAGCTTCAACGCGCCCCGTGAACACGCCCGGCAGATCCTCGCCTTCTTCATGGAACGGATGACGCCCGACCTGCGCCTCCACTTCGAGATCAACACCGATCATCTTGACCCCGGTTTCGCGCAGACCTTGACGGCTTTCCCGAATGGGGTTCTCCATCTGGAATGCGGCATCCAGACCCTCAATCCCGCCACCGCCGCCGCCATCGGTCGCTCGTCGGACACGGACCGAACCCTTGAGAACCTGCGGTTCCTGACGGAAGAGACCGGCGCCACCGTCCACGCCGACCTGATCTTCGGCCTGCCCTGTGAGGACGAGGCATCCTTTTCCGCCGGATTCAACCGGTTACTCTCAACCTGCCATCCCGCGGAGCTTCAGGTGAATTGGCTGAAAGGCCTGCCGGGAACGGCGATGGTCCGGGATGCCGCAAAGTGGGGGTTGATCTTCAATCCCGCGCCGCCCTACGAACTGCTTTCAAACGACCTGCTGGACTTCGCCGCCCTCACGCGGCTCCAGCACTTCGCCCGATGCTGGGAACTCGTCCACAACCGCGGGCGATTCCCCCATGCCCTCGCCCGCTTCCACGCCCTTTGCGCCGACGACCTTTTCGCCGCCTACCAAGCCCTCACGCGCCGCGTCCTCGCGGCCGAAGGCCGTCTCTTCGCCCTCTCCCTTCCCCGGCTCAAACGCCTCCTCCGCGAGGAACTTCTTGCCCGCGGCCTCTCCGAAGCGGAGACCGATCACCTCTTCGCGCAGGACGGTGTATAAAATTGAACCTTGCCTATAACTTACCGTTCAGCCACAGGACTTAGGTTGATGGGAAATAGGCAACGGGGATGTTGCCCCTCCCTCAACCCTCAACTGCCCCGCCCCACGTTACCCTCTTTTACATTCCCGCGCTCACGCGGGCGGGGGGCTTTTATTCCTTCTTCTCCAGGCAGGACCAGCCGCCGCCGAGCGCCTTGTAGAGCGAAATCAGTTCGGTGGCGATGTTGCCCTGGCTGAGTGTGAAGGATTCCTGAAGCGTCAGGAGGGAACGCTGGGCATCCAACACGTTGTTGAAGTCGCGAAGACCGCTCTTGTAGAGGTCCTGGGAGATGTTGACGGCGGCCTGCGCCGCCTCGACCGCTTTCGCCAGCGCCTGGTTCCGGTGGTACTCCTGGCTGTAGGCGGAAAGGGCGTTGCGGATGTCCATCGCGGCGGTGAGCAGCGCCGCGTCATAATTGGCGCACGCTTCCTCGAAGAGCGCCTTCTGCGTCTCGATGTTCGCCCGGACGGAGGCGCCGTTGAAGATCGACCAACTGACGCTCGGCCCGACCGACCAATAGAGGCTGGGGCTCTTGAAGAAGTCGGAGGCCTTCAGCGACTCCAGGCCGAGCGATCCGTTCAACCGGAAATGGGGATAGAGATCCGCCGTCGCGACGCCGATCCGGGCGCACTGGGCGGCAAGCGCCCGTTCCGCCTGCCGCAGGTCCGGCCGGCGGCGGAGGCACTCCGCCGAGATCGCCTCCAGCGAGCGGGGATCCATCGTGAGCTGCTTGGCCGGTTTGATCTCCCCATGAAGGGAACCCGGCTCGGCGCCGACCAGCACCGCCAGCGCGTTCAGATGCGCCTCTTCCTGCGCCAGAAGCGCCGGGATCGTGGCGCGCGTCGTCTCGACGTTGTACCGGGCCTGCTGGACCGCCAGATCATCGCCGATGCCGGACTCCAGACGGGAGTTCAGAATCTGAAGCGTCTCATCCTGGATCTTCAAGTTGTTCCGCGCGACCTCCAGCCGCTGCTGGACCGTCCGGAGCGCCGCATAGTTGTTGGCGACCTCCGCCGCCTGCGTCACCCAAATCTGCTCCCACCCGGCGACGGCGCTCTCCAGATCGGCCTCGGCCGCCTCCACCGAACGGCGTACCCCGCCGAAAATGTCCAATTCCCATGAGGCGTCAAAGCCGCCCGAAAAGAGATTCCGCGTGATCCGGCGGCCGCTCTGACCGTTCTCGCTCGTCCGGAAACGGGTGATCCCGCCCGACGCGTCCAACGTCGGCTCCCACTTGCCGCGGGCGGCGGCCAGCTGGGCACGCGCCTTGCGGACCCGGGCGACGCCCGCCCGGAGAGAAAGGTTGTTCGTGCAGGAGCGGCGGATCAGATCATCCAGCTGGGGATCCTTGAAGACGGTCCACCATGCGCCGACCTCTTCGGCGGAGATCGTCTCACGCGCCTTCGCCGGCCCGTCCCCCTTCTCTTTTGCGACACCCGCATCCGGCAACGGATACGCATGGTCCCGCAACTCAGGCTGCTCATAATCGGGTCCGACCGAGAGACATCCCGCCACCAACAGGGCGACACCCGCCATACCCAAAACCGCACTCTTCTTCATGTTCCCCAACCCACAACAGACACACTTACCGGACTTATCCAAAGGCGGGGGCCGTTTCACGGTCCGCCCGCCCCGTCGGCCTGTCCGAACACCGGCCGACTCAAAACCGCCCCTGCGCGCCGTCAGCAATCCACCGGCTGTTCCGCAAAGTCATGCTTGTGCCGCGAGAATCGTTCCCTCAACGCATGCGCCCGCTCACGCAGCGTCTGGAAGAGGGCGTAGAGGCCCGGAACCAGAATGATGCCGAAGCAGGTCGCCGCGATCATGCCGGTGAACACAGTCACGCCGATCGAGATACGGCTCGCCGCGCCCGCGCCTTCGGCATAGACCATCGGGAGAACGCCGAGCACGAAGGTCAGTGCCGTCATCAGCACGGCCCGCAGACGCTCGCCCGCGCCCGCGCCGGCCGCTTCGACGATGCTGTAGCCCTCTTCCTCGCGTTTGGTCTTGGCGAACTCGACGATCAGAATCGCGTTCTTGCTGGCCAGACCGACCAGCAGCACCAATCCCAGCTGCGCGTAGATGCTCAGCGAGAGCCCCCAGATCTTCAACCCGATGAGCGCACCAAGCGCGGCCACGACGATCGAGAGCATCACCGGCAGCGGGATCGTCCAGCTCTCATACTGGGCGACCAGGAAGAGGTAGCCGAAGAAGACGGCCAGCAGGATCAGCGGCCCCGCCTGCCCGGAGGAGTTCATCTCCTGGTAGGTGATGCCGGACCAGTCGTAGGAGTAGTCGGACGGCAGGATCTCATCCAGAATCCGGCTCACCTCACGGATCGCGTCACCGCTGGCCACATGCGGCGGCGTCATGACGGTGATGCCCGCCGACGGGTACATGTTGTAGCGGGTCAACGAACGGGGACTCACCTCCCGCTCGATCGTCGCCAGACTCCCGACCGGCACCATCGCGCCCGTCATGGAGCGGACATAGAGCTTCGCGACACTCTCCGGGTTGGCGCGGCCGTTCCAGTCGGACTGCACCGTCACGCGGTTCACCTGGGTACCGAGGTTGACGTCGTTGACATAGCGGGAACCGAGATAGTTCTGCAGGGTCGCGTAGAGCGAGGAGAGCGGCACCTTGAACATCTCGGCCTTGGTCCGATCGACATTCAGCCGCAGATGAGGCGTCTTGGCGTTGAACCCGCTGAAGGCCGCCAGAATCAGGGGCGAGCGGTTCAGCGCCATCAGCGCCTGGCCCAGAACCGTATCCAGCCGCATCGGATCGGTGCTTTCGCGGGACTGCAGCCGGACGTCGATACCGCCCGTCACGCCGAGACCCGGAATCGCCGGCGGAACGAACAGTTTGCAGTTCGTCATGGTCTTGTTGTCGGTGATCCCCTGAATCCGGTCGCGGACCTTCGTCACGTGTTTATCGGAGGTCTTGATCGTCCACGGGAAAAGCCACTCTTTCCAGGAGAGCTTATGTTTCCGCAGATTCCACGGCTGGAGATCGCAGATCAGCATCGTCTGGTTCTCGCCGCGGCCGCCGACCATACTGTGGCCGGTCACCGTCAGAACGCAGCGGGCTTCGGGGATCGTGCTCAGCACGTCGTTGCCGATCTCCTCCACCGCCGCGTTGGTGTGGCGCAAGGTTGTTCCCTCCTGCGTCTCCGCCGAACAGAATACCACGCTCTGATCCTCTTCCGGCAGGAAGGAGGTCGGGATATTCTGGAAGTAGAAGACCGTGAAAAGGGAGGCAACCACCAGCAGCAGGAACGCAAGCACGATCCGGCGGGCGAGGCCGCGCGAAATCCGGACATAGCCCAAACGGAACTTATCCAAAATCGCGTTGAACCAGGCGAACGGCCCGTGACGGTAGACTTTCGGTTTGCGCAGCAGCGTCGCGCAGAGCGCGGGGCTGAGGGTCAGGGCGTTGATGGTCGAGAAACAGACCGCCGCCGAGAGCGAGACCGAGAACTGCTGGTAGATGCGACCCGTGATGCCGCCGAGGAATCCGACCGGGACGAAGATGCCGAGCAGCACGAGGGTCGTCGCGATCACAGCGCCCGTCACATCGCTCATCGCCTGGATGGCCGCCTCTTTCGGGTTCAGCCCCTTCGTCTCCATCAGCACCTGGACACGCTCCACCACCACGATGGCGTCATCCACCACCGTACCGATCGCCAGCACAAGTCCGAAGAGGGTCAGGATGTTGATGGAATACCCCAGGATCGCCATCAGGATGAAGGTGGAACTGAGCGAGACCGGGATGGTGATGCACGGCACCAGCGTCGCCCGCCAATCCTGCAGGAAGAGGAAACAGACAAGCGCGACCAGCGAGAAGGTCAGACCGATCGTGAAGACAATCTCTTTGATGCAGGAGCGGACATACGCCGTTCCGTCATACGGGTTGGTGTAGGTCAAGCCGGGCGGAAAGCGCTTGGCGAGACGCTCCATTTCCTTCTTCAGCCGGTCCATCGTCTCGATCGCGTTGGTACCCGGCATCTGGTTCAGCAGGATGCTCACCGCCAAACCGCCGTTCATCGAGCCGGTGAAGCTGTAGTTCTGCTCGCCGATCTCGGTGCGGGCGATGTCGCGCAGATAGACCAATCCGCCGTCCTCGGCCGTGCGGACCACGATGTTGTCGAACTCCTCCGGCTTCATCAACCGGCCTTTGGCGAGCAGCGTATAGCACAGCTTGCCTTCCGGCGGCGTCGGCGAGGCGCCGACCGTTCCCAGCGACGCCTGGATATTCTGTTTCGAGATGGCGTCGATCACCTCTTCGGAGTTGATCTTCTGGGCGGCCATGCGTTCCGGGTCAAGCCAGATACGCATCGAGAGTTTCGGACCGTAGACCGTACAGTCACCCACACCCTCGACACGTAGGAGCGCCGGCTGGATGTTACCGTAGATGTAGTCGGAAATCTCCTGGCGGGACATCGTCCCGTTCGGCGAGTAGAGCGCGAAGAAGCCGAGCGCGTCGGAGGAGCGCGAACGGATTCGGACACCGGTCTTCTTCACCTCTTCCGGCAACTTCGGCTGGGCCTGCTGGACACGGTTCTGGACCTTCACCATCGCCATATCGCGGTCGACCCCGACCTTGAAGGAGATGTTCAACGTATAGGAGCCGTCGTCCGTACAGGTGGAGTCCATGTAGATCATGTCCTCCACGCCGTTGACCTCATCCTCCAGCGGTGTCGCGACCGTCGCCATCACCTCGCGCGCGTTCGCGCCGGGATAGTTACAGGCGACCGAGATTTCCGCCGGCGTCACCTGCGGATATTGCGTGACCGGCAGTTTGGTAATCGCCATCAGGCCCGAGAGCGTCAGCACGATGGAGATCACCCCGGCCATGCGGGGCCGCTCAATGAAGATACGGGAGAAGACCCGGATTTTATCAATCGATGGTCGAATCGGATAGTTCATCCCAGCCCCTTATTTCTTCTGCGTCGCTTCTGTCGTTTCGGCGGGCGCCCCGGCGGCGGGCGCGGCCTCCTCGCCCTTGATCCGCAGCGCGCTTCCCGGCTGGACCTTGTGGCACCCCTCATTCACCACCTTCTCGCCGGCTTCCAATCCCTCGCTGATCGCCGAAAGGCCCTTATAGGAACCGCGCACTTTCACCAGACGCTGGGCGGCGGTTCCGTCCTCCTGCACGATCCACACGCCCAAACCGTCGGCGAAGTCCAGCAGGGTCGTGTCGGGCACCTGGACGCACTTCGGCGGGTTCGAAAGTTCGGTCATGAGTTTCACAAAGGTATTCGGGACCAGCACGCCGTTCGGATTCGGGAAGGAGAGACGGACCAGCATCGTCGCGGTCTCGGAGGACATCTCGTTGTCGGCGAAGTCCCATTTGCCCTCTTTGTCATAGATCGACCCGTTGGGGAGCACCAGCCAGGAGCGGCGGCTGCCCATGAGGGAATCCCCCTCTTTGGACATCTCGCCCCGGAAGGAGATATACGCGCGGTCGGTCATCGGGAAGGTCACGCGGATCGGGTCCATCTGGACGATACGCGCCATCGCTCCCTTGGAGGGCGCGACGTAATCGCCGACGTGGACCAGCGCCTTACCGATCTGTCCGGAGATCGGCGCCTTCACCTCGGTATGCTTCATGTCGAACTCGGCCAGGGCGATGTTGGCCTTCGCCTGGGTCACGCCCGCCTTCGCCTGGAGCAGCCCCGCCTTCGCGGCGGCGTAGCTGGTCTCGGCGGTATCCTTATCGGTCTGGGTGATGCCGCGCGCGTCCGCCTTCTGCAACCGGGTGAAATAGCGTTCGGCGCGATCGACCTCCGCCTCGGCCTGCTCCACGGAGGCCTCCGCCTTGGCCAGTTCCGACTTGCGCAAGGCCAACGTGGCGGAATAACGCTCGGGATCGATCCGGAAGAGCACGTCCCCCTCCTTCACCGTCGAACCTTCGCCAAACAGCACCTCGGTGATATAGCCGTCGATCTGCGGGAGGATATCGACCTCCTTGATCGACTCCACATGCGCCACGAAATCCTCAATCGGGTTGAACGGCAGCAACTTGGCCTCTTCCACCGTCACCAATACCCCCTTCTGCGGCGGCGGTCCCTTCTGCTGCTCCTTCCGCTCCGGCATCCACTTATGCGCGAACCAACCGATCAACACAAAGCACACCGCCGTCACCAGCCAGCCGAAAAACACCGCGAAGGCATTTTCTTTCTGAACGGCCTGACCCTCTTTTTCTTCTTTCATCTTATTATTCCTCGTTCTTTTCCTGCGGTTCCGCAAGAATTCCTTTCAGAACCAAATGAAACCCGAGACGCAAGGTCTCGGTGCAATCAAACACCGCCCCCCCGCAGAGTCTGGCGCGGAGGAGTCCCAACCACATCGTCGAAAGGAGAATCGTCACCTCATCCAGATTCACATCCGGCCGGACCAGGCCACGCGCCTTGAAGTCCTGGAGGTTCCGGGCGATCACCGAATGCATGCCGTTCTCCACCTGCGTGAGCCGGTTCTTCACGATCGTCATCTGGGGCGACGCCCAATTGAGGCGGTTCACCATCACGAAGAATTTCCGGTAGCGCAACCGGCTCGTCACATGCCGCGCCCGCGCGACGCAATACTCGATCAGCGCGTCGGGCGAACCGACGTAGCGCTGCGACTGCCCCAACTCGGTATCGTATTGGTCCGCAGCCTCCCGGATCATCGTCAGGAGCAGATCCGACTTGCTCTTGAAATGCCAGAACACCGCCCCCTTGGAGAGGTTGATCCGCTTGGCGATATCCTCAAACGTGGTCCGCTCGTACCCGTTCGAGATGAAAAGATCGCGCGCCGCATCCAAGATGCGCGCCCGCGTTTTTTCCGTCTCCGCTTTGGTTTTTCTGGCCATAGTCTCCCTTAAAATGAGTGCATAATATACATACCTTCCGGTCGGTATGCAAGAGGAAAACGCCGAAACAGACGCTCAAGGACGCATCCGAGTCTTCACCCATGCCGATTGGGGATTGGAAAACAACCCAAACAACTGGTAATAACAACTTGACGAGTAACGCGGGCTAACTCGCCCGCGTTATTCCCATTTGCCAAGAACGACAGGTGTGCGCGGGCGAGTTAGCCCACGCGGACAAGAAAAGTTGTTTAAAAGAGTTGTTTTCAACCATAACTTCGACGGTGAATTGCGCCCGACGCTCAATGAAACGCGGGGCGGACGGTTATCGCGCGAGCCAGCCGCCGTCAACCGGCAGAATGATGCCGTTGACGTAATCCGAGGCGCGGGAGGCCAGAAAAACGGCCGCGCCGGCAAGGTCTCCGGGCGTGCCCCACCGCCCGGCGGGGATGCGCTCCAGAATCTGGCGGCTCCGCGTCTCGTCGGCGCGAAGCGCGGCGGTGTTGTCCGTCGCGATGTAGCCCGGCGCGATCGCGTTCACATTCACGCCGCGCGGCGCCCACTCGTTGGCGAGCGCCTTGGTCAGCTGCCCGATCCCGCCCTTGGACGCCGCATACCCCGGCACCGTGATCCCGCCCTGGAAGGTAAGCAGCGACGCCGTGAAGATGATCTTACCGTAACCGCGCGCCACCATCGCCTTACCGAATTCCCGGGAGAGGATGAAGGCGCTGTTGAGATTCACATTCATCACCTGATCCCACCAGGCGTCGGGATGCTCCGCGGCGGGTTTCCGGAGAATCGTCCCCGCGTTGTTCACGAGGATATCGATGACCGGATGGTTAGCCTGGACCTTTTCAATCAGCGCGTACACCGCCGCGCGGTCCGCGAAGTCACAGGCGTAGGGGGTGAACGACCGGCCGAGCGCGCGGACGCTACGCTCGACCTCCGCCGATCCGTCCGTCTCCAGCGTGGCCGAAACGCCGATGATGTCGGCGCCCGCCGCGGCCAGCCCCTCGGCGATGCCTTTCCCGATCCCCCGTTTCGCGCCGGTCACCAGCGCCACACGCCCTTCCAACGAAAACAACCCTTCGTTCATCGTAACTCCTTTCATCTGCAAAATGTGATGTGGCAAGGGCGCCCTCGCCCTTGCAGCAAGGCCGACGCGGCCTTGCCACATCGACAACGGCAGGTTTTACAAATTGAGATTTGCCATTTGTGAACATTTGTGCCAATTGCCATTTGTGAACACTCTTCCCTCTCATCCGTTCCCCACTTAACCTTCTAACGCTCAACCCTCAACCGTTAAACCGTCCGGTCCGCCGCCTCGAATTCATCCAGAATCTCACGGGAGGGCGCGGGTGTGACGAGCGAGACGATCACCGTCACGAGCATGGCGAACAGAAATCCCGGCGCCAGCTCGTACAGACCGAAAATCGGATGGGCGGCGGCGAACCGTTCCGCCAGAATGAACTTCCAGACAAAACAGGTGGCCGCGCCGGTTACCATCCCGGCCACCGCGCCCGCGAGATTCACCCGCTTCCAGAAGAGCGAGAGGAGGATCAGCGGACCGAAGGCGGCGCCGAACCCGCCCCACGCGAAGGAGACCATCTTCATCACGACCTTGAAGAAATCGCCCTTGTCGTTCGATGCCATCAGCGCAGCGGCGAGCGCGACCGCCGCGACCGCCAGCCGGCTGACCCGGACCCGTTCGCGGTCGGAGGCCCGCTTCCGGAACAAAACCTTGTACAGGTCGTTGGAAAACGCCGAGGCAGAGACCAACAGCTGGGAATCGGCCGTGCTCATGATCGCGGCCAAGATCGCCGAGAGCAGGATGCCCGCGAGGATCCGGGCGCACACGCCGGTGTTGAAGAGACCGTTCACCATGATGATGAAGATCTTTTCGGGGTCGTCCCCGAATTGCGCCAGCGTCATCCCCCTCTGCTTCAGGAAGAGATGGCCGACCAACCCGATCATCACCGCCGCACCCAGCGAGATGAACACCCACGTCATCGCGATGCGGCGCGATCCCTTCACCTCCGCCGGATTGTCGATCGACATGAACCGGACCAGGATATGCGGCATCCCGAAGTAGCCGAGTCCCCACGCGACACTGGACATCAGGCCGATGAACCCGCACGCCCGTCCCGTCCGGGCATCGGTGAAGAGGTTCTGGAGGTAAGGGGAGATCCCGTTCAGCTGATCGACCGCCTCGGCGAATCCCCCGGCGTTACCGATGACGATCGCCGGCACCAGCACGATCGCGGCGAACATCAGCGCGCCCTGGATGAAGTCGGTCCAGCAAACCGCCATGTAACCGCCGAGCAGCGTATACGAAACCACCACCGCGGCGCCGATCCAGAGCGCCCACCGGGCATCCATATTGAACGTCGAGGAGAAGAGTTTCGCGCAGGAGACGAATCCCGACGCCGTATAGAAGGTGAAAAAGATCAAAATGATCAGCGCCGCGACGGTCCGCGCCACGCCGGTCCGGTCACGGAACCGGTTGGCGATGAAATCCGGGATCGTGATGGAGTCCCCGCAGATATGGGAATAGACCCGCAGCCGATGCGCCACGATCTTCCAGTTCAGATAGGTTCCGATCCCGAGGCCGAGGCCGATCCACGCCTCGCAGAAACCCGCCGCGAAGACCGCGCCCGGAAGCCCCATCAGGAGCCACCCGCTCATATCGGAAGCCTGCGCCGAGAGGGCGACCACCCATTTGTTCATCTTCCTGCCGCCCAGATAGTAGTCCCCAAGTGTGGACACCTTCCCCGAAAAGAGAAAGCCGATGAGCAGCATCGCCGCCAGATAAACGACGAACGATCCCAGCACATACCCGTCAATGGCTCCCGAAAACATACCCGTCCTTCCTTCACCCCTCAATTGAACGGCTTCATATTAGCGGATAGACGGCCGAAAGTCAAAAAGCCGATGAGGGATTGCCCGTCCGCGTAAATGCCGGAATGCGGATGGGGTTCCCTTCATGATGGCATGACGAAAGGACACCCTGCCTCCCGCTCAACGGTTCATTTCGGCTTGCCCCTCTCTTTCCCAAGATGTACGATATGAAACGAAACGATGGTAATATCTTCTCCGGCAGGAAAACGGGAGTCGTCGCCGAAAGGAATGCGTGATGAACGGTAAAGGATTGTGCTTGGGTCTCTGTGCGTTGACGCTGGGTTTTGCGAATGCCGAAGGGGGTCGCCGCCCGATGGCGCTGATGGTGATGATTGACGGGATGCGCGCCGACGCGATCGAGTCGGCGGATATGCCGAATCTCGCGGCCCTCCGCGCCGGGGCCTGGCAGGAGGGATACGCCGCCGCCTGGTCCGTGACCGGACAAGCCGAACCCGCGGCCGCGCCGAACAGTGCCCCGAACCACGCCTCGATCGCGACGGGCGTGCTGGCCGCCAAACACGGCGTCACCGCAAATGACGAAATCTCCCACGGCAACTTCGCACAGTATCCCACCTGGCTGAAGCGCGTGGTAGACGCGAAAAGCGGCGCGACGGCGCTGTTCGTCTACGCATGGAGCGAGGACGCGGCACTCGGTCCCGCCGAGGGCGTGACGTTCCTCGGACAGACCGACGCCGAGAACGCATCGAGCCTCATGGAGCGCCTCGCAGCGACGGATGCGCCCGACGCGACCCTCTACTTCATCGACTGCGCGGATTCCAGCGGGCACAACGGCGGTTTCTACCCCTACTCCTCCGCCTACCGTTCCGCGCTCGCCACGGCGGACGCCTACCTCGGCAACTGCCTGAACGCCATCGCAAACCGTCCGACCTTCGCCGAAGAGGACTGGCTCATTCTGGTGACGGCGGACCACGGCGGCTACGCGAAGGAGCACGGCCAAACCAGCGGCCGGCAGGCGCACACCGTGCCGATCGTCATTTCGGGGCGCGCCGTCACGCCCGGCCGCATCCCCGGCAGCCC
>DBXN01000073.1:15981-23205 GCA_002309585.1 Verrucomicrobia bacterium UBA1211
CCGCCATCGGTCTGGACGCCCAGCGGATCGACAACACGGCGGTCACCGATACCGCGCGTCCCCTCTCCGACGGCCTCGCCGTCTATCTTCCCTTTACCGATTCGGAGACCGAGAACGCGGTGACGGGTTCTTCCGTCACGGCCGAGGCCAACGGTTCGGCCACCCTCATCGGCGACGGGTTTGTGGGGAACGCCCTCACGCTCGCCAATGGTGGCTATCTGAGGTTGCCCGGCACCGAAAACCTGACCTACGAGGGCGGCGACAAGAGCTTCACCGCCATCATCTGGGTCAAGATGGTCGACCAGCCCGGCGACGACCCCGTGCTCTTCGGAAACGAGAACTGGGCGAGCGGCAGAAATCCGGGAATGCTCCTCTGCGCCGCGCGCGCGGAAGCCGCGTCGACCCGCGGCGTCGTGATGAACGCGGGATCGGGCTCATCGCGGCTGCTCATCGGCACCTTCGACTACGAGGGAACATACGAAAACCCGACCCTGTGGACCTTCTACGCCGTCACCCGTTCCGATGAAGGCGTGTTCACAACCTATCAGGGCCGCAACGACGGAACGCTCAACTGGGCCTCCGGCACATTTGACGACTTCGTCTTCAAAAACGGATTCCCGTTCTGCATCGGCCAGGACGGAACGGGCAAGTACGATTACCTCTTCATGGGAGACGTGGACGATTTCGCCCTTTGGACGCGCAGCCTTTCGCACGAAGAGATCCGGCGCATCTACGAGTACGGCCGCGCCGGCATGGAATTGGGCGAACTGCTGACAATGGAGACCCATGACGCACCGACCATGACGATCGCCTCCTCCTCCAGTGACGCGATCACCCTGGCGTTCGGCGGCCGCCGCACCCGGAACCTCCAGCTCTTCGTCGCCTATGGCGAGGAGGACGGCGCGGACGACAAATACGCGTGGGAGACGTTCGAATCCCTCGCCGAGATCACCCCCGAGACCGACTCCTACGTCTATACCCTTCCGGAAGCGCTCAAGGACGGCCAGACCCCCTTCCGCTTCTTCCTCCTTCAGACCACCGACCTGCCCTATACGCAGGAGGTCCAGTATGTGCAATCCGCAGGAAACTCCTTCATCGACACCCGCATCGCCCCGCGGCGCGACATGACCGCCACGTTCAATGTCCAGCTCACGGAACAGAACGGCACATGGGATTGGCTGTTCGGCGCATTCGGCGGCGACAACAAGAAGGCGAACTTCGGCGCCGCGCGGTTCTGGGAGACCCGGGAGGCCAAAGGATGGTGGCACCTTGAGGTTTCGGGCAGCAATGACACACCGTTCGAATTCCCGCTCTTCACCTTGATCCATGTCTCGTTTTCGCCGGACCGGTTCATCATGGACGGAAACCGGCACGACACGGGGCTTACCACATCGGCCTTCATCGAAGGCGGCTGGACCATCAACCTCTTCCGCAACCTGAAGAAGGGCGCGCCCTATGACCAGACGATGAAGGGATGGTTTGAGACCTTCACGCTCGCCACCCCGCGCCACACCGTCCGCGACTTCCAGCCGGTCAAGGATGAGGACGGCATCGCCGGCATGTTCGATGCCGTAACCGGCCAGTTCTTCCCCAGCGGCGGGGAATTCCTGATGGCCGGTCCCGTACTCGACGCCTCCCGTTTGGGATGGGTGAGAGCCCGAAGCGAAACCTTCACCGCCGGCAACGCCTCGCCCGTGACCGCGACCTGGACCGGACAGGGTACCGACCCGACGAACCTGGATGATCCGGCGAACTGGCTGTGTGTCGATGCGTTCAACCAGATCATGCCCAACGCCCTTCCCATGAGGGAAACCGCCATCATCATCACCGGCGTCACCTCCTTCACGGTCCCCGCCGACGCGATGCCCTCATGCAAGTCGATCACCATCGACAACGCGATTCTCAAGGGGAATGCCGATTGGCGCGGACTTGATTTCGCCAAACTGACCGACGGTTCGGCCGTCAACCTCCAGGGGCACAGCCTGATCCTCACCGGCATGAACGGCTCCAGCACCGCAACCTTCTCGGTAACCGACACCTCGGCCGACGAAACGCATCCGGGTGAACTCCATCTGGAAGTCGCCGAAGAGGCCGAGTTCGTGAACCGGACCTTCGCGTTCGGCGGCAACCTCCGTCTCGTCAAGGATGGACCGGGCGCGTACACGGCGATGAACGCCGGGCAGACCTACACCGGCGGAACGCGCGTGACGGAAGGCTGTGTCAAATTGGGCATCACCTGCGTCTTCGCCCCCTTCGGCGCCCTCGGCTCACCCATCGAGGTCGCCGCCGGCGCGGCCCTCGACACCTGGAGCCGGTTCTGCTACTCCTACCCCGTGATCCTGGCGGGCGGAACGCACATGAACACCCGCAATCCGGCGGTCACCAGCGACATGAACTCGCTCGTACGGGACATCACGCTCACGGCCGATTCGGAGATCCTGTTCGACACCCAAACCGCCATGTCCCAAGACCGGATCGTGGAGGGCGGTGCCGTATGGGACCTGAACGGGTACACGCTCACCGTCACCTTCCAAGGCGGCGACCCCGACTTCTGGTTCGGCGATTACGAAGCCAAAGACGGCAACCGAAAGCTGATCCTCAAGAACGGCACCGTGAAGACCCAGGGCGAAGGGTGGTGGCACGACATCATCACCGACGGCACGGAGGGCGGCAGTTACGATTTCTCCACCATCCTGCGCCACTACGGCATCTCGACGGTCAGCAACCTCACGTTGCGTTCGGAGAACCCCGATGTCCGCGGCAACGGCATCTACCGCGTCTACGGCACCTTCACGCCGCTCTCGCCGTTCGGTTTCGACGTGCAGATGCTCGACGGCTCCACCATCGATCTCTCGACGAAGACGGGCACCTGGTCAAACCTCTTCGGGAACCGGGACAACATCTGTTCCGTCACCTTTGCCGATCAGGCGACCGTGACGGTGTTCCTGGGAGACCGCCCCGACATCAGCGAATTGTCCAAGAACGGCACCTATGTGCTGACCTGGACCGAAGAGACCGCGCCGGCGGCGAACGTGGTCTTCAAGACCGATGAGGGGTTACGCAAACGCGGCTTCGAATTCCTGCGCGAGACGGACGGCTTGCTGCTGGTCAACCACGGCGGCACCGTCGTGATCGTGCAGTAAATGCGTTTTCGGTTCACTCGCTTTCCATTCGCCTTTATGCCGCCGGTGTGGTAAAGTATGGGGCTTTAAAGGGAATGTGAGGATGATTGGGATTTCAAAGTTGTATCTGGGCCAGGTGGAGGCGTCGGATCCGTTGCGGTATGGACGCCATTCGTCCAAACTGCCCAGCCACCTGCTTCAGTTTTCGGCGGACAAAAAGCCGGTCGTGGTCTGGAACTGTACCCCGCGCTGCAATCTGCGCTGCACGCACTGCTACGCGGCGACACAGGCGCCGCAAAGTGAATTGACGACCGACCAGGCCTATGGCGTGATTGACGACCTGGCGGCGTTCGGATGCCCCGTGGTGCTGTTTTCGGGAGGCGAGCCCTTCACCCGTCCGGACGTATTGGACCTCGCGCGACGGGCCGCCGACAAGGGGCTCCGGGTGGTCTTCTCGACCAACGGAACCCTGATCGATGACGCATTGGCCGCGCGCATCAAGGCGATCGGCGTCTCGTATGTCGGGATCAGCCTGGACGGCATGCGGGAGATCCACGACCGTTTCCGCCAGTGCGAGGGGGCCTTCGACCGGGCGCTGGCCGGCATCCGGGCCTGCCGCGAACAGGGCGTGAAGGTGGGATTGCGGGTGACGATGACCCGCGACAACGTGGGGGAGATTCCCGCCATTTTCGATGTGATGGAACAGGAGCGCATCCCGCGCATCTGCCTCTACCATCTCGTTTATTCGGGACGCGGGGCGGCGATCGCCAGCCATGATCTGCCGCCGGATCTGCGCCGCCGGACGCTGGACGTGATCATCGACCGGACGCAACGGCTTCATGCGCGCGGATTCAAGGTCGAGGTCCTGACCGTCGACAACCACTGCGACGGCCCCTACCTCTACCTGCGGATGCTCCGGGAGGGCAATCCCCGCGCGGAGGATGTGATGCGGCTCCTGAAGATGAACGGCGGAAACAGCACCGGGCTGGGCATCGGCTGCATCAGCTGGGACGGGACGGTCTATCCCGACCAGTTCTGGCGCGACAAACCCCTGGGAAATGTTTTGGAGAAACCCTTCAGCCAGATTTGGGGGAACCCCGAGCCGGGCTCCTTCCTGGCGAACCTGCGCGACAAGAAAAACCGGATGCACGGCCGGTGTGCGGCCTGCCGGTTTTTGGATGTGTGCGGGGGCAACTTCCGCGCCCGCGCCGAAGCGGCGACCGGCGACCTGTGGGGCGTCGATCCCGCCTGTTACCTGACGGATGAGGAGATTCAGAAGCCATGACCGCTTCCGACCTTTTTGACGGCCTCCTGCTGGTGGACAAACCTTCGGGACCGACCTCGCACGACATCGTGAACAAAATCCGCCGGACCTTCCGAATCGAGAAGGTCGGGCACGGCGGAACGCTTGATCCGAATGCGACGGGACTGCTGATCATCCTGCTGGGGAAAGGCACCAAACTTTCCGATGAACTGATGGGCGGCGACAAAGCCTATACCGGCGTGATGCGGCTGGGACGGACCACCTCCTCGCAGGATTGCGACGGCGAGGTGCTGGAGGAGAAGCCCTTCGACGCCATCACCCGCGAACAGGTCGAAGCGGCGCTGAACGCGCTCCGGGGCGATATCTTCCAGACGCCGCCGATGGTCTCCGCCATCAAGGTGAACGGCGTACCGCTCTACAAACTGGCGCGGAAGGGTCAGGAGGTGGAGCGTAAGCCGCGTTTCGTCCACATCTACAAAATCGGGATCACCGAATGGGCGCCGCCGCTGGTCACATTCGACGTGCTCTGCACCAAAGGCACCTACGTCCGGACGCTGGCGCATGACGCCGGCCAGGCGCTCGGCTGCGGGGCGTCGCTCGACGCCCTCCGCCGGACCCGTTCAGGCGCCTTCCGGGTGGAGGACGCGACCCCGTTCGATGCGCTGCTCGCGATGACGCCGGACCAGCTGGCGGCACAGGTCATCCCCTGCCACCGGGCACTTGAGAGTCTCCGCCGGTAACCGCATGAAGATCTGCACACATCCCTCCCAGTTCCGGAAAAGCCGCAACCCGATTTTTTTGGGCGCGGGTTTCTTCGACGGTGTCCACAAGGGCCACCAGATGGTTCTCGCGGCGACCCTCCAGCGGGCGCGCGAGACGGGCGGCGAGGCGTGGGTACTGACCTTCGACCGCCACCCGCTCTCGGTTTTGGCCCCCTCCAAATCCCCCGCCCTGCTCACCTCGCTGGAGGATCGGCTGGGGCTCTTTGAGGAGATGGGGATTGACGGTGTGCTGCTGCTGCCCTTCACCCGCCAACTGGCCGTCCAGGAACCGGAGAGTTTCGTCAAGAGCCTCTGCGGCGCGCCGCACGGCGCCCCGGGCGGCGGAACGGGCCATCTCGCCTCGGGGGTTCCGGTCAGCGAAATCCGGTGCGGCGACAACTGGCGGTTCGGCCGTCGGGCGGCGGGAACGCCGCACGTTCTGGCGCAATTGGGAGAGATTTACGGCTTCCGGGTTGAGATCGTCCCCTACGCCTTCTACCAGGGGGTAGAGATCTCCAGCACCCGGATCCGGACGGCGGTGAGCGAAGGCCGGCTGGCGGACGCCGCCGCGATGCTCGGCCGCCCCTTCTTCATCCGGGAATGGGTCTGCCACGGGCGGGGCATCGGCCGCGACCGGCTGGACACCGCCACGGCCAACCTCATTCCGCACGCCTCAAGCGTAATGCCCCCCATCGGCGTTTATGCGGTCCGCGCTGTCTGCGAGGCGGGCGTCTTCTGCGGCGTCGCCGATTGGGGAACCCATCCGACCTTTGAGGACGGCGCCGCCCGTCCCGTTCTGGAGACGCACCTGCTCGATTTCACGGGCGACCTGTATGACAAGCCCCTCACCGTCTCCTTCCTCGCCCGGTTGCGTGACGAGCGGACATTCGCGACCTCCGACGCTCTCGCGGCGCAAATCCAAAAGGATATCGCCGACGCCCGCGCCATCTTCAACCGTCTCCAGCCGTAAGCCGATGAACAGGGTTCTCCTCATTCTCTGCCTCGCCCCGCTTCTGGGCACCGCCCAACCGGAACCCCGGTACGCCTCGGCGGCGCCGAACCTGACCGAGATGATCTACGCCCTCGGCGCGGAGGACCATCTGGTCGGACGCTCGACCGCTTGCGACACGCCCGAGGCGGTCCTCGCCCTCCCGACCATCGGCCCCTTCGCGGCCCCTGACGCCCAATCGGTGCTCGCGCTTCACCCGACCCATCTTTTCGCCACTTTTCTGGTCGATCCCGCCCTGCGCCCGCTCCTCACCGAAGCCGGCGTCACGGTGGTTGAAATCCCCTGTTCCCGTCTCGGCGAGATCCCCGACGCGCTGGAAACCCTCGGCCACTGGACCGGCAAAGCGGACCAAGCCCGCACCCTTGCCGACCACATCCGGAAAGGGTTGCGCGCCTTCCGTTCCGGACGGGCCCAAACCACGGGGAAAACGGCGCGGCGGGTTTTGGCCCTTCTTGATCCGCAGCAACCCTTCACCGCCGGGCGCGAAACCCTGATCAGCGATCTGCTGATGGGATGCGGCGTTCAGAATCTCGGCGACCTCTACCCCCAAAAAGCCGACTATTTCATCGCCGATCTGGCCGAGATCGCCCGTCTGGATCCCGACCTGATCCTCTGCCTGTTCAAAACCGACGGCGCCGACCCGTCCGCGCTCTTTTCCGGAAAGATCGGGTGGGAAGCCCTGCGGGCGGTCCGGTCGGGACGGGTCTACGCGGTTCCCCATCTCGACACGCTGATCCGGCCCGGACCCCGGATTCTGAACGGACTGCAGGAGTTACGGAACATTCTGGATGACGACGCGGCACGGCACCGCCCGGCCGCCGCCAAACCGCTGGATGCGATCCTGCGGGAACTGAAGTGGGCGCGGACGCTAACGGCCCTTCTGGTCGGCGCGGCGCTGGCGCTGGCGGGATGCGTCCTCCAGACGCTCCTCCGTAACCCGCTGGCCGATCCGTACATCCTGGGGGTCAGCGGCGGCGCCTCGCTGGGCGCGGCGGTCTGGATCGCCCTGGGATTGGGGGCGGTCTGCTCCTTCGGCATTCCCCTTTTCGCCTTCGCGGCGGCATTCGC
>DBXN01000073.1:23285-33906 GCA_002309585.1 Verrucomicrobia bacterium UBA1211
TGCTGATCATCACCTTCGCGACGCCCGGCGAACTCCACAGCATCACCTGGTGGATGCTGGGCAACCTGCAGGGCGCTTCCTGGCCGCTGATCGGATGTTGCGCCGGCATCATCGCCCTCGCGGCGGGTTACCTTTTCGCGCAGGCCAACCGGCTGAACGCCCTGCTGCTGGGCGAAGCGATGGCCTCGACGCTCGGTGTGGACACGCGCCGTGAAATCCCGCTCCTGCTGATCGCCGCGACGCTGGCCACCGCGGCGGCGGTCTCGCTGGCGGGGGTCATCGGTTTCGTGGGACTGATGATCCCGCATCTCGTGCGCCGCCTCGTGGGCGCCAACCACCGCCGCCTGTTGCCGGTCTCTTTCGTGGGCGGAGCGCTCTTCGTCTGGCTCTGCGACCTGATCGCCACCCGTTGGATGCCGACCGGTTCGGTTCCAGTCGGCGTCATCACCGCCCTGACCGGCGGTCCCTTCTTCCTCTTCCTGCTGCTGCGGCCAAACAGGAGGATGCCATGCTGAGCCTTGAGAACCTTTCGCTGCGGTATGGGCGGCACCTCCTCTTGGAATCCTTTTCGGCCCATCTCGCGCCGGGCGAGCACGTCGCCGTGATGGGAGCGAACGGGTGCGGGAAATCGACCCTGCTGCGGGTCATCGCGGGAATTGACGATCGGGTGGAGATCGGCGGATGCGTGCGCGTGGGCGGCATGGCCGTCACGCCAAAAGCCCGCCCGAAGCAGGTAGCGTGGGTGCCGCAGGATCCGGCCCCGCCCTTGCCGCTCATGGCGGAGGAGTTTGTTCTGCTGGGACGCACGGCGACGATGCCGCGCTGGTTCCCCCCGACCGCGGCGGACCGCGCGAAGGTGGCGGACGCGATGGCGAAGACCGGAACCGACTCCCTCGCGGGTGCCCGCATGTCGGAACTCAGCGGCGGCGAGCGGCAGCGGCTCGCCATCGCCCTCGCGCTGGCGACCGGCGCCGACCTGCTTCTGCTGGACGAGCCGACCGTCCACCTCGACCTCAAATTCCGGCAGGTGATGATCGACCTTATCGCCACGCTCCGGGAGAAGAGCGTTCTGATGGTCCTTCACGACCTCGACTGGGCCCGTCAATGTTCCCGCGTCTGGCTTTTCGAGGGAACCGCCCTGCATGACGGTTCCCCCGATACGCTGCTTACGGCCGAGAATCTGCGCCGCGTTTTCCGGATCTGAAAGCGGAACGTGACGGTCAGGCCGCGGGCGGGTCCGCCGGTTTCCCGCTCTTCATCACCCACTTATGGACCAGCATGTAGAGGAGGGCGAAGACGACACCCCCGATGATGAGCCACGGCAGGTTGGCGTTCGCCATCGTCTTGCCCTTATAAACCAGTTCCCGATAGGTGATGGATCCCGCGCCGTGCGCGAACATCCAACCGATCATCCCCAGAATGACGGTCCAGATCCCGGCGCCCAGGCCGGTGAAGAAGGTAAAGCGGCCGAGGGGCATCCGGGAGAGTCCCGCCGGAATCGAGATCAGCTGGCGGATCACGGGAATCAGGCGGCAGACGAAGGTTGTCATATCGCCATAGCGGTTGAAGACCTCCTCCGCCCGGTCCAGCGCCTCCGGCTTCAGGAAGAAGTATTTGCCGAATTTCCGAAGGAAGGGTTCCCCCAGCCACGCGGAAAGAGCGTAATTCACATACGCGCCGGCGAGGGATCCCGCGAGGCCGCACAGGCACGCCAGCACCAGATCCAAAACCGGATGGCCCGTCGTCAGTTCGTGGCGGTAGGCGAGAAACCCTGCGGGAATCATGACGATCTCGCTTGGGAAGGGAATAAAGGAACTCTCCACCGTCATGAAGAGGAAAATCAGGGCGAATCCCCAGGTCGGCGCCAACGCCGCCATCTGCTCCAGATGGCCGATCAAGATATCCAGCATACAGTCACTCCAGAAAAAAGCCGAAGGTCCGAAAAGGTGGTTAGATGGTTGGGTGGTTCGGTGGTTCGGTGGTTCGGTACATTAAGCATTGAACACTGACCACTGAACATTGACCACTAGCGAGTTCGCTCAACGCTCAACCCTCAACGCTCAAAAGGCCCATCGGCAATGCCGGTGGGCCTTCCGTCAATCACCGTTTCGGATCTTATTCGTCTTCGAGCTGATCCGCGATAGAGTCATCAACGTCCATGTTGTGATAGACGTCCTGGACATCCTCGTGATCCTCCAGCATCGAGACGAAGCGGTTGATCGACTTGGCGACCGCGACATCGCTCACGGGAACGGTGGTCAGCGGGACCAGACCGACCTGGGAGTTTTCCTGATCGATCGCGATATTGGCCGCTTCCAGCGCGGTGCACACCTCGGCATACGCGTTCGGGGCGCAAGTCACGGTGAACATGCCCTCTTCGGACTCCAGATCGTCGGCGCCGGCGTTCAGCACGATCTCCATCAGCGAATCCTCCGTCACGCCGTCGGCGGCGGGAACGAGGATGGTGCCTTTCCGCTCGAAGTTACGGGAGACGGAACCCAGCGTCGCGAAATCGGAGTTGTTCTTCTTGAAGATGTTGCGCACCTCGGCCGCCGCGCGGTTCTTGTTGTCCGTCAACACCTTCACGACCAAACCGACGCCGCCCTGGCCATATCCCTCGTAGGTGATCTCCTCAAGAATATCGGCCGCGAGTTCGCCCGTGCCCTTCTTGATGGCGCGGTCGATGTTGTCGTTCGGCATATTCACGGACTTCGCCTTGGCGATCAGCGTGCGAAGCGTGGGGTTGTTGCCGGGATCGCCTCCGCCCTGCTTCACGACAATCGTGATTTCCTTCGCGATCTTTGAAAAGATCTTGCCGCGCTTGGCGTCCGCCGCGCCCTTCTTATGCTTGATGGTTGCCCATTTACTATGACCGCTCATCGTCTACCTTTCTCACACGCACGCTCCGCATGCGTATCTTTACCTCACACTTACAAGGTCTCGTTGTCCGCGGAACCTTCCGGTCCCGCGCCTACCGCGCCCTCGCCCGCGGACATGTTCTGTCCCAGCAGGCTGTCGGACGCCTCCCGCTCGAACGCCTGGACCCAACCGTTATCGAAGCCCAGTTCATCCACCGCGTCGGTCAGCAGACCGTACTCCTCTTCGAAGAGCCTCCGGTCCCATCCCTCACGCCGCAAAGCCTGATACACCGGCGTGTACTGCGCCATCACGCTGATGTGCACGCCGTTTCCCACCGTTTCCGCCAGCCACTCCAGGTTGGCGATCGCCTCCGCAACCCGCCCCGGCAGGGCGAGCAGCCGGCAGATCACGCCGCGCCGCGCGATCCCGTCCCGATCCACCTCCAACGGCCCCAAATGATCCCAGAACCACTGGAAGGCGCGCCGGGCGGTCTCGACATACCGCTTGACCCCGGAACCTTCCGCCGCGCTCGCATCCGAGGCGTACCGGAGGTCGCACAGCGCGATATCCACCAACCCCGAAAACCGATCAAGAGTCTCCGGTAGTTCAAAACCCGATGTATTATACACAAACGGGAGTCGAATGCCAGTACGAAGTAACGGAAAGACGGCTTCTTTAATTTGGGGCAGCCAGGGGGTCGGCGAGACGAGATTCCAGTTGTGGCACCCCTGTTCGGCCACTTCCCTGAAGATCGCCGTCAATTCGGGAATCTCCAGGTCGCGTCCCTCCCCGCCTTGGCTCCAGGGGTGGTTCTGGCAATAGATGCACCGCAGGGTACAGCGGGAGAAGAAGACCGTCCCGGAACCCCGCGTGCCGGTCAGCGGCGGTTCCTCGCCGAAATGGGGCCCGTACCGGAAAACCCGCGGCTTGACCCCCGCCCTGCAGAAACCGGTCTGTCCGTCAAGACGGTTCACCCCGCAGGCGTGCGGGCAGAGCCGGCAGGCGGATAAACTGGCGTCCATCGTATCCATAGGGGGTTGAGGGTTGAGCGTTGAGGGTTGAGGGATAAGGGTCACCTAATCCCCCGTCAAAGGTTGACCGGAAGGGTGTCGCCGCGGCTGAAGGGTGAGAGCGCCCGCAGTTTCTTGACCACCTTGGGCATGTGCTCCAGCACATAATCGACCTCCGCCTCGGTGTTGTACCGGCTGAGGGAGAAACGGATCGACCCATGGACCGCCGTGAAGGGCACCCCCATCGCGCGGATCACATGCGACGGCTCCAGCGAGCCCGCCGCGCAGGCCGAACCGGTCGAGGCGCAGATCCCCAGATCGCTCATGTGGTAGATGATCGCCTCGCCCTCGATGTACTCAAAGCTCATGTTGCTGGTGTTGGGCAGCCGATGGGCGGGATCGCCGTTCACGCGCGCGTCCGGGCAGGTCGCCAGCAGCCCCTGTTCCAACTTGTCGCGCAGCGCCCGCACCTGGGTCGCCTCGCGCGCCATATTCGCCGTCGCCAATTCGCACGCCTTGGCCAGCCCGACGATATAGGGCACATTCTCCGTCCCGCCCCGGCGGCCGCTCTCCTGATGCCCGCCGAGCATGAAGGTCTTCAGGCGCGTCCCGCGCCGCAGGTAGAAGATCCCGATTCCCTTCGGAGCGTGGAATTTGTGGCCGGACATCGAGAGCATGTCCACCGGAACCTTGCTCACGTCCACGGGGATCTTCCCCGCCACCTGGACGGCATCGGTATGGACCACCGCGCCCGCCTCTTTCGCCAGCGCCGCGATCTCCGCGATCGGGAAGACGACGCCGGTCTCGTTGTTCGCCCACATGATGCTCACCAGTTTGGGACCGTCCCCCTTCAGCGCCTCCCGGAAGGCGTCCATATCCAGATTCCCGCCGCCGTCCACCGGCAGTTCGATCTCCCGGCAACCCATATCCTTGAGGCGGCGGCACGGTCCCAGGACGGCGGGGTGCTCCACCCGGGTGGTGATGATCCGCGCCTGGGGCCCCAGCACCTCCGCGCACCCGTGGATGGCCATGTTGTCGCTCTCGGTCGCGCAGCTGGTGAAGATGATCTCCGATGGATCCGCATGGATGAACGCCGCGATCTCCTCCCGCGCCCGCTTGACGTACTTCGCCACCTGCCCGCCGAACGCATGCATGCTGGAGGGATTGCCGTAAAGTTCATCAAAAAACGGCATCATCGCATCCCGGACTTCCGGGGCAACCCGCGTTGTCGCGTTGTTGTCAAAATAAATCGTATCCATCGCCTTCATTCCTTAAAAGAAGGTTATAGCGTAGACCAAACGCCGCGAAGAATCAAGCCGCCTATTCCGCGATCACGGCCTTGCTCGCCACCGTCCGGCCATAAACCTCGGGATTGTACATCCGTTCGGCGGAGATGGCGGGAATCGTGAAGGTTCCGGCGGAGACGACCCGTGCCGCGTAGTAGTAGACGAACAGGGCGGGCTCTTTCGATTTCTCGGTGGCGCCGAACACCAGCAGCCGGTCATCCCGCGCCTCGGCGTGACGGACCCACTTGGCGGAATCCTCCTCGATCCACGGAATCGTCTCCGCCTTGGCGAGATTCACCTTTTCGATCTCAAGACCCGCCGGCAGCAGGTCCTGGATGACGATATCGTCATACGCTTTGCCGAGCGCATCGAGACTGATCTCGACAATCACCTGTTCCCCGCGCTTGAACGAGCCGAGCGTCCGCTCCTTGCCGGTGACATCAAACCACTTCCGGCTGATCTTCAGCCCGTGTTCGGCGGCGGCCACCGTATCGACCTGCGGCACGTAGGCGATCCTGCGGGAGACGCTCACCACCCCCGGCCCGAGGTTCTTCAGCGTCGTCTCCTTCGCCGGCTCATCCGGGCCGCCCTTGAGCTTCCACGCCTTCACATTATCACCGCTGGTCGAACTGCCATCCGCCCAGACCGCCTGAACCTTGAACGGCTGCTCCTGTTCCGCGCCGAAGTGGCGGTCATACGCCGCCAACGCCAGCGTCGCCAGCGCGTTATCCTGCGTCGTTCCCCAATGGCCGAAACGGGGATTCCGCGCCTTGTCGATCTGCCGGCGGATCGCCCGCACCTTCGGCGAGGCGGGTTCCAGCTCCAGCCAGGTGATCAGGCCGAACGCCAACCCCTCCATATCCTCCGCCTTCTCCGAATCGGAAAGCAGTTTCCGGGCGTCCGGTGCGCGGCCCGACAGCGCCAGCGCGCGCGCCAGATGGATCTTGTCGCGGATAGCGAGGTTCCCCCCTTCCGCCAGCTCCTGCAAGCGGGACATCCAGCTGAAGTTCGGACGGCCCGCCACCGCGCACACATGGCAGTAATAGGCCTCGCGGGCCGGCGTGTTCAGGGTGTCGCCATCCCGCGTCAAAATCTCCAGACTGTCCCGCAAATCCGCTTCGGAGATGTCAGGTGCCCCTTTCTTGACCGCGCAGGCCATGAAGAGCGTGGCGTAGAGCGAGGCGTCAGCGTCAACCCGCTGCATCAGGTCCGGCCACATCGCATAGCCGTTGTAGCGGCGCATCGACCGGATCCGGGCGAAGGCGAACTTCAGATTCCGCTCCGCCTCCTGGCCGATCGTGTTTTTCGCCAGCCACACCCCCCGCTGCCGAGCGTCCAGCATCATCGCCGGGAAGACCGACGAGACCGTCTGCTCCAGACAGCCGTACGGGTAGGTCGTCACATAATCCAACGCGCCGTAAAGGTCAATCTTCCCCAGCGTGAAGCAGTTGAAGTCCTGGCGGCACGTGCCCTCCAGCGCATCCTTCGGGAGGGAGAAGACCGTCTTGCCGCCAGACTGGATGTCCACGTTCTCAAACCGGGTCTGCCAGACGGTGGCGGGTCGGACCGCCAATTCCAGCGTATCCTCGAAGGGCTCGCCGAAGCCGGTCGCCTTCACCGTGAACCGGCCCGTCCCGATCCGGTCCGCCGCGACCGCGGGAACCGTCACCACCTGCGACGCGCCCGCCGCGAGCGGCACCGTCTTCTTCGCCTCGTCAAAGGCCACCGGCCCGTCGGTCGTGAAGAGCAGCTCCACCGTCTGGTCGGCGCCGCTCTCGTTGTGCAGCGCCACCGTCATGGCCGTCCGGTCGCCCGGCGCCAGCATCCGCGGAAGATCCGGCTGGACCACGACCGGCCGCTTCACCTTCACATGGCAGTCGCCCGATCCGGTCGCGATCGCGCTCCACGCGACCGCCATCACCCGCAACTCGCCGGCAAACTCCGGCACCTTCAGCGGCACCGTCGCGCGGCCCTCGGCATCCAGCGTCACATTCCCTTTCCAGAGGGCGACCGGCTTAAACCGGCGCGCCGCCACGGGATTCAGCCGGAGCATCGCCTCATCGTCACCGCCGCCGCCGATATGCGACGCGCTCCCCCACAGCCGGTCGTCCGTCACCGGCATCAGGCTCTTGTAGACATCGTAAAACGCGATCCCCGACGCCCGCAGCCGGAAGAAGTAGTTGTTCGGAACCGGCGTCTTGTAACCGGTCAACATGCAGATGCCCTCATCGACCGCCATCACCGTCACCGCCGCCTTCTCCGGCACCTTGCCGTCAAACTGCCGGACCTTCACCGTCACCGGCATCTCCCGGGCGGGCAGGATCGGGGAGGGTCCCGCCTCCACCGTCACATCCAGCTGCCGCGCCGGCGGCGCGACCCTCAACGGCATCAGACCCGTCGCCCGGTGCGAACTCCAGGTGCTCTCCGCCACGGCGGGCCGGATCATGCTGACCGCGATCTCCACGTTCGGCGCGAACGCCTCCACCACCTTGAGCGAGAGTTCCGCCGTGTTGTTCGTCATCGGGATCACCCAATTCTCGAAAATCCGCGTCCGCTGCAGCGACACCCAGGCGGTCCCGCCCGAGAAGGGCGCGCGGAACTGGATCTTGGCGGTGTCGCCCGGCACATAGGTCTTTTTGTCGAAGACGATCTCGATCCGCTCGGGCTTGGAACGGTCCCATGCGCCGGCGAACTGCCCGTCCGATCCGACCCAGAACAGCCACGATGTCGAACTCTTCGAAACCGGATCCGTCACCGTCAGGATGTAATCCCCCTGTGAGGGAACCGTGAACGGAACGCTCGCGTCCTGCGCGCCCGAAACCGTCACTTCGCTGACGGAAATGTTGTTCTTCAGCCGCTCGCTCTCCCACTTGTACCGGTCACCGTCCTTCCGCAGCGCGCTGACCCATGACACGCCCTCCAGTTTCACCTCCAGCCGGGTCTCCGCCTCGACCCGTTTCCCGTCCGGATCGACCAGCGCGACCTGGACATGGGCGGGCTGCCCGAGGGTTATTCCGGAATGTTTCGGCGTCTTCATGCCGATATAGAACGGATAGATATGGTAGGTCCGCTCCTCGCTCGCCGAGACCATGCGCCCGCTGATCTCGCGGACCCGCCCCTGGAACCGGGCGGTCATCGCCGCCGGCGGCAGGATGTCCTTCTTCAGGGGCGCCACATACGCCATCAACCCCTTCGCATCGGTCTTCCCCTCGGGGAGCTCCGTGTCAACCCGGTAGGAGGTCCGCTCGGCGTCGCCGAACGTATAGAGGTCCCAGCCGGCGGGTTTGAAAGGGGTGGAGGTGTAGAAGACCCGCATGAGCGTGGTCAGCCCGTCCGCCGGCTTCCCGAAAAGGTGCTCCGCGAAGAGCGAGACCGAGACCTCATTCGTGGCCTGCGGGATCTGCTCCGGCAGATCCTTGAGCGCGAGCCTTGTCTGGGGCGGCACGAAGGACTCGATATGGAAGGTGGCGTGTCCCAACACCTTGCCGTCCTCGCCCGGCACCTTCAGGTTGAGGCTGTAGGTTCCGGAGGGCAGGTACTCCGGCATCTCGATCTCCTGGACCACCGAGCCCAAGGCATCCGGCGTCACCGCGATCTTCCGGTGGGAACGGCCCGTCGGGAGCTCGACCTCCAGCTCCAGCGGGAAAGGTTCGGGGGCGCGGTTCTCCCAGTTCCGGATCAGGGCCTGGACGAACACCTTCTCGCCGGGACGGTAAATGTCCCGTTCCGTCATGATGAACGCCTCACATGCCTTCGGCCCCAGATAATCGGCCCACGCATGTTCCTGCTGCTCGACGTTGGAGAGGAGCGCCAGCGGCAGATAGCTCTGATCCCCCGTCTCTTTCCGTTCCGCAATCAGCACGACCGGATCGCCCTCCTCATCCTTCGTCAGCTTGAAGGTCCAGAGCCCCTGCGCGTCGGTGGTTCCGGACGCCATGCGGCTGTTATTCTTCGCGAAGGCCGACACCTCGCATCCCGCCAACGGCTGCCCCGTCCCGAGCGACGTGGCCCATACCGTGACATCCTCCCCGCTCTTCCGGACGCTCAACCCCAAATCGGTCACGCAGACCAGGCAATCATCATAATAACGNNTCACCCTCCGACTGTCCGTCCACATAGCCGTCGATCTGCAGAAGGTAGATCCCGCGCGCCTCTTTGCCGATGAAATCGGAGAGGTTCACCGCCGCCTTCCCGATCTCGCCCTTCTTGGCGTTCACCCGGTAGGCCCTGACAATCTCCGCCTCGGTCAGCGAATCGGTCAGCCGCTCGTTCTCCCCCCGGCTCGACCAGTAAGTCCGGCGCCAATGGCGGTACCCATCCGTCTCCCGCATCGTCATCTGGACGATATTCTGCGACAGCACCCGCGCCACCCGGCAGGTCAGCACCGACTGGTTCATCGTCAGGATCGGCACCGTCAGCTTACCCTGCGGGGCGAGATACCGCCCCGCCGCCGCGATCTGAAACGCCGACGGTCGCGGATCAATCGTCACCTCCCGCCGGATGTCGTCCTCCAAGGCGTCCCCGTCCCGGGTCTTCACCGCTTTGCGGATCAGGACCTTGTAGGTTTTTCCGGGCACGAACGGGCCCGTCAGCTCCAGATGCCAGTAGCCGGGTTTCATCGTGAACGGCACCTCCGGTTCCACCGACACGTTCCCCTCAACCGTGGGCCAATCGGGCATCCGCGAGAAATCGATCAGGATCGAGGGATCGGAGAAGGCCGGCGTCCGCGAATCGGCGCTCACAAGCCGGAAATACGGGGTCACCTCGAAGTTGGAGGTGTAGTCCGACTCCCAGAGCTTCGACACGTCCTCCCCCTCCGCCGTGTTCGGGACCTTCAGGGAGATGTCCAGGTACGCGGTCATGACGGGCGCGTCGGTCCGGATCTGCGCCACGGTTTCGGAGGGTGTCCCGCTGAACCGCCAGCCGACCCGCGATCCGCCGGCCGTCAACCGCAACGCCGCCTCAAACGCCCGCCAGTCCACCGGCTGCGAGAAGGTGAAACGGAGCGACAGGATCCGGTCCGCGCTCAAATCGACCTGCTTGACCGCCTGCAGAACAGGCCGGGAGATTTTCACCTCCGGGTCTGTAAGTTCCTGCTCCTCAGTGATTTCGACACGTTCAGGCTCCGCCTCCGGCACGGCCCGGCGGGCGGAACCCGCCCACCACCAGCCCAGCCCGTTCACCAGAAGCAAAGCACCCCCGAAAATACCCCCGAAAACCCATACGTTTTTATTCATGACGACACCTCACCGAACCCATCAAATGAATGTGGAGAAAGTTAGAAAAGAGTAGCCGCAATGTACCACGCGAAGGTGGGGTTGACAAGGGGAAAAAAATAAAAAATGAAAAAAGTTAAAGGCCCCTTCCCGCCAGGCGGGAAAAGGCCTTTCCAAACGTTGAACGTCCCTCTTATTTCGCCGGCGCAGGAGCGGGCGCGGGGGTCGCCGGAGCCGGGGCCGCAGGAGC
>DBXN01000029.1 GCA_002309585.1 Verrucomicrobia bacterium UBA1211
ATGGGTTGGATGGGGTATGTGTTGGCGAGCGCGCTCTTTCTGGCGCTCTATGATCTGGCGAAGAAGGCGAGTGTCCGGGACAACGCGGTGTTGCCGGTGCTGCTGATCGCATCGGTGGCGGGATTCGCCGTCTACGCGGCTGGCGTGGCCGTCTCGGGGGGCTGGGCGGTGGCGCTACATCCCGATTCCCGGACCTTCGGGTTGACCTGGGTGAAAACGCTGATCGTCTCCTCCTCCTGGGTGTTGACCTACTGCGCGCTGCGGACCCTTCCGATCTCCATCGCGACGCCGATCCGCGCCAGTTCGCCCGCGTGGGTCTTCCTCGCCGCCCTCTTCCTTTACGGCGAGCGTCCGAACGGGTGGCAGGCGCTGGGGATGCTCTCGGTCTTCGCGGGCTATTTCGCCTTTTCCTGGGCGGGGAGGTACGAGGGGATCGATTTCTTCCGCAACCGGGCGGTCTGGCTGGCGGTGGGCGGAATGCTCCTGAGCGCGGTTTCGGGGTTGTGGGACAAATACCTGCTGCAGGTGGCGCGGCTGCCGAAGGAGACGATGCAGTTCTGGTTCCAGCTCGATCTGGCGGTGATCTACGCGCTCTACTACGGGGCGGCGCGTCTCGTCGCCCGGCGGCACGGACTGGGCGATCTCGGTTCCCGGTTCCAGTGGCGGTGGACGATTCCGTTCGTGGGTATCCTGCTCGCGGCGGCGGATTGGTTCTGGTTCGCTGGACTCGCGCCGGCCGATGTCCCGGTCTCGATCGCCTCCCTGATGCGGCGTGTCAGCGTTGTCCTCACCTTTTTCCTCGGCGCGCGTTTCTTCCATGAGAAGAACCTTCGCCGCAAAACCCTCGCCTTGGCGGCGGTGCTCTTCGGTGTCGCGCTGTTGACCGTGGCGTGATTCCGTCCGCCTCCTTTCGCCATTTTCGGATGATGTAAGAGCCTGTTACGGAAGGAGAATGGGCAAATTATGGCTATGTAGACATAAAATGACGTCATTCGTGACACATAAAACCGGAAAAATGGGTAAAAACCGCGGTTTTTCCGGTTGGCACGGGTTTTGCAAAATCAGACGGCGTGGTTAAACATTCAACAAGGAGATGAGACTATGAAGACAACCACCTGTTTGATGGATACGAACTGTTCGGCGATTTTCGATACGCTGCGGACCGCGAAAGCGGCCCTGCTGGTGGGCCTGGGCGTGACATCCGCGATGACCGCCGGGGCGGGGAGTCTGATTGAGACGACGCCGTTCTACGAGGGCGATACGTCGGTGTACACGGGACGGATTGAGGATCGCGTGAACCTCTGGCCGCTGGTCTATTACCGGGAGCCGATGTTCTCCGCGCTTTGGCCGCTCGTTTCCGTCTCCCACGACCACCTCGCGGTGCGTCCGTTCTTCTCGTATGACCGGGACGGCAGCGAAACCCGCATCCTGTGGCCGCTTGTGACGCTCGGGGAGGAGGAGGGGCACGTCTTCACCTGGTGCTGGAACAAGCACGAAAACGGTTGCCTGCCTTTCTACTATTACTCCTCCAGCGGCGATTCGACGCATTGGTGGGCGTTGCCGGGGTTCTATTACGATTCGGACGGCATCTACGGGTGGTTCCCGCTCTTCCATCGCAATTCCCAGACGAACGGTACGGCGACAACGTACGGGCTGTGCGGATTGGCCGGATGGCGGAACCGGAACGGTGAGCTGGACGACCACTGGTGCCTGCCGTTCTACGGCCACAGCCGGGATGGGCACGAGACCACAACGTGGTACGCCTGCGGATTGGCGGGGAAACGGGAGTCGGATGACGGCAAGTCGTCCAAGAGCTGGTGCCTGCCGCTCTACGGACATGAGACTGATGCGAACGGATCCCACTCGACCAAACTCGCCTGCGGGCTCGCGGGCTGGGAGGGGAAGGACGGAGAGACGTCCAAACGGTGGTGTTTCCCCTTCTATGGATATGACGCGACGGACTCGCATGCGGTCTCGACGTGGTATGCCTGCGGACTGTTCTCCTTCCGGAAAGACAAGGCGTTCGAGCCGGTACGCACGGCGATGGAGACTGCCAGCCAATCCGGATTGGCCGCGGTGGACGCATCCGCGTCCGGAGAGCCGTCCCGTCAGATTCGGTCGAAATCGGCCCAGATTTTCCCTCTCTTCCGCGAGACATGGGACGTGCGGGATTTCGCCGGGGTGAAAACCAACGGTGGGGAGGAGCGCCAATTCGCCCTTGAGCATACGCGTGGAACGCCGCTCTTCTACTCCGTCCAAGAGGATCAGCGCGTCTGTTTCGATGAGAAGACCCAGGAGAAGGTGAAGGACGAGCGGTATTACAAGAAGTCGCTTTGGGACATTCTCTACCACGCGGAAGGGAAAGAGGACCGGTTGACCGGGAAATCGGAAGAGACCTGTTCGGTCCTGTGGCGACTCTACCACGCCCAGCGCCATGACGGCGACACCTCGGTCGACGTCTTCCCCGGATTCACCCGGGACACCCGGACCGATGGCTACACCCGGACCTCCTTCCTCTGGCGCTTCTTCCGCTACGAGTCCGATCCCGCCGCCGGGACGACCAAGCTTGACCTCTGCTTCCTACCGGTCAAACGGTAGCCGCAATAAAGGTTAAAGGGTTAAAAGACTACAGGTCAAGGGTCGGGTGGATCTCGGCCCTTGACCTTCGACCCCTTTATGATACACTCCCACATCTATGCGAACCGAAATGGAGTGTGGCGAGGAATGAAGACCCCGATCCGATTGCTTTTTGTTTGTCACGGGAACATCTGCCGTTCGCCGATGGCGGAATTCGTGATGAAGGAGTTGCTCCGGAAGGAGAACGTTCCGGGAATCGAAGTCGAGTCGGCGGCGTTGCATACGGATGAGATCGGAAACGATATCCATGCGGGGACGCGCAGGAAACTGCGGGTGGAGGGAATCCCGTTCTCGCCACGTGCGGCTTGGCTGCTGACCGCGGAGAGGGCGCACGGGTACGACTGGCTGATCGGTATGGACCGGTACAACATTTCGGATTTGAACCGACTGGTGAATCCGGAGGACCGGCCGAAGATCCGGCGGCTGTTGTCGTTCGCCGGGAAGGAGCGGGATATCGCCGATCCGTGGTATACGGGCGATTTCGAGGCGACGTATCGCGATGTCCGGCAAGGGTGCCAGGCGCTGTTGGAGATGCTGCGCGCATGAGGGTGAACGCCAAAACGCTCCGGCGGATCGCCGATTTCGCATGGGCGGGACGGGTGGTCGTCTTCGATACGGAGACGACAGGCGGCACGCGGGATGACGAGATCTGCCAGCTGGCGGCGGCGGAGTACCGGTGCGGCGTGTTGCGGCAGACGCTCAACCTCTATCTCCGTCCCTCGTGCGGGATGGATCCGTGGGCGGAGGCGATCCACGGATTGTCGCTGGCGTTTCTGGAGAAGAACGGGATGCCCCCGGCCGAGGCGCTCGATCGGTTCTTCACCTTTCTCGGGAACGATGTCCTGCTGGTCGCGCACAACATCCGGTTCGACATGGGGATGTTGCGGCAAACCTGCCTCAAATACGATGTCACGTCAGAACCGGTCGGGGTCGAGACGTGCGATTCGCTGGCCCTTGCCCGCCATCTCCGGCCGGGATTGGACCATTACTCGCTCGCCGCGCTGATCCGGGAGCTGTGCGTTGACGGAGTGAACAGCCATGACGCGCTGGACGACACGCTCGCCTGCGCCGGGGTCTTCTTCACCCTTCTGGCGGACCACCCTTCCGACCGCCTCTTTTTCTGAAACGAGCGATAAAAAGCGATTCCCGCGCTTTCTTTTCCCTCCCGCCGGTGATACACTTTCCTTTTCTGTGCGAGAGGTGGAAGATGAGCGAAACGGTAACGGATTACGAGGTGAAGACGGATATGGGCATCGGGATGGGATGGTCCCATCAGGTGATTCTGTTTAATGACGACGTGAACACCTTCGATTACGTGATCAAGGCGTTGATGTCGGTTTTCGGCCACTCTTCCGCTTTGGCGGAGCGGATCGCGATGGAGGCCCATGAGTACGGGCGCGCGGTGGCGGAGACGGAAGAGGAGCCGGCGGCGGTCAAGCATGCCGCCGCGTTGCGGGAGTTGGGCCTGCGGGCGTCGGCCGAGTCGATCTGAAGGGCGAGCGATGCCGGTTGTCCGACTGAATCCGAAATCGCCCGGATTCCCGCCTGCGGAGTGGGCGGATGATGAATACGACGGGCTGGTCGCGGTTGGTGGGGATCTCTCCGTCCAGCGGCTGCTCAACGCCTATTCGTCCGGGATTTTCCCTTGGTTTGAGGAGGAAGGCGAGATCTTCTGGTTCTCGCCGGATCCCCGTTTCCTGCTGTTGCCCGAGAATTTCCGGATTCCCAAATCGCTCAAACGGGTCCTCAAAAAGCGGCCGTTCGAGCTCACGGTGGACCGCGCGTTCACGGAGGTGATGCGCCAATGCGCCGCCGTGCCGAGACCCGGCGGTGACGGCACTTGGATCTCCGAGGCGTTCATCGCGGGATATACCGGCTTGTTCGAGGCGGGTTTCGCCCATTCGTTCGAGGCGTGGCGCAACGGCGAGCTGGCGGGCGGTTTCTACGGCGTCGCGATCGGCGACTGCTTCTTCGGGGAGTCGATGTTCGCGCGGGTGACGGATGCCAGCAAATGCGCGTTCGCCATCTTTGCCTCCGCCTTTTTCGAAGGCGGCGGACGGTTCATCGATTGCCAGCAGCATACCGATCATCTGGCCCGTTTCGGCGCGGTCGATACGCCCCGTGAGGCCTTTCTCGCCAGACTGCGCACGGCGTTGCCTACCGTTTCCAGCCGTGCCGGTCGGTGAAATCCATGTAGCGGTTCCAGTCGTAGGGGGTCAGGTTGTGGATCCCCGACCGGAGATGGTAGCCGACGCATCCCTCCTGAAGCGGCGTATCGGGGGGCGGGAACGTTGTCCCGACAAGCCCTTTCTTGCCGTAGAGCGCCCAGGCGGGCGAGGCGAGGCGGGCGGATTGGAATTCGCCGGGCTGCCCGGCCCAGTCGTCCTTCGAGGCGGAGGCGATGTAGACAAGCCGGGGCGCCATCAGGGCGACCAGCTGGTGCATATCGAGCGGCAGCTCTTTCTCCCGTCCGGCGAAGGCGTTGAAGTTCGTGCAGAACCAGTGGGGGAAGGTCTTGGTGATCCGGGCGATGGATTCTGATTTCGGGAGGTCCAGCCGGTTCAGTTTCGCCCCGCCGCACCCCGAGTCGTTCGAGATGGTGAGGGCGAAACGCGGATCGGTCGCGCCGCACCAAAGCGCCGTTTTCCCGCCGCGCGAGTGGCCGATGACCGCGACGTGGTGTTTGTCCAGCGTGGGTTCCGTCTCAATCCAGTCCATGACCCGGCTTGCGCCCCAAGCCCAGGCGGAAAGGGTTCCCCAACTTTCACCGTTCCGCTTGGAGGGCTCCTGGAAGATGGCGTGGACGCCGTTTGTGAAGCCGTTGTAGCGGTCGGGCGCGACATCGCCGTTGAAGAAGGCGATCGCCGCGTAGCCGCGTCCGACGATCTCTTCGACGGGCCAGAAGGGGCTCTTCACCTTGCGTTCGGGGTCGATATTCTCCGCGGCGGGCCGGTTGCAGATGAGGAGGAAGGCCGGCGCGGGTTTCTCTTGGACGGGGATGAACGCGTTGACGCGGATCGACCCTGAGCCGCCCGGCCCCTCGTAGCGGATGTCGATGAGTTTGCGGGTCGCCTTCATCTCCGGGAAGGGCTTGCCCGCTCCGGCGGGGACAAAACGCAGCGATTCGGGCCGTTCGACGACCCTGCGCCCGTAGACGTGCTTCTGGAAGAGGTCAAGAATCTCCGGGCGGCGGGTCTGTTCCCATTGCTCCGCCGTCGTGACCGGTTTGCCGTCGCCTGCGGTGAGCAGGGGCGGAACCCCGAAAGGCTCTTCCGCCTTGAGGGTGGCGGTTGTGAGAAGCAGGCATCCGAAGAGAAAATGAACCGTTTTGATAGACATCTGAAAACCTCCCTAAAGGGTTCGACCGACGAAACGATTGCTTTGTAGCAGATAACCCGCCGGGGTGTCAATGCGAATCGACGGGGCGCATTAAACCGTACGGCCTCCCGGAAGAGTCCGGAAGGCCGCACGGTTTTTGATGTTGGTTAATAACCATGAGGAAAGGGGTCAAATGGAAAAGAGATTGGGGTCGCGGCCCAGCTTGCGGGTGACCTCTCCAACCGCATCGCATAGGTCGGGTTCAACCTGCATGCGGTCCTGGACGGTTTGGCAGGCGTGCATGACGGTCGCGTGGGTCTTCTCGAACGCGCGGGCGATTTCGGGCAGGGAGGCGCGCGTCAGTTTCCGGCAGAGGAACATGGCGATCTGCCGGGGACCGGCCACGGAACGGGTCCGCTGCCTGCTGGACATGTCATGCATCCGCAGTCCGAAATGGTCAGCGACGGCCCGCTGGATCTCGTCAAACGAAAGGTCTTTTTGCCGTTCCTTGTTCAGCTGGTCGCGGAGCAGGGTCCGCAGCGTCTCCATCGAGATCTCCTTCTGCCCGGTGAGGGAGATGTAGGAGAGGGCCTTGTTGAGCGCACCTTCCAAGCACCGGACGTTCGAGGTGATGTTCTCCGCGATGAAGGTGAGCATCGGATCGGGGAGGTGGACGGAGGCGAGCGACTGCTTGTAACGCAGGATCGCCAGCCGGGTTTCAAAGTCGGGACACTCGATCTGGGTGACCAATCCCCACTGGAACCGCGAGACGAGGCGGGGTTCCAGCCCTTTGAGATCGTTCGGACCGAGATCGCTCGTCATGATGATTTGCTTGCGGGAGCTGTGGAGCTCGTTGAAGGTGTGGAAAAACTCCTCCTGCAACGCGGTCTTTCCGGCGAGGAACTGGATGTCGTCGACCATCAGCACGTCGGTGTTGCGGTACTTGTCGCGGAAAGCCTTGTTCTCGTGATTCCGCAGCGAATCGACATATTCGTTCAGCAGCGTCTCGGAGCTGATGTAGCGGACGATGGACCGGGGGGAGTCCTGGAGGATCTTGTGGCCGATCGCCTGCATCAGGTGGGTCTTCCCGATCCCGGTCTCGCCATAGATGAAGAGGGGGTTGTAGGCCCGGCCCGGCTCCTGGCAGACGCCGAGCGCGGCGGAGTGGGCGAAGCTGTTTGATGGGCCCGTCACGAAATTCTCAAAGGTGAAGTTGGCGTCCAGCGGGGTACAGTCGGGAACGGCGTTTTTGCGGCCGGCATGCGGCTTCGGGGCGGGACGGGGGGGCTGGGGCATCGGATCGGTTTCCACCGCGTCGTCCGCCTCCACCTCAAATACGACCGAGATGTCCGCCGGGGCACCGGCGGCGCCCAGCGCCTCCAGAATGGCCTGCTGATGGTTGTTCACCAGCCAGTCACGGGTGAAATCGTTGTCCACGCTGAGGTGCAGCGTGTTCCCGTCCAGCGTCACCGGACGGATAATCTCGATCCACCGTGTGTAAACGTCAGGCCGAAATACCCCCGCGAGAAATTCACAAGCCTTTTTCCACAATGTTTCTGCAGCATTCATGGTCTTTAATCAGGAATCAACTTTTTCTGCGTTCTGAAAACAAGTCTTTTAAACCAAAAAAACAGAGGGCCAGCAAGGGGAAATACCGATGAAAGTGCAAACAAGTTATTAACAGGCTGATGGTCGTGATAACTCGCATGATTCAAAGGGGTTATGGCTTCCGATACGCATTTTGTTTTTTCGTCTCTTGGATGAAAAACGGGGGTTATGAACAACTTTTTACCAACCGGGAGGTAAGTAAAGTCATTTTTCAACCGATTGGAAATACGTGACTTATGATTAAAAATACCGCTTGACAGGGCGTTCGGATGGATTTCTCGGAAAAGTTATCAACAGGCTGTTTGAAACCCTGCCGTTTAAATGCTTGACAGCTCTTCCCAGATATCCCGGAAGGAGGTGGGAGGAAGCGGAAAAGGTGCTCAAGTCCCCTGTTTCGCATCCGTCTGACGTCGGACGGACAATATTTAAGGTTCTTCCAGCCAATAAAAGGCGATTCCGCCCCGTTCATCTCTTAAGTTAAGGTGAAGGTGAGGTTAGCGATGTCAGCGAAAGGTTTGATGTTCCTGTTTTTGGTCGGTTTCTTGGGTTGCGCATGGGGCCAGGAGGCGGGTGCCCCCCCCAAGGGAAACCGGATGCCCCCGCGCGAGGGACCTCGGCGCGGTGAGATGATGGGGCCGATGAATTGGGTCGGCCGGCTCCTGTCGACGGATGAGTTCGCCAAGGAGGTGGCGTTGACGGACGAGCAGAAATCCGCGATCAAGAAGGCGGTTGAAGAGATTGACACCCAAAGCCGTTCGCTTCAGGATCAGATCGGGGAACTGGCGCGCCGGCAGGCCGATCTTTACTCAAAGACCTTTTTCACGGCGGATGCCTCCGCGGCGGAGATCTATACGATTGTTGAGGAGATCGGCAAGCTCCGCACGGAGCAGGCGAAACTGTCGGTCCGGCAGATGGTCGCGATCCGGGATATTCTGACTGAAGAGCAGCGGACGAAGACCTCCCAGTATGTTCGGGAGATCGGTCAGAAACGCCTTCAGGAACGCCGTCAGTGGGAAAACCGGCCCGGCTGGCGTAACGGCATGCCTCCCGGCGGTTGGGGGCAGCGGCGGGAGGGCCGGCCCGACAAACGGGACAAGGATCGCCCCGCCCAGGATCGGCAGCCCGAGCAGGATCAGGGTCAGGAGAAGCGGTAGTCACGGTTTGACGTTCTGCGGGATGGATCGGTCCCGCAGTTCTTTTTTTACCATTGGGAGGGGATAATGGAGATGAACAGGTGGTTCGGGGTGGCCGCGGTTTTCGGCGGTCTTGCGGGTCTGGCGTTTGGGGCTGGGACGGTTCAGGACGTTTCGGCTAAAGCGGATACAAAGGTCGGTGTGGTCGGGTCCGGGAGCTGCATGATCGGCCCCTGTCTGCCGCATGCCTCGGCCTATCCGAGTCCTGACACCCTCTATCCCTATCCCAACCGGCGGTTCGCGCCGCCCTCGGGGATGTTTTACGGTGATCCGGTTGTCGGTTTCTCCCAGCTCCATACACAGGGAACCGGCGGAACGCCGACCTATGGGCTTTTTCTGGTCTCGCCCGCGCAAGGCGAGGTTTATACCGAGGAGGAATTGGCCTCGCCGCTGCGCTTCCAAACGACCGCTTGTTATGCGTTCAGGGGGTTTCTGGAGAAGTGGGGAACGACGGTCGATCTCGTCCCGACCGCGCACGGGGCGATGTACCGGTTCGAATTTCCGGAAACCGACGATGCCCGCCTCGTCTTTAATGTCGCGCGGAAAATCGGCAAGGCGGAGGCGCTGGTCAATGGATCGATCGCCTTTGATCCCGCGAAGGGAACAGTTTGGGGCGGGGGCACCTATGACGGTAACTGGAACCCCGCGCCCTATCAGGCCTATTTCTATGCCGTTCTGGACACGGCTCCGCGGGGTGTCGGGACCTGGATCGGGGGAGATCGCCAGCCTGGCCGGACGCAGTGCCGGAGCGAAAGCCGGACGCGGATGGGCGGGTGGATGACCTTCGACACACGCGCCAAACGGACGGTGGCGATGAAGATCGCGGTCTCGTTCCACTCGGTCGAGAAGGCCCGGCAATGGCTGGAGGCGGAGTTGCCCGACTGGGACCAGACGCGGTTGGCGCGTCAGGCCAAGGCGCGGTGGGAGGATGCCCTCAGTGCGATCCAGATCGAAGGGGCTGATCCGAAGCGGGAACGCCTCTTCTACAGCCACCTCTTCCACACGATGGTCCAGCCGCGGGATCGGACGGGCGATTTTGGCGGCTGGGATCCGGCGATGACCATCTGGGATGACCATTATACCCTCTGGGATACCTGGAAGACCCTGTTTCCGCTGATGGCGATTATCCGGCCGGAGATGGTCGCGGGGAACGTGAACGCCTTCACCTCGCGGATTCGCCACAACAAGGCCTGTTCCGCCGCTTTTATCCAGGGTCGCGAATACCGGGTCGGACAGGGGGGCGACGAGTCCGACAATATCATCGCCGACGCCTACGCGAAGCGGATCCCCGGTATCGATTGGGAGGGCGCGTGGGAGGTGCTGCGGGCCAACGCCGACCGCCGGACCCCCGAGTACCGCCAGTTGGGGTATGTCCCGTCCGATGTGAAGACCGACTACTGCTGGCGGATGAAGTCCGGTTCGGGGACGCTGGGGTTCGCCTATAATGACTGGTGCGCCTCGCAGGTCGCGGCGGGACTGGGCAAAAAGGAGGATGCGGACCGACTGCTCGCCCGCTCAGCGAACTGGACCAACGTCTGGGATGCCTCCGCCACGGACGGGCCGAGCGGATTTACCGGTTTCATCCGCGCGCGTTCGAAGTCGGGCGTCTTCGGTGTCCCGACCAAGAAGGGTCTCGCCGTGTCGGATCCCCGCAAAGGGTATAACCAGGACTTCTACGAGGGAACCCCTTGGGAGTACTCCTATGTAATCCCGCATGACATCCCCGGAATGATCGAGCGGATGGGCGGGAAGGCGCGTTTTACCGAACGGCTCCGGTACGCGCTGGAAAACAAACTGATCGACTTCGGAAACGAGCCCTCGTTCATGACCCCGTGGCTCTTCAATTTTGTGGACCGTCCCGACCTGACCGCCTATTGGGCCGACCGGTTGCGGGCGAAATTCACCGACAACGGCACGCCCGGCGATGACGATTCGGGCGCGATGGGCTCCCTTTACGTCTTTCTGACGGCGGGATTCTTCCCCTTCGCGGGGCAGGACCTCTATGCCCTGCACGGCCCGGCTGTCGAACGGATGGTCTTTCGGTTGCCGGATGGCAAGACCTTCACCGTGATCGGACACGGCGCGGACGGGAAAAACATCTACATCCGCTCCGTCAAGTTGAACGGGAAGCCGCTCGAACGCTTCTTCATCCGTCACGCCGATATCACTGCCGGCGGGACGCTTGAGTTCGAGATGGGCGACCGTCCCGGTGAATAGGTGACCCTGCGGCCCGCCTGCAACCGTTCTTTGCGTTCGGCTTAAGGCCGATGCGTTCTGTGCCCTTGAAATAAAGGTAGAGCCACAGTGCCTCCTCAGAGAAGCCGGGCGCCGCGGTGAAGGCGGGATCCTGAGAGCGATCGCTGGCGATGTTGAAGCCGCCGGTGAGATCCTCCTTCGTCACCGGCTAAATGCCGTTCGAAATATTTCTGTGGCAGTTTCTCATTGCTTTATAAACCGTTTTGTACCACAATAAGTACATTCAACATGGTTTCAGGATGTTTTCCGAAATCTTAACCTGATTGGAGGGGGATATGGGCGGTAGAAACGTATGGTTGTGCGCCGTTCTGATGGCGGTAGCGGGTTCCGCGCGGGCGGAGACCTACACGTGGACTGCGGGATATCGGTGGAGCGAGGGGGCATGGGCCCCGAACACCCCTGCCGCCGGTGGCGGCGCGGGCACCGCGCTGGTCTTCGCGGGGGCGAACGAGTGGGCGACGGAAAATGACTTGGGCGAGTTCGCCTTGACCTCGTTGGATTTCGCTTCCGGAACGGGGTCGATCTCCGGTTCGAAGCTGATCTTCACGGCGGCCGGCGAGACACTCCCGACGATTCATGCGGATTTGCTCTCGGTCCTCGCCGCGCCGATCGAGTTGGCCGCCGATACCGTTGTGACGGCCGATAAGGAGATCCAGTTCAATGCGGCCATCAGCGGGCCCGGCGCGCTTCGT
>DBXN01000059.1 GCA_002309585.1 Verrucomicrobia bacterium UBA1211
TGGTTCGCCCATGCCGACCCTTGGGTTCCAGACGGTTCCAACACGCTCCTCTACGCGATGGCCCGGTCGATCGACGACCGGATCAGGGGACTCTCCCCGTCCAACGCGCTGCCGATGTTCGTCAATTATCCGGACTGCGGGACGAATCTGGTCCGCAACGCGGATTTCTGGGCGGCGGACCTAGACTTCTCATCCGTGTCCGTGTGGAACGAGGAACCGAGAAGTTATTCCCGCGCACCCGTGGCGATCAGTCCCCGCCATGTCATGATGGCCGCCCATTGGTATGTGGAGCCGGAGACGAACCTTTATTTCTTAGGTACCAACAATGTGCTTCACGCGAATAAAATTATTGCAATCCGTAAGGTGGTAATGGCCGGGGTCGATATGAGTAAGGCGGATGTGATGGTCGGTCTTTTGGATCAACAACTGCCCTCAGAGGTTTCAGTTGCGAAGATTTTTGAAACTAATCTCCTTGATAAGATCAAAACGGGGAAATGGCTTCCGGTCATCCAGATCAACCAGTATAACGAGGCGCTGGTAAATGAAATCGCAGATATGACACCGAACGAATCCGGCGAATGTCGTTTTTCGGTGTCTGATATGCCCTTGCGAGAGGGATTTTCACATAAATTAGTCATCAATGATTCGGGTAGTCCAACTTTCGCGGTGATCGGTAATCATCTCGTTCTGATTGGACTTCATCATTCGAATGTGACTGATCCCGCCTACTGGTATTGGGCGGATGCCATTCAGACGGTCATGAATGAATTGCTGCCAGATAACCCCTATCTTCTGCAACGGTTCGATCTGTCTGACTAGTAGGTTTTTAACGGATCATAAACGAGGGAACTACTAATGAAAAAAAAAATTGTTTGGTTGTTTGTTTCGACATGGCTCTCCATCTGTCATGCGGCGAATGTGCTGTGGGATTGTGTGGAGATGCATCCTTGCACCGACGTTGTTTTAAAAGAACCGGCTTTCTATCTCTCATATGATTATGATATTGATCTACAACTTCCGTATCACACCTTTTGGGTGGATCTGTATGTGACCTGTTCACGCTTCGGCATATCGACGATGTTGACGGCCGATCCCGATTTGGTTGTTTTGATGTTTGCCGGAAATTGGGTCCGGGCGAATCCCGGCGATGTGGCGATGGAATCGACGACGCGCCATCTTTCCGAATACTTCATGCACTGCTATACCGATAATGAAAATCCGGCAACCTCGGCGACATCTCTTACCGTGACAGGAGAACAGGATGTTTATCTGATGTTCACCGCAGCCAGTTTCGGAGGGGAGGATCTTGAGGAGCGTTCACCCTATTATTACGGCTGGGTCCAGCTGAGGGTGACGCCGGATGACGTGTCGCTGGTCCACTCCGCCATCAATCTGGACGGCGATCCGATCGTCGTCGGGGTCTGGGATGTGCCGGAACCGTCATCGTTCCTGCTACTGGCCGCAGGCGGGATGCTGCTGTCGCTCAGGAGACGGAGGTTTAACGCAAAGCGCGCAAAGGGCCGTCGCCATTGGGCAAACTGCATTTCTGCGTCCTCCAACAGAGGACTATAGGTTAAAAGCCCCCGCCTGCGTGAGCGCGGGAATGTCAATGAGGGTAACGTGGGGCGGGTGGTGTTGAGGGTTTCCATTCTTGAATTGTGAAATTCTGGAATGATGGCATTATGCCATTATGTAATTTCACCCTGCCGTTTGTCTCGTTTCTCTTCCCTATTCCCTTATCGCTTCATTCTTCTCTCTTCATTCTTCATTTTTCATTCTCACTCGTCACTCCATTCCCCGTTCCCCACTCTTTGACATTGAGAGGCGGGGCGGGGTTTGGTATAGTGGGCGGTGTAATGGACTTTATGAGAGGAGAGGTTCGATGACGTCATCAAGAAGGCGGTTTTTGGCGGGAACGTCCGCCGCGGCGGTGTTGGCGGGGTGCAAGGGCGCGGGGTTCCTGACCGCGGCGAAGGCGCGGCGGCTGAACATCCTGTACATCATGACCGATGATCACGCGGCCCATGCGATCGGCGCCTACGGTTCCCGGATCAACCATACGCCGCACATGGATGCGCTGGCCCGGAACGGGATGATCCTCAAGAATTGTTTCTGCACGAATCCCATCTGCGCTCCGAGCCGGGGCGGGATCCTGACGGGGGAGTACAGCCATCGGAACGGGGTGCCGACCTTTAACGCGATCTCGAACGGGAAGAAGACCATCGGCGGATACATGCGCGACGCCGGTTACTACTCCGCCTTTGTCGGAAAGTGGCATCTGGGCGGCCCCGAGACGGTGCGTGATTCGGATTGGGATCGCTGGATGATCTACGCCGGTCAGGGGGTTTACTTTAACCCCTGGTTCTTCGAGCCGAAAGACGGGAAGATCGTCAAGACGACCTACGCCGGCGAGTACGCGACCGAGAACCTCACCCGCGTCACCCAAGGCGTGATCGACGGCGCGTTGGCGAGCGGCAAGCCCTTTTTCGTGATGATGCATCATAAGGCGCCTCATCGCAACTGGCTGCCGAGCGACAAATACCGCGACGCCTTCCGGAAGTTGACCCTGAAGGATATCCCGATCCCCGACACGCTGTTTGATGACTGGAAGGGACGGGCAACCCCGATCCGGACCACGGCGATGACGGTTCTGCGCCACATGCGCCTGAAGGAGGATCTGAAACTCGCCGAGTACTTTTCGGGTGGCGGGGCCTTTGAATTCGAGGGCAAGACCTACACGGGGCGGCGGGATGAGAAAGGGCAATTCACCAACCAGTGGCCGGAGGGGATGGATGACCGCGCGAAGGCCGCCCTCTCCTATCTGCGCTACATGCAGGATTACCTCGCCTGTGTGCAATCCGTTGACGATTCGATCGGCGAGATGTGCGCCTACCTCAAGGCGAAGGGTGTGCTGGATGACACGCTGGTCATCTACACCTCTGACCAGGGCTTCTTCCTCGGTGATCACGGCCTCTATGACAAACGGTTCATGATGGAGGAGGTCATCAAGATGCCGTTTATCGTCAGTTGCCCGAAGCTGATCCGGCCGGGTTCGGTGAATGACGATCTCGTGACGAATATCGATTTCTCGCCGACCTTTCTGGATTTGGCTGACGCACAGCCGCCGGAACAGATGCAGGGGAAGAGTTTTCTCTCCAATCTGGAGGGTGTGACACCGCGGCAGTGGCGTACGGATTGTTATTTCCGGTATTATATTGAGGGTGGCGAGCACGCGACGAGCGCCTGGTACGGCATCCGTACCAAGACGGACAAGCTGATGTATTACTACAAGCGCGACGAATGGGAGTACTTCGACCTCATCCGCGATCCCGAAGAGTTGACGAACGCTTACGCGCATCCGCGTTGCCAGAAACGGATCGCGGCACTGAAGGCGCGGTTGTTCGCGCTCAAGGCGGAGTTGGGCGATACCGACCAATATATCAACGTAAAGGAGTACGGGCCGGCCACCAAATGAGGTCCTTTGCACTACTTGTGAAACCGGCGGGGGCGGACTGCAATCGGGCGTGTCCCTACTGCTTCTATCGGGAGAAGGCGTCGCTCCATGCCGATGCCCATCCGCGTATGGATGAGACGACGCTGGAGCGGATGCTGACAACCTATCGCGCCTTGCCGATCGCCGAACACGCCGTTACCTTTCAGGGCGGGGAACCCTTGCTGATGGGGGAACGTTTCTTCCGGCTTGCCTCCGGGTGGGGGGATGGCGTCGCATTTTCGATTCAGACGAACGCAACCTTGGTCACGGACACGTTGGCGCGGTTTTTCGCCGAGGCGGATTGGCTGGTCGGCGTGAGCCCCCACGGCGATACGCCGGCATTTCGCCGCGGATATGAACGGCTGACCGCCGCCGGTGTGGCGGTCAATGTTCTGCAACTGGTCACCCGCGAAAATGTGGGGAATCCGGAACGGCTCTATCGGTTCATCCGAGATGGGCTCGGCTGCCGTCACCACCAGTATATCGAATGCACGTCTCCCGAAGCCTACGCGGTATCAGGGGAGGCGTGGGGAACGTTCCTGATCCGGCTGTTCGATACCTGGATAGGGGATGGCGATATGCGGACGGTCAGTGTGCGGACCTTCGATTCACTTGTCTCGCAACTGTTCGGCGGCACGCCTACCCTCTGCTCGTTCGCCGGGGATTGCCGCCATTATCTGGTGGTGGAGGCGAACGGGGATGTCTATCCCTGCGATTTCTATGTGGAACCGGCGTGGCGGCTTGGCAACATTCTCGAAGACAGCTGGGAAACGCTGGTCGCATCGCCGGTTTACGCGGCGTTCGGCGCACGGAAACGCGGTTACCCGGATTGCCCACGCAACGGCGGTCGGCTAGATGACGGCTGGCGGCGGTTTTACGCCCATGCGGTCCCGCTTCTGCGGGATAGGTTGGGTTAGCCCTCCGCCCACACAGTGCGCGGAGAGGGGCGGTTACGGGTTGCTTGTTGAGGGGTTTCCCCCGCAAGCGGCCAGTGTCCAATGACTGTCAACGGACAACACTCGACTCGTCCTTTGAAGAACCAATGGCAAAAACACTTTACTCTATTTGAGGGTGAAGCACAAGCGGTCGGGGAGAGAGGGAAGGGGCCTCCCGCGCGTAAACGGGCTGGACGTTCTTTGACCAAGGGAGAGATGACGGTGATGGAAGAAAAACAACGCGCGCCACGGGTGGGCCGTGGCGCGCGCTGTTCCGTTATCATGAGCCGCTACTTGATGAGGATCAAGGTGCCGAAGGTGTTCACCAGGTAGACCGCCGTCTTGTCCCCGTTGTAGGAGAGTTTGGCGCTCGGGACCTGTTCGCCGTCCTGGGTGATGCTCCACCCGTCAAAGGCCGCGGGACCGGTGATGGGCTCATCTGCCGTGAAGAGCACCACACGCGTCGGTGTCTGGCGGCCCGTGTCCGTGACGTAGGCCACCTCGGCGGAGTCGGGAAGCGTCACCGCCGGGGCGTGGATCGTTCCGCCCGCCGCCGCGTCGTAACGGACCTGCACACCACTTCCCTCGGCAAGGGTGATGCCCTTCACCGCCGAGAGGGTTCCGCCGTCTCCCGTGCCACCGGCGATCGCACCGCCGGCCTCGACCGAGATCATCCCGCCGAGGATACCCGTACCGAAGACTGCCGCGCCGGATTTGACCGTGACGTCACCCAGGGTGGCTGTCCCGTCCTCCGCGACGCCGAGCGAACCGGCCGCAACCGTGACCGGCCCGTTGGCCGTACTGACACCCGTGATGGTCAACGCGCCCTTGCCGGCCTTCGCCCAGACACCGCACCCGGTGAGCTTGCCGTTGAAGGTGCTGTCCTCCGCGCAGTTGACCGTGACGGTCCCGTCGTCGAACTCCTCGTTCGTGACGCCGTACAGGTGAAGCGTGTGGCCGCTGTTGAGTGAACGCATGGTCACGTTGATGTGGTCGGTGAGGGCCACATACCGGTACGAGAGGTAGGCCGGCTCGAAGAGGTCGACACCGATCGTGACACGGTCATCATTCGAGGAGTCGTCATCGGTGTCAAAACCGAACTCGACCGCGCGTTCACGTCCGTCCGTCAAAACGCCGTCATTCCAACAGCGGATATAGATCCGCATGTCGTAGCGCTTGCCGGGAGTCAGACCGGAGAACACGGCCGGGGTGGCGTCCGTCTTGTTGTAGCACATGTCGCGGTAGATATTGTAGACACTCTGATCGGTGGGGATCGAGATGTGACCCAGATTACCGCCGGCATGAGCGCTTCCGGGACCGTTGCTGTAATTCGCCGCGCTACTTCCGGTGACCTTTGTGAAGGTCACACCGTTAACCGTCGCCCCATCATCGCCGGTGCCGCAGTCCAATGCATGCGTGTAGGTCTTGTCGGAGGAGATGCCGGAGTCGGCGTTGCTCGTAACGTAATGGATGGAGATCTGGCCCGGAAGGGCGAAGGTTCCCTGTCCCGCCAACCCATTGATCGTGACGTTGCCCGGATAGGCCGCCAGCGTTCCGTTGGCACCGATCGTGGCACCCGTCTGGAGCGCCGCGCCGGGGAGCAGTTCCACCGCGCCGTTTTCAACCGTCAGGCCGCCGGCGACGGCAACCTTGCCGCCCAGGATTTGGGTGCCGGCGCCATCGACCGTTACGGAGCCTTCACCGACAATCGCGCCGGTAAGGGTCGGGGTTTCATCCGCCGCTGGCGCCAGCGTCAGGGTGTGGGCTGGGATGTCTTCGTCCGGCAACACCTCGTTGGTGAAGCCGTAGTAGTGCGGCGTGTCCGCCATCGTGTCGGAGACGACGAT
>DBXN01000024.1:0-412 GCA_002309585.1 Verrucomicrobia bacterium UBA1211
GGCGGGCTGTTCCACCGGCGCGGGCGCGGGCGTCTTGACGCCCTCCATGACGGAACCGCTGCTGTTGTACGAAACCAGCACGGAAAGGATCAGCGTGTTCAGCAGGAAGAGACTCCCGAAGATGATCGTTGTCCGGGTCAGGACATTACCCATCTGGGCGCCGAAAAGGGACTCGCCCATCCCGCCGCCCATCGCGACGTTCAACCCGCCGTCTTTGGGTTTCTGAAGCATCACCACACCCGCCAGCAACAGGCTCACCAAAACCTCAAGCACATACAAACAGTTGATCAAGATCTGCATCGTTTTTCTCCTCTCACCCCGTTTTCCGACTTCTGGGGCGAAAATTGGAATGAATGTTATACCAAATTCTCCCCGCCTTCCGCAAGCACGATTTGAAGGCCGGCAAAGCGGC
>DBXN01000024.1:458-6360 GCA_002309585.1 Verrucomicrobia bacterium UBA1211
TGTGCGCGCGGGCTAACTCGCCCGCGTTCCTCTTCTCAACCCGCAACGCTCAACCCTCAACTGCCCCCATCGTAGCCGCAGATTGCTTGATCGCGTTTCATCCGCCGGGGGACCTCATGTTGATGACTCGTCAGGGTTTTTAGTTGAGGGTTGGGCATCTTTCTCCCGCTTCACATCGGAAGGGTTGTCCCGCATAGGGAGGTCAAGGTCAATCACAGAGCCGGTTAACCCATCAAATGTTTTTACCCCCCAGTCCGTGGGGAAGGTCATTTTACTACCCGGATATGTCTTTATGGAACCGAGCGTGCCGGGGACATAGATTGATACGGCGTTTGTCGCGATGATCGGTTTCACGGCTGAAGATGACCGTGTCGATTCCGAGACGCTTTTTGCGACCATATCATAGAAAGTTTCCCCGTTTCCGAAAACAAGCGACCCTTTAAAGCCGAAACGGACACGGTCGAGCGGGAGTTTCTCCCGGATGGGGACGGGATCTTCCAGCCACTTGTCCTCCGTAGCTTTGGCGGAGGAGGAACCACCCAACCACCTAACCACACTTTTAAACTTTTCGCCTTTTAATCTTTTATCCGTTTCCCCTTTCCCGTATGATTTACGGCATGAAAAAAGTTTGGGGCCGTTGGATTGTCCGCGCCTTGGCGCTGACGGCGGCGGCGGGTTTGATCGTTTGCGGAAACAGATGGGACGGGACGGCCGGAGCGCTTCCCCGCCTCAGCCCCTGGGTCGCGGTTTTGTCGCTCGCGCTCCGCGCCTTCAGCGTGTGGCTGATCGGTGCCGGGATCATCGCGCTCGCCTCGCTCTTCATTCCCCGCTTTTTCTGCGTCTGGCTCTGTCCGGCGGGAACCTGCCGGGACCTCCTCACCTTTGGCCGTACCCCGTGGCGAGGGTCGGCCCGCATCCCCGCGCTGGGCATTGGGCTGGCAACCCTCGGCATCGGGGCGGCGCTCCTGAAACTGCCGCTGTTCATGTGGCTTGACCCGCTGGTGATCCTCCACGCGCTCGGCGGCGCGTTCCGGCCCGGCCCGCTCACTCTGACCGACTGGCTGTCCGCCCTGGCCGCGCCCGTCCTCCTGTTCCTCCTCTTTCTCGCCTTCCCGGGGCTCTGGTGCGCGAAGCTCTGTCCCCTCGGCGCCCTCCAGACCCTTCTCCATGCCCTGCCCCGCCTCCTGATGAAATCGCGGCCCCCGGCGGAACGCGCCGCGCGGTCCGGTCTGGCCAGGCGCGCCTTCCTCGGGATCGGCGCCGGGGCCGCCTACCGCGCCCTCATCCCCCCGAAGGCGGAAGCGGCGGCCATCCGCCCGCCCGGAACGGCGGGCGAGGCGGCCTTTCTGCGGCAATGCGTCCGGTGCGGCGCGTGTGCCCGGGCCTGCCCCGTCGGCCTGATCCGTTTCGGCGGAAGCGGCGGCGGCATGGCGGCTTGGCTCGCGCCGGAGGTGACGTTTGACAATGACTACTGCCAGCCCTCCTGCACCGCCTGCGGAGCGGCCTGTCCGACCGGCGCGATCCGCGCCTTCACCCTCGCCGACAAATTCGCCCGTCCGCTGGGCCTCGCCGTGTGTGACCGGGAACGCTGCCGTTCCGCCCAGGCCCAGGAGTGCGGGACGTGCGCGAACGCCTGCCCTCACGCCGCGCTGGATCTCCGGTGGGATCCGGTCAACCTCTCAAGCCAAGTCGTTATCAAAGCCGAATCCTGCGTCGGATGCGGCTGCTGCGAATATGTCTGCCCCGAAACCCCCAAGGCGATCCGGGTGATACCCAGAAAGGACAACCCATGAGCGAGACAACCTCGAAATTCTCCCAAACCGCCAAACGGCTCCAAACGGTCCGGAAGATCCTCCATGAGCCGGTTCTGACCAACGACCCCAAATCCATCCGTGTCAGCAAACGTGTCGCCCAGCCCGCCCTTGCCATCTTCCGGAGTTTCAAGAAGGACAAATGCCCGCTCCACGCCGCATCGCTCACCTTCTTCTCCCTCATGGCGCTCGTACCCGTGCTCGCCCTGATCCTCTCGATGGCGCGGGCCTTCGGCGGCGCCGAACTGGCGAAATCCAAAATCAACCAGCAGATCGACAGTCTGATCGCCCAGATGGAACAGGCGGTCACCAAAAACGCCGAAGCCGCCAAGGCGCAGGTTGAGGAGAAGCCGGCACCGCAGGCCGAAGCCGCGCCGCAGGAGAAGCGGGAACGGACGGACACCGGGGAGGCCCCCGGCGATCCGGAGGCGAAGGTCGGCGCGGAAGCCCCCTCCCAGGAGGCGATGGCCAACGCCTTCGCCGCCCAGGTGCGTGAGATCTCCAACCGGATTCTGGCCCAGATCGACAACATCGGATTCGGCACGTTGGGCGGGATCGGCGCGGTGATGCTGATCTGGATGGCGATCGGGGTTTTGGGCAAGGTCGAGTCGAGCTTCAACGACATCTGGGGGGTCGAGAAACCCCGTACCCTCTACCGGAAGGTCTCCGACTACCTGTTCGCGATCATGATCCTCCCATTCCTGATGATCGCCGCATCGACCATCCCGGTCGTCACCCAGGTCACCCGGTTCATGGACAAGACGGTGGGCGGAAGGGTCGCGGTCTTCTTCCGGACCCTGGTCGAGAGCGGCTTCACGAAGATCGCCGTCACCCTGATGCTCGGCACCCTGGTCTTCGCCTTCCTGCTCGGCTTCATGCCGAACACCAAGGTCAAACCGCTCCCCGCCCTCTGCGGCGGCTTCATCACGGCGCTCTTGTTCGGACTGTGGTTCAAGCTCTGCACCATGCTCCAAATCGGCATCGGCAACTACAGCAAACTCTACGGCGGCTTCGCGGCCCTTCCCATCCTGCTGGGTTGGTTCAACGTGAGCTGGCAGATCATCCTGCTGGGCGGGGAGATCGTCTTCGCCATCCAGAACCGGACGACCTACGGAATCGAGGAGCTCGCCTCCACCGCCAGCGTGCGGGCCCGTTTCCTGCTGGCACTGGCCTTCTGCATTGAAACCGCCAAATTCGCAAAACGGAAGGATGGCGGACCCTTCTCGGTCGAAACCTTCGCGCGCGACCGCCACCTTCCCGTTCGGTTGGTTCAGAATATCCTGGAGGATCTGACCCGCAACAAGATTCTGGTCGCCATCGCCGACCAGCCCGGCTCCTACCTGCTCTGCAAATGCGGCAGCAGCATCACCATTGCGGAACTGATCAAAGTGCTGATGGAGGATGGCGCCGCGCCGGAAGAGCTGGGGCTCCAGAATCTGGACCGGAACATCTGGGCGGTCGATCAGCAACTGGGCCAGCATCTGGACGCCCAATTCGCCCAAACGCTGACCTCCCTCTGATCCCGTCAGACGCGCCTAGAAATTCGCCCGGTGGTAGTCGAGGATGGCGTGTTCGCACCCGAAGACCATCGCGATCAAGGCGGTCCGGATCCACATGCCGTTCCGCATCTGGCGCCAATACATCGCCCGGGGATCGCCGTCAACCTCGGTCGAGATCTCGTCGCGCCTCGGCAGCGGATGCATGATGATCGCCCGCGGGGAGAGCAGGGCCAGTTCGTTCAGCCCGAACTTGAAATGGCTGGTGTCGATCCGGGCGCTCTCGCCCTTCGACTTGTCCCACTCGTCCTGAATCCGGGTCATGTAGACGGCGTCCGCCTCGGGGATGACCGCCTGGAGATTGTTTGAACAGGCGTAGCTCACCCCCTTCTTATCCAGAATCTCGAGAACGTCCGGCGCAATCTGGAGCGGTTCCGGGGCGACGAAGATCTGGCGGATGTTGCTGAAGTTGGTTAACAGGTAGGAGAGCGAACGGACCGTGCGGCCCCGCAGCAGATCGCCGCAGAAGACCACCGTCCGGTCCCGCAGCCCGCCCCGCCGCTCGAAACTGCGCAGCAGGGTATAGATGTCCAGCAGGGCCTGGGTCGGATGCTGGTCGGGTCCCGATCCCGCGTTGATGATCGGGATCGGGCGGTCGGAGTTCGAGAGGGTCCAGGCCATCTGCTCCGCCAGCCCCTTCTCCGGCGTCCGCATGATGATCAGGTCGAAGTACGAACTGAAGGTCCGGATGGAATCCTCCTTCGACTCGCCCTTGAACTCGGAGGAGATTGAGGTGTCGCGGACCTCCGCCGTCTTCATGCCCAGAATCTGGCAGGCGGAGATGAAGGAGAGGAAGGTTCGGGAACTGGGCTGGGAGAAGTAGAGCATCGCGCGCTTGTGGCAAACCTGCGACTGGAGAAACGCCGTTCCGGCGCGGGTCTTCGCGATGGCCCGGATGGCGTTGGCGAGCAGCGCCAGCCGCTCCAGCAACGCCTCATCGAACTGCTGCGCGAAAAGCGTATGGTAGATGGTCCCGTCCCGGTGGGCCAGATAGGCGCTTTTCTCCTCCAGCGGCAACGCCTGGAAGGTCTTCCAGGGGATATCAAAGATATTATGCTTTCTCATCCGCACTCCTCCTTCGCCTGACAGTCATTATGGAATGAAGGCTATCGATTCCCATCGATAGCCTTCCGTCACCCTCATTCACTTAACTCTTTGCCGGATCCCCGATCGCCGAGACATACAATGCCTTGATCGTATGCATCCGGTTCTCCGCCTCAATGAAGACCTTGGAGAAGTCGGACTCGAACACGTCATCCGTCACCTCCAGCGCGCCGCTTTCGGCGGAAACCGTCGTTTCATGGTCATGGAAAGCCGGAAGGCAGTGGAGGAAGATCAGCTCCCCGCCTTGATTCCCCGTCGCCGCGACCAGGTCCATGTTGACCTGATAGGGCCGCAGCAGCTTCAGCCGGACCTCCTTCTGGGCCTCCTCGCCCATCGACACCCACACGTCGGTGTAGAGGACATTCGCGCCCTTCACGCCCTGTTTGGGATCGTTGCAGACGGTGACCGTGGAACCGTTCGCCGCCGCAACCGCAACCGCCGCATCCACCAGCGCCTTCTCGGGCGTCAGCTCGGCCGGGGTACAGTTCACATAGTCGATGCCCGCCTTCGCGCAGCCGACCATCAGGGAGTTGGCGACGTTGTTCCTGCCATCCCCCACATAGGCCACGCGCAACCCCTTCAACCGACCGAAGGTCTCCTTCATCGTCATCAGGTCGGCGAGAATCTGGGTCGGGTGGCAATCGTCGGTCAGGCCGTTCCAGACCGGCACGCCCGAATAGGCCTTCAGCGTCTCGACCGTCTTCTGGGCGAACCCCCGGAAGAGGATGCCGTCGAAAATCCGGCCCAGCACGCGGGCGGTATCCTTTACGGACTCCTTCGCGCCCAAATGGATATCGTTCTTGGTCAGATATTCCGCATCGCCGCCCTCATCGCGGATGGCGATGGAGGCGGAGTTGCGCGTCCGCGTCGAACTCTTCTCGAAGATCAGCGCGACGTGCTTGCGGTGCAGCAGCTCGCCCCGGACGCCCGCCTTCCGGCGCGCCTTCAGCGCAATCGCCAACTCAACCAAATCCAACATCTCGGCATCGGTAAAATCCGACAGCCGAAGCAACGAACGGTTCTTTAACGCAGGATTCCAATTCAGCATCTCAATTCTCTCCCCCGCACGCGCGGGCGGCAACTCTCGTCACCCGTCTCTCATCACTCCCCTGACCCGCGCCCGGCGCGGGTCAGGGGAACCCCTTACTTCCCGAGGTTCTTCACGGCGTCCAGAAGGCCCTTCCCGGCCTCCTTCGCGGACTTCTCCGCCTCCTTGGCCTCTTTCTTCGTGTCCTTCGCGGCCTTGTCGCCGCCGGTCACGAGGTTCTTCAGGCCGGACGCAGCGTTCCCGACCGCGCTCGCGGCGCCGGAAACCGCCGCGCCAGCCGCGGAAGCGGCGCCCTTCACGACGGTGCCCGCCGCTTCAGCCGCGCCGGTCACGATGGAGGCGGCCGCCTTCGCCAGGCCGGTCACCAAGCTGGTCAGGACCTC
>DBXN01000024.1:6383-18572 GCA_002309585.1 Verrucomicrobia bacterium UBA1211
TCGATATCCGGGGTCGGAACCGGAACGCCCGCGCCGAGCGTGACGCCCGTCGCGACCTTCACCTGGCCGCCCTTCAGCAGGAAGTGCTCGATCACGACCTTCTTACCCTCGCCCTCTTTCTTCTCGTCCTTCTTCTCGGCCTCAGGCTCCTTCTTCTCCCCGCCGCCGATGTTGTCCAGCAACGTCTCGAAATTGGATTTGCCCTTGAGCGGCTTCTCATACCGGATCGCCGGGTCGAGGATGGTGATGTCGTTGATGACGATCGTATCCGACTTCAGCGAGGCCAGATCCATCTTCACCGAGATAGTGTTGACCGCGAACATGTCGTTCTCGGAAAACCCTTCGGGATTCCCGATTTTCACCTCTTTGATCGAGAGCGACCCCGTGAAGGGATTCACCCCCACGCTCTCCACCGAGACCGGCACGCCCAACAGCTTAGGCCCCGCCGCCTTGACGATCGGTGAGATGATCAGCGGCAGCGACACCACCAGCGCCACCGCCAGCACAATGACGGCGACCAGCAATCCCACGATGATTTTGAATCCCTTTTTACCTTTTCCCATTTTTCTTCTCCTTATCCCTTTACCGTCTCGGCTCAACGCCTCGACACCTCAATCACACAACTTCAGACATCAGCCTCCGGACTTCCGGCGTTTCTTCCGCAACCGGCCGTGCGAAGGGCGACGGTCCAACACCCCAACGTCCCCCTACACCGTATAGGTCGAGGCGGCGGTGTTGCCCCCGCTCTCGGTCCAGATGTGGTGGTAGAACTGCCCGCGCGGCTTGTCGGTGCGCTCGAAGGTGTGCGCGCCGAAGTAGTCGCGTTGCGCCTGCAGCAGGTTCGCCGGCAGGCGGGCGCTCCGGTACCCGTCGAAATAGTTGAGGGCGGTACTCATCGCCGGCACGGGAATCCCGAGGGCGATCGCCGTCTGGACCACCTCGCGCCACGCCGCCTGCGCCCGGGTGACCACCCTGTTGAAATAGGGGTCCAGCAACAGGTTCGCCAGATCCGGACGGGCGTCAAACGCCGCCTTGATCTTGCCGAGGAAGCGGGCGCGGATGATGCAACCCTGCCGCCACACGAGGGCGATCTCGCCGTAATTCAGATTCCAACCGTACTCCTTCGCGGCTGTCCGCATCAGCTGGTATCCCTGCGCGTAGGAGCAGATCTTGGAGGCGTAAACCGCCTTCTCCAACAGTTTGACAAAGCGCTTCGCGTCCACCGCCGGCTTTTGGGCGGGTCCTTTCAGGATCTTCGAGGCCGCCACGCGCTCCTCCTTGATCGCCGAGAGGCACCGTGCGAAGACCGCCTCGGCGATCTGCGGGATCGCCACGCCCAGATCCAGGCCGGCCTGGGAGGTCCACTTGCCTGTCCCCTTCTGCCCCGCCGTGTCGAGGATCACATCGACCATCGGCTTGCCGGTTTCCTCATCCGTCTGCGACAGGATATCGGCGGAGATGCCCACAAGGTAACTGTCCAGCTCGCCCTTGTTCCACTTCGCGAAGACCTTCTGCATCTCCTTCGCGGAAAGCCCCAGCCCGCGCGCCATCAGGTCATACGCCTCGCACATCAGCTGCATGTCGCCGTACTCGATTCCGTTGTGGACCATCTTGACGAAGTGGCCCGCGCCGTCCGACCCGATCCACTCGCAGCAGGGCGAACCGTCATCCACCTTCGCCGCGATCGCCTGAAGGATCGGCTTAACATACGGCCACGCCTTCGGATCGCCGCCCGGCATGATGGCAGGCCCTTTCAACGCCCCCTCCTCGCCGCCGGAAACGCCCGTCCCGATGAAACGGATCCCCTTCTCCTTCAGCGCCTTCGTCCGGCGGATCGTGTCGGGGAAGTGACTGTTGCCGCCGTCGATCAGAATGTCACCCTTCTCCAGCACCGGCAGCAACGTCTCGATCGTCTGGTCCACCGCCGCGCCGGCCTTGACCATCATCATGATCCGGCGGGGCTTTTTCAGGCTGGCCGCCAGCTCCTGCACCGAATGGCACCCAATCAGCTTCTTGCCCGCGCCGCGCCCGTTGATGAAGGCGTCAACCTTCGCCACCGTCCGGTTGAAGCACGCCACCGTATACCCTTTGCTCTCCATATTCAGGATCAGGTTCTCACCCATCACCGCCAAACCGATCAGACCGATATCCGCTTTCTTCGCCATCTTCATGTGTCTTCCTCTTTCGAATGTTCTCAATAAACCTTCCTAAACCCCGCTGTAGGCGGCAAACCCGCCGTCGATCGGCACCACCACGCCCGTCACGAAGCCCGCGGCCTGGTCGGAGACCAGCCACAGCAACGCGCCAAGCAGGTCCTGTGGCTCGCCGAAGTGGCCCATCGGCGTGTGCGCCAGAATCTTCTCGGAACGGGGCGTCAGCGAACCGTCAGGATTCGTCAGCAACGCCCGGTTCTGGTTGGTCAGGAAGAAACCCGGCGCGATCGCGTTCACGCGGATGCCCGCCTTCGCCATGTGCACCGACATCCACTGGGTAAAGTTGCTCACCGCCGCCTTCGCCGCGCTGTAGGCGGGAATCTTGGTGAGGGGACGGAAGGCGTTCATGGATGAGACATTGATGATCACGCCCTTGCGGTTCGCCGCCATCTTCTTCGTAAAGGCCTGGGTCGGCAGCAGCGTCCCGAGGACATTCAGGTTGAAGACAAACTCAATCCCCTTCGGATCAAGGTCATAGAAGGTCACGAAATCGCGATGTTCGTTCAGCAGGTCATCGGGATTCAGATACTCCATCGCCGTCGTGCCTTTGGGATGGTTTCCGCCCGCGCCGTTCAGCAGGATGTCCACCGGACCGAGCTTCGCCTCGACCTCCGCGTTCGCGGCCGCCAGACTCGCCGAATCCAACACATTGCACGCCACCGCGATCGCCTTCCCGCCGGCCGCCGTGATCGCGTCCGCAACCGCCTGCGCCGCCTCCAGCTTCAGATCGGCCACCGCCACCGCCGCGCCGCACTCCGCCAACGCCTTCGCCATGCAGCTGCACAGCACGCCGCCGCCACCGGTCACCACCGCGACCCGCCCTGTCAAATCCACCTTAAAGGGTACCGCCATTTCCGCTCCTTCCGACCGCCTTTCAAGACGGCCTTTTCAAATAAATGCAAACAGTATACCAAAGCCCCCGCCCCTACGCCAACCGTTTTATCAATGGTGCGGTGGTTGGGTGGTTAGGTAGTTGGGTGGTTAGTCGTTAGTGGGCGCTCAACTCTCAACGCTCAACCCTCAACAGCCCCCGCCCCACGTTACCCTCATTTTCATTCCCGCGCTCACGCGGGCGGGGGGCTTTTAACCTTTTCATCTTTTAACCTTCCTTCCCTTCCCCGTTCCCCATTCCCCTCTTATTTTCTACAGTCCTTGGATCAGCGTGGTGATGGCGCGGGTCATCGCCTCGTCGTAAGCGGATTCGTCAACGATGTCGATAATGAAGCGCCCCGTCTCTTTCACTGACGGTTTCCAGGCCGTGCGGCCCTCTTCCGTGCAGGTAACTTCGATAGGGATAAAACGGCAAACCGCTTTGCCGGTGTCCCCGCCGAGCCGGACGAGTGTGCCGTCGCACTGAACGGCCAATCCCGCCGCGTGAAGGAAACCGGCGGTACACCACATGTTGCGGTTCTCCCGGCCGAAGGCCATGCAGGCGAGAGGGTCAACCGGTCCCTCGATCATCTTCAGCCACTCCGTCGCAGGACGCTTGCCCAACACCCCCACGAAGTAGTTGAGCGTTTCGGGGCGCGCGTAAGCGAAGGCCCTGTCCTGACGGAAGACCCAATAGCTCCCGTTCCGTCCGCGTTTGCCGGGCTGATGGAAACACGGCAGCCAGTAGATCGGGCACGGCAATCCGAAAATCCGCGCGTAAGGTTTGGGGTCAAGTTTCACGTTCCATTCCATCTCGCCGCTGTCATCCGCGTTTCCCGCATTGAGGTAAATACCCTTCACCTTCGTCCTGAACAGCTCCGGCCAAAGCGTCCCCGCCTCGGCAACATCGCTGCACGCCCCGATGACATGGATGGTGACCGGCTCTCTCGCCTCCTCAAGCGTCTTCTTCAGAAGCACGAGACCCGACCGCAGCGGAAGCCCCGTCTTCTTGGGCTGTCCCACACCGGTCGGGACCGCCAGCCCCGTAATCCAGTTCAACTGCGCGACAGCGGCGACATCGGGTTGCGACTCCTCCCCCTGCCGTCGCGGATAGTCGATCAGCACGCCGCGCAGGTCGATCGCACCGTGCTTCGCGAGGGCGAACTGGACGGCGAGGTCCCAATGGTCGTCCGGATCGCCGTGCGGACGGAAAAGGTCCGTCACATGGAGCGTCGGCGCGCCATTCCCCCTTACGCGGTCGAGCGCGTCCAGCGGCTCCGCCGCCTTCGTCCCGGCGGGAGCCCGTTCAAGTGCGAAACGGTCGATGAGCAGGGTGCGGTCTTCGGGTCTTCCCGCCACGCCGTAGATGCGGATCGTGTAGCGTGTTCCCGCCTCCAGCGCCAGATCGTAAACCGCCCGGCGGAAAGCGTGGTCATGCGTGGCGAAGGCGATGCGGGGAAGCTCGACGCGCTTCGTCCCGTCGCTGACCGATACCCCCACCTCTCCGGCGGAAGGGTGGTAATCGTACCGCGTCGCGTAGAGAAAGGAGAGTTTGTGGTTTCCGCTTTCGGCGACCGTCACGGTCTGCTCGATGAAACTGGAAGCATCGTCGGCATCCTGCATCTGCACGAACGCCGTCCACTCCCCTTCGATGTCGGGCCGCCATGTCGTGCCGCCGCGTTTCGACAGCCCCGCGTGGCCGCCCCCGGTCCATCCCCCGGCCTTCACCTTGCCGTCGGCGAACCATCCCCAGCTTCCGCCGTGATCGGCACATTCGCTGACCTCAAAACCCGGATTCGCCAACAGGTTCGGCCGCCCGAACGGACCGACCCCCTCCGCGCCGACATGGAAAACGGATCCACAGACAAGGACCATCCAAACGGTACCGAATGCGCCTGCTCTCATGGTCACGGCTCCTTTCGCCATCCTCCCGGATTCAAGACCCTGTTTGGGCCTTCTCGTCATCAGTTGTAGTGAACCGCCCCTCCGGTGTCAAGGGGAAAGATGGTTAGGTGGTTGGGTGGTGTGAAAACTGAATACTGAGCATTGATCACTGAAGATTGAACACTTGAGAGGAACGGTTAGGTGGTTGGGTGGTTGGGTGGTTAGGCGGTTTGGACTTCGGACTTCAGACATCAGACTTCCGTTCCCTTATCTTTTCATTCTACACTCTTCATTCTCTCTCGTCACTCGTCGCCCGTCACTCCCCTTCCCTGTTCCCCATTCCCCCTTTTCGCTATTGACGGCGGAGGCGGTTTTGGGGAATACTGGTGGTGAACGGTGGAAGTGCGGAGTATGCGGAATCGAATGAAGCGGGTTTAACCGATGGTGGTTTGGATCGTCAATCCTTTTGACAACCTCCCTTTGGAGGGGTATCGGCCGCAGCGTTACTGGCTGATGGCGCGGGCGTTTGTCCGGGCGGGCCATACGGTGACGGTGTGGACCAGCGATTTCTCCCACGCGCTGAAGGCGAAGCGCATTCTGCGTAACGCCCCGCCGCCGGAGCCGGACGGGACGATCCGCACGGAGGAGGGTTTCCGGGTGGTGTTGATCGGGGCCCCGCCCTACCGGCGGAACATCAGTCTGACGCGCGTCCGCTCCCACCGCATCCTGGCGAAGCGGTGGCTGGCGCGGGCGGCCTCCGAACCGCCGCCGGACGTCACCATCGCATCCTCGCCCCCCCTCTCCCTCTGCGCCGCGGTCCGGCGTTTCTGCGCCGACCGCCGCCTGCCGTTCGTGATCGATGTGATGGACGCCTGGCCCGAGAATTTCGAGCGGGTTGTTCCCCGCTGGATCCTGACGCCGCTCCGCCGCGCCGCGCGGGCGAACTATCGCGGGGCGACGGCGATTACGGTCGTCGCAGAGCGTTACGCCGAACTGGTCAAGGCATACGGTGCCACCGCGCCGGTCGGCCTGTTCCACCACGGCATTGAGCGGGACGAACCCCTTCCGCGCGCGGCCGAACCCCCTTCCGGTCTGACCCTGGCCTACGTGGGCAACATGGGGAAATCGTATGACCTGGAGACGGTGATCGAGGCGGTGAAGTCGATGGCGGACGTGCGGCTTGAGCTGGCCGGCGCGGGCCCCGACGAGGCACGGTTGCGTGAACGGGCCGGAACGTGCGAACGGATCCGGTTCCGGGGCCAGCTGGACGGCGAGGCGCTACGCGCGATGCTGGCGGCGTGCGACGCGGGGGTGGTCCCGATGTTCGCCGACGCCTGTGTCGGCATCCCGTACAAACTCGCCGACTATGCGGCGGCGGGCCTTCCGGTCCTGAACACCCTCCAGGGCGAGGCGGAGAAACTGATCGCGGCGTGCGGCGCGGGCATCACCTACCGCACGGGTAGCCCCGAGGCGTTCCGCGCGGCGGTCGAACAGCTGAAAAGAGCCGACCGCGCACGGATGACCGACGGCGCACGGAAACTGGCGGAGCGGTTCGACGCCCAAACCATCTATCCCGCATTCGTCTCGTTCGTGGAGGCGAACGCGGGCAAGCGCCGATAATCCCTTCCTTTACCGGAGCCGTTTCTCCAACGCCTGAAGCCCCTTGACCCGTTCCGCGAACTCCGCCTCGCCGCCGGTTCCGGCCAGCGAGAAGACATACATGGGTTGGTTGGGCGTATAGGATTCGCCCGGCTGGAGGGTAAAGGGCTTTTCAGGACCGAGTTGCGCATCGGGATAGTTCCGTTCCGCGTCTTTCCAGAAGAGAATCCGGATGACGGAGCGGGCGAAGGTGGCGGTCCCGAAATAGCGGCCATCGGCCTGGTCCAGCCAGACGGCGGAAGCGGGTCCCTTCCAGAGGTTGGGAACGGCACCGGATTTCGGCAGATCGCTGAAGGGCGAGTAGTAGCGGAAGAAGAACGAGCGGACCGCGAGCGGCGCCTTGCCGGAGTTGTCCAGGCGGATCAGCTCGCAAAGAAAGAGCGGCTGATCCGGCAGCACGGTGATCCGGTGGGTCATCGTGAAGCCGACCGCCGGGTTCTCGGCGGTGATGTCGAGAACCGCGCATCCCGCCTCCTCCCGTCCGTCAACCCGCATAACCCGCGTCGTATCGCTCCAGCCCCGGTCGGTCTGGAGCATCGCGTTATAGGCGCCCACCGGTTTGCCGTTCACCGTTACCGACCCGATCATATTACGGTCCCCCACCTTCCCCTCCAGCTGAAGGCCCGCCCCGTTCGAGACGCGGAAGGTGTCGCCGTCACGCGCATAACGGACACTTCCCGCGCCCGGATCCCGGCGCAGGGCGGCCACGCAATCCGCCGCGCGCAGGGTGTCGGTCACGGACGGTGCCGGTTTCTCGGCGGGAACCGGCTCCCGGCGCCACTTACCCGCCTCGCGCTGGAGCCGGGTGAACATCGCCGTGATTTCGGGATAGGGGGTTCCGCCGAGACTCAACAGCCCGTAGTTGGAATCCTCGGGGAAGGCCTCGCTGATGCCCAGCGGCGGCTGATCGACCCACATGAAGTAGTCGTACCCCAGCAGGAACGGCAGGCTCAGCATCGTCCGGGCGAAGAGTTCCGTCGCTTGGGTCCGCTCGGCCTGGGTATAGAACCGCTGTCCGGCCCCGTGCGTACACGGCAGCCCCGAATCGAGCGCGGGGAAGGACCATTCGGTCACGAGCATCGGCCGCTTGACCGTTCCGAAGAAGGTCGTGAAATGATCGGCGATCCGCTCGGCGGAGAGGCCGCTCCCCGTCAGCACCACATTCCGGTCAAGGTCAGCCCAGGGATAGCAGTTGAAGGTCACGATATCGCAATACTTCCCGGCGACTTCCCAGACCTCCTGATGCGCGCCGCCCGTCCCGGCGAACCGCGCGCCGAGAACGAGGTGGTTCGGATCGGCCCGCCGGATCGCCTGGGTCGCGATGCCGAAATACCGTTCCGCCGCGAGCCGGAGGAACGCGCGTTTGCAGGCCCGCTGCTCCTCCGTGGCGGAGGGCAGCGCGGTCAGGACCGGTAACCCGTCCCATCCTTTCAGATCGGTGGACCAAGTCCGGTTAAACGCCGCCAGATCACCCCCGGCCCGTTCCTTCAAGAGTTCGCAGGCGGCCTTCTTCGCGGTATGGGTTGCCGCGAGACGGAACGCCGCATCGAAAAGCCCCGTATCGTGGGCACCACGCCCCCACCACGCCAGCTCGTTGTCAATGAAATACCCGAAAAGCCACGGATCATTCGCATGGGGCGCGCAGAGGCGGTCCGCATAAAAAACACAATACCGATCGAAGTCGGGATGGAAGACATTCGGGAAAGCGGAACAGGGCCGATGCTCGTTCGGGCAAATCCAGAAGGCATTATCCGTCTCCGACTGGCACAACCGGTCCCCAAAACTCAGGAAGACCGTATGGGCCATCCCGCGATGCTTCAACGCCGCGTCGCATCCCGCTCCGAGAAGATTGAACCCCCAGCCGGTCAGCCGTTCCAGCGTCTCTCTCTCCCATGCCGCCTTATCGGGATACCGGTCCTTGATCGCCTCGTAATGGAGATACCGCCAGCCGAGTTTCTCGCAGCCATGCCCTCGCATCGTCACATGGTCGATGCCCAGCATGACCATGCCGCGCCCCAACGGATCGATCGTCCACCAGCGTCCGTCGGATTTTTGGACCACATGGAAGAAGCCCGTCGCCCGGTCACGGATATCCGCCACATACGAATCGCAGGTATAGGGCGGGAAAACCGGCTGCTCGACCGGGACGGGCTGCGCACAAACCGCGTCCGGCCGGGTGAAATCCGCCCGCATCCCACCGGTCAGGTGGAGTAGCGGGCGCCCGTGATCGACCGCCACCGCCGAAAATTGGAACGCGCGGCGGAACAGCCGGTTCCCGGCCGCGTCCAAGATCTCGCCCCAAGTCCCGTTCTCCTCCAACCCGATCCGAAGGGTGTAGCTCTCCCCATACCGCCAGGAACCGGCGACCTGATTCTCCGTCTGGCGCAACGCCAACTGGGAGAGCCACGTTCCGTCCTTCATCTCGACCAGTTCACAGTAGCGGCCCGTTTTCGCCTCCGGCGGGGCCTGCACCAGAGCCACATGCCAGAAGTTAGCCTCATCCGTCCCGAATCCGATTCCGGCCGTGGCGAATCCCTTTCCGGAGGAGGCCTCCGGTTTCACCGTCGCCGAAAAGAGGATCCGCCGACAGGGCTTCTCATCTTTAAAGAACGCGACCCCGTGCGATCCGGAGGCTTTCGCCCCGATCGTCTCCCCCTCGATCCGCCACTGCATCGGATCGGCATCCCAGCATCCGGACCGGATCGGCAACGCCCCCGCGAAACACCTCTCCGCAACCATCAAAATGACAACGAACCCGCAACCATACCGATTCATACGCCTCTCTCCTTTGTCGCATACCATACCACATCCCGACCCCATTCCGCAACGGGAGAACGGGTGATTATGGCATTGTGGAAATAGGACAATGTGGCATTATGGCATTATGAAAATGTGGCAGAGTGAAATTCCATAATGGCTTAATGTCATAATTCCAGAATTTCAGAATGAAAACGGGGAACGGGAAGTGACGAGTGTCGGATGTCGTCCGCATGTCGCGTGTCAAAAAACGAAAAACTCAACCCTCAACGCTCAATGGTCAGTGTTCAATGCTCAATGCCTACAGCACCACCCAACCACCCAACCATCCAACCCTACCGAACATTCCACTAGCGGGAGCGGGCCGGTTTTGTTAAGATAATGCGGTTTTTTGTGGGCTTCAGGTGAGGCTGAAGCCGTGGTAAACATGAAGGAGAACAGAATGTCGAATGGATTCCAAATCGTCGTCTGCGGAAGCCTGGTGCCCGATCCGCTCCAGACGCTTGAGCCGGTGACCACTCCGCAGGGACCTGGTCTGAAGAACGAGACCATGTTGCCCTCCGTGCTTGACCCGTGGTCGGCCCACGCCCTGTTTGAGGCCGCCCACCTGGCGAAACAGCTTCCCGGCAGCAAGGTGTGGCTGGTGAGCCTCGGGCCGAAGGCCAAACTGCAGCAGCTGATGATGACGGTCGCCCAAAAGGTGCCTTTCGAGCTGGTGGCGATCGACGGCAGCGCGAGCGGCTTCACCGACGCGCAGCAGGCCGCGGCGGAGCTGGCGGCGGCGATTCAGGCGATCCCCGGGCTGGACAAATCCCGCCTGCTGGTCTTTGGCGGCTGTTCCTCGGCCTCCCGTGACGCCGGTGTGACGCTGCAGCTGATCGGCGAGAAGCTTGGCATCCGCGATCAATTTGTGGGTGTGGATGTGCTGGAGGCGAAAGAGGACGGCTCCTTCTCGGTCCAGGAGCGGATCGAGGGTGGCGAGTATCAGGTTTCCACCTGCGCGGGCGCGCCGGCGGTCCTGGCGTGGGCGACGGGTAACCTGCCCGAGCCCCCGAACAATCCCCAGATCGGCATGGCGAACATGCGGTTGGTGATGCCGGCGCTGATGAAGGCCAAGAAGGCCACGGTCGGTACCGGCGCGGTCGCCTACGCGGCAACCGAGATTCCGGCGCAGAAGCGCGACACGAAGGTTGTGAAGGATATGCCCGCGGATGAGATCGCCCGCGAGCTGGTCGAATGGATCCGCCGCTAAAAGGAGTAAGGAGAGAAGAAAATGGCTCAGATTTTGGCTTTGTTGCACACACAGGCGGACGGAACCTTACCGAAAGCCGCGCTGGAGATCGTGACGGCGGCGGTTGAACTCAAAAACCAGCTGGACGGGACGCTGAAGGTCGGCATCATCGGAACCGACGCCGCCGTGGCGGCGAACACGGTGGCGGGGTGCGGCGCGGCGGCGTTTCTGGCGGTCGCGGACGAGGCGGTCGCGACGCCCCGGTACGCGACGGACGCGGCGGCGGCGGCGGCGCTGATCCAGGCCTCCGGCGCGGAGATCGTCCTGGCCCCCGGCACCTCGCGCTTCATGCGGTGCATTCCCGGCGCGGCGGCGCGGGCGGGCGCCCAGGCCGACACCCACATCGTCTCGCTCAAGGCGGACGGCGGGAAGGTCGAGGCGCAGCGCTGGTTCTACCGGCAGCGGATTCTCGGCACCTTCACCCGTCAGGCCTCACCGTGGGTGCTGGTGGTTGACGGCGGCGTCTACGCGCCCTTCGAGGGCGCGGGTACGGCGGCGGCCGAGACCGTCGCGGTCACCTTCGGCGCGGAGGATCTGCGGACGACCGTGACGGGCGTGATCCGTCCCTCGGCGGACGCCCAGACGATCCGTCCCGAGGCGCAGCTGCTCTTTGTCGCGGGCGCGGGTTGGACCAAGAAGCAGAAGGACGGCCAGACCCACGTCGCCGAGGCGGGAACCCTGATCCAGGACTTTTTGGCCGGATCGGGCGCGTCGCTCGGCACCAGCAAGTCGATCGTCGACCTCCAGAGCGAGGGGCAGGAGGCGCTGACCTTCATCACGCACATGAACCAGGTCGGCCAGACCGGATCGACCCCGCGCCACCCCAAGGGCCTCTCGACCTGCTGCCACGGCGAGGAGCCGCATGTGGTCGGCTGGCGGTTCATCAACGAGCGCCGCGCGGTCAACCTCGACGCCAACTGCGGATGGGCGCAGGGCAAGGCGGATGTCCTCTATGTGGCGGACGCCTTCGAGGTGATGGAGAAGGTCAACGCCCTGCTCAAGGCGTAAAACCCATTCCCGTACCGATTCGCGATGGCGGCCGATCCCGGCCGCCATCGTTTATTTTTTTCCCACGCCATCTGGCGCAATATAAAGATCCCGCGTTTTCATACAGCCGGAAACGCATTCTGTCATTTCTCCCTCTCTGGATATTCCTTGCAGGCAAGTTTTTCAATTCGATGTGTTTCATATCCTCTTATCGCGTCTCGGATGGCCGTTCCGTTAGCATTGTCATTGAGAATCATAAACACTGGATCGACATCAAAGCGTATGACACGGCAGAACGAATCTTTGCTTGCCGTCACCTGTGGGTCCAACTTACACAACTCCCTATGATCTTCCACCGGATAAACGGCTTCCAACACATGGGAGAGTGTTTTACCCCGCCGCAGGAAGAGTAACCACTTATATTTCCCGCCATTAGCCCGATCCGCATCTGAAGAAACATAGCAGTCGGCATCGCCATCGTTATCGGCATCAAGATGTACGGCATAGACCGTCACTTTGTTTTTTTCA
>DBXN01000024.1:18611-27516 GCA_002309585.1 Verrucomicrobia bacterium UBA1211
ATTTCGCTCCACGATTTCATCATTTAGGACTTCCCTTGTCTAAAACGTTAACGGTCTCACACGGCAGACGTTCAGCACGAACTATTGTGTAATAAGACAAAAACAAGTCTCTTATGCTTGACACGCCAGGTTTTCCATTGGCAAGGCAACTATAATAACACGTATTGGCAAATCCTTTTCGCCGTCTAAAATCCCTTACTGGATTTTCGTGATGCATGTAGCTCCATGACTCGGGCAGACCATTACGTCTTGCAAGCACCATCACGTATGCCGGCATCTTTAATCTGTCCACTCTGAAAAAATCCGCCTTCGTGACCACAACGTCCGCCTCATAGTACAAGTCCTCCGCACCATTAACCGCGAATCTTACAGATTCTGTCTGACGGGAGACACCGGTCCCCGTTCCGAAATACAATGACCATTTGTACTTTTCGTTTCCAACAGCTTCCACATCTGACGTTACATAAGCATCGCACACCCCATCATGATTAACATCACAGGCAACTATATATAGGTAAGCAACAATCCTCCCCCTATGATTCTCCAAAACATGTTTGCGATGCTCGTCAACAATTAAATTCTTGTGAGTAACATCCATACTCCAGCCGCTTTGCGTACCGACATATTCATCAAGTCTTTTGCGAATTTCGTCCTTCTCCTGGGGAACTTCTGCCTTCGGGCCACGGAACCTAAACGGCACAACGCTTTGAACAGATTTAAACGTTTCATCTGAAAAAAATGCCTCAGGCCATCCTTTACGAATGGCCTTTTGGGGACATCCATTTGTCCCGATATCCAATTCATTCCACTCGAAATGTTCAACGAACCCCACCCCATCTGTCTCCGCATCGCCACCCCGCATCCCTTTATTGTGGTAACAGAGACATTGTCTTCCGTCAGAATATTGGACCTCACACAACTCTTGCGGCATGAACGTAACATCGGTTTCAGGTGAGAATTTGTATTTAAGATGCCGTAACCGCCCATCAACAATCTGTTCGACAAACCAATCCGCCTCATATGTACGTTTGTGTTCCGCCATAGAGAAAAACGTATATTTTTCGTCTTGTGCGGAAACCCATTTAAATGGCAAAAGTAATGAAATGTCGTTCCCCCAATCTCCAGTATTGAACTCCGTCTCGGCGAAGAATCGCTCGACTAGTGATTGTCCCTCTGAAACAGACATGGGAATTCTGTTTGTCGATGCTTCTGTCAGCTGATTACTGGCAAAAGTTATTCCGATTACAAATACACCCGCAAGTTTGTTCATCATTCAACCTCCTGCGTTTCTGAATCTGAAAGAACATCTCTGACGTAATTTGTGTTTCGTGAATTGTGGTGAAAAATCCATTGCCCGTTTGACGGATCAAATTGCACTGGGCTCCTGAACCTGCTGGGACTAGTTGGGGTTTCTTGCCATACAATATCTTTCGCTCCATTGTAAAGCGTCATTGTTGACCACATTTCCGCAGAGACTATGTGTCCATTTATATTTGTCGCCGGAGGTTCGCTCCAGTTCGGATGATTGGCATATGCACTAGAGTAGTAGCCAAGGAATCTGATTGCGGCCGCATGTTTGTTTCTAAGAATCGCATTCATCGACGCCACATTTTCATGCCAGTCATAGACCTCTGCCGTAGAGTCCCCGTTTCTGCCTTTGTCTATCTGCGCCATGCCCCAACCATGCGGTGCTCCAAAATTCGGCAATTCGGCCTTGTTCCCCGAGGGATTAAACTGGTTGTAAACGCGGTTTCTTAATTTGCTTTCGTGCTTGGCGATCATCCACGCATAAGGCTGGAACTCAGGATCGACGTTCGCGGTTATGTAGGCCCGTGCCGTGGCATCAAGCGGATTCTTTCCGCGAATCGAAAAGGGATACGCAATCGGGGCTGAATCGCCAACCTGAATGCTTAAAGAACAAGCCCCGCCAACAATTTCATTGTGAAGTTCAGCCGTAATGTCATAAACCGCAGATCCACACAAAGTCACTCGCGGAAGGCTTCTGTTGTCACGCTCATGCCGCTCGCCGCGCTCCGTTGTCAGCGAACCGCTCCATGTCACATCGATCCATTGCGGCAGATCCTTAAGTTGGGCGGTCAGCCGCGGGGCCGCCGGATGGGCAGTTATGTATGCGACGCCGTTCGTTGGGATAATCGCCCGGACATAAGACGTTGCCGCATCCGTCGTGTCTGCCACTCCCGTCGCAGTAGGCATATTTGATTGCACGACCTTCAGCGGGAAGAATCCTACGATTACCGAACTCGGCAACAGGCCATCGCGGACATTCATCGCCTCCAAAGTGACGGTAACGTCCAGATCGCTCACGCCGGCGCACAAGACAATGCCGCCTTTCTGCGCCACGGGGGAAAAACCTTCAAGGGCCCAACCTTCCGCTTCGGCGTCCTCCCATTCCACCTCCTCATTGTTGACCCGGATGTATCCGGTCAACACCGTCTGCCCGTTTGTCGCGAAATTCCAATATAGGACATCGTTGAACTCCGACTGCACCCCGGTATAATAAGGATACTCCTCACTGTGCACGAAAACCCCCACATAGGCCATCGTGCCGGCGCGGATAGAGATGTTTGTCGATATGCTTTTCGGTAATTCCTCGCCGAGATCGCCCGTCACAGAAACCCATTTCACCGGAATCGTGTCGGCCCTGTCATTGGGATCGCTCCCCTGGGATATTTCCGTGCCGTCGTCAATCCCATCGCCGTCCGAATCCGGATTGGCGGGATTCGTCCCGGCGTCAGATTCCTGCCGATTGGTTACCCCGTCGCCATCGGGATCGGCGTCCGGATCGTTGTCAGGATTGGCATCTGTGGCATTGTCCACCAGGGGATCAAATCCGGCATGGAGACTCTCCCACCCGTCCCCCATGCCGTCCCCGTCCGTGTCGGGCAATAACGGGGCCGTGCCGAGCGAGACCTCAACGCCGTCCGCCAAGCCGTCGGCATCCGTATCCGCATCTGTCGGCAACGTCCCCGTCCCCATATCAAAGGCGAGGTCAAGTCCATTGAAAAGCGCGCCGGGCCTCACAAACGCCAGCATCGGATTGCCATCGCCGCAGATCGCTTCAGCCCCACCGCAGGAAAGGATATGCGCCCAATACCCCCCAAGCGACTGGATGCCGATGCCCGCATCCCGCCCGTCCATATTGTCGCCAATGATGTCACGGTAGAGGAAATGGACTACCCCCGCCCCATTAATCGGAATGACTGCCTGAAACGAGAGGGAGTTTGTGCAGGAGACTCGGTAACGGTTGGAATAGGGGCATACGTTCTCATATTGCAAAACGAAAACCGGATTTGTGCCGAGTACGGTTTCGCCGACTGAAATTCGTGGCACAGGGGGTGCCGCAGTCAAATACAGGTCATCATGATAGGGTGCGAGAACTAAAGCGTTCGTGCAAACCGCGTGTTCAAGGTTGGCGCAGTCTCTTGGATGAAACTGATCCGCGCATCCCCTGCGCGGAAAGTAGATTATCCCGTTCAGATCGATGACGGCATTGGTGACCGTTTCACCATTGATGGCAATCGGATTCCGTAACCCATACGTGACCAGGGAGGAATCCGGATCGGAAAACGCCGGGGTGATGTCCGCCGCATCGGGAGGCATCGTAATCCACGACAGGTCGTTCGTGGCGGCCATCGTCCCCGTCTCTTCGCGGTCGGCAAGCCCGTCCCCGTCAGAATCTTCCGATGCCGGATCTGTCCCGATCGCGTATTCCGCCATATTAGACAACCCGTCCCCGTCGGAATCACCGGAGGGGCCCTCGCCTCCCGATGCGGAAAGCGGATCGAGCCCGTTCGCGATTTCCCACGCATCCGGAAGCCCGTCGCCGTCCGTGTCGGGGTTAAACGGATCCGTAAAAGTCCACAACCGCTCTGCGGTGTCCGTGAGACCATCGCCATCGGAGTCTATGTCGATGCCGAAGCGGTAGAATCCCCCGCCGTGGAACGTGTCGAGGAACAGTTGCCTCATGGATGGCGCGATGTCATTCTGTGTCACGACGAAAGCGTGTGCATTTGTTTCGCCCGGCATGGGAAGCGCGCAAAGCGGCGCCCACCGCTGTTCGAGAAGGTTTGTGGTCGAGAACAGGTAAAGATCGCGGGATGCCGTGTGATCGAAGAGATTGGTGCCCCAAGTTGTCTCAAACGCGACGGCCTGATCTGCCGGCGAAACCCCGAATGCCGTGATCGCAAGCAGATTGGATGTTGACCCAAGTTCTGGCGGGAGGGTGCGCGGCGGTGTTCCGGCTGATGGTCCACGCTGTGTTTCCGCGGGATCACCCGCGTGTGCGGCTCCGCCCGATCCGCCACGCTCGCCGCCTTCCTTGGCGCCGCCCCACCAGGTAAAGAGGCCCAGCGCCAGAACCGCCGCCAATTTCCGTATCGGGGTGAGGCGGGAGAACCATTCGATTTCCCTTGCAAACGGCTTCTTCTCCCGTATGAGGAGCCCAAGCCACAGGACAAAGAATCCGAGAGCCGCGCCGACAAGCCACGGTATCGGTGTGTTCACCATCCTCTGCGCATACTGGGCAATCATGCCGACCATCACACGGCCTTTTTGATGTCGCTTTCTCCGTCATCCACCCTTGCGGGGAGAATATGCTTCGTCCGGAAGAAAACGTATGGCATGCTTTTATCATATTTCAGACCGACAATACAGTCCAAATGAATAATAAACGTCGGGCGCATCTTCATCATTCACCTTCATGAGGGGGCATTTTATACTTGGAATCCCGCCCGTAATTCCTTAAACTACACACGTATCTTTGCAGAATCGTCTGTAGGATTTTCGAGGTGGGCTTGGCCCTTAACAAAGGAGCAGGTTGAGATGAAAATGACCATGAAAGATCTGGCCTTGGCGTGCGCGACGGCGGTCACGCTGGTCGGATGCACAACCAACAAGGGAGCATGTGAGAAAATGTGTGCGAGTGAGAATGCGAAGGCGGCAGTGTCGGAACCGACCTTTTTCGGCAAGACCAAAGACGGTCGCGAGACCCATCTGTACCGGTTGAACGGCGCAGGCGGCGTGATCATGGACCTGACCGATTTCGGTGCCCGTGCGGTCCGGATCTATACGCCGGACAAACTCGGCAATCTGGCGGATATCACGCTGGGCTTCACGGATGTCTCCGGTTACGAGACCTATGACCCCTATTTCGGTTCGACCATCGGCCGCGTCGGCAACCGCATCGCGAACGGCAAGTTCACGCTGGACGGCAAGACCTACACGCTGGCCTGCAACAACGAGCCGGGCGGCATCCCCTGCTCCCTCCACGGCGGCAAGAAGGGATGGGACGCGGTCGTCTGGAACGCCAAACCGGTCCAGGACGGCACGTCAATCGGCGTGAAATTCACGATGACCAGCCCGGACGGCGACGAAGGTTACCCGGGCAAGGTGGATGTGACGGTCACGCATTGGCTCACCGCCGACAACATCTGGCGGATCGAGTATGAGGCGAAGACTGACAAGGCCACCCCGATCAACCTGACCAACCACGTCTACTTCAACCTGAAGGGCGAGGCGTCGGGCACGATCCTGGACCACGAACTGATGCTCTGCGCCGACAAGATGACCCCGGTCAATGCGGGCCTGATCCCGACCGGTGAGCTCGCCGATGTCAAGGGCACGCCCTTCGACTTCACGGTGCCGTGGAAGATCGGCGCCCGGATCGAGGCCGACAACGAGCAGCTGAAGTTCGGTGGCGGCTACGACCACAACTGGGTGCTTCGCGGACAGGACGGCAAACTCGCCGCCGCCGCTTCGCTCACCGAGGCGACCTCCGGCCGCCGGATCGACGTCTGGACCCAGGAGCCCGGCATCCAGTTCTATTGCGGCAACTTCCTGACCGACCAGGTCCCCGGCAAAGAGGGGAAGAACCTCTGCTACCGCGGCGGTCTCGCGCTGGAGACCCAGCACTATCCCGACTCCCCGAACAAGGCGAACTTCCCGTCCGTCATTCTCCGTCCGGGCCAGGTCTACAAGACCGTTACGGAATACCGTTTCAGCGTGACAAAGTAAGGATCTGTCATGGGCCTGTTTGATATCATCATCTTTTTCGGATTCATCGCCGCGGTTCTCGCCGTCGGGATGATCAAGAGCAAGGGTGCCGGCAGCGCCTCCTCCGAGGCGGGTGCCGATGATTACTTCCTTGCGGGTCGCGGCCTGCGGTGGTGGCTGATCGGCTTCTCGCTGATCGCCGCCAACATCTCCGCCGAGCAGTTCGTCGGTATGTCGGGCCAGGGAGCCGGGTTAGAAGGCCTCTCCTGCGCCAGCTGGGAGTGGATCGCCGCCATCGCCCTCGTGGTCGTGGCGTTCGCGTTGCTGCCTTACTTCCTGAAGACGGGGATCACCACGATCCCCGAATTCCTGGAGGTCCGGTATAACCACTGGGCCCGGACGATCATGACCATCTCGATGATGGGCATTCTGATCGTCGCCAGCCTGATCGGCGTGACCTACGCGGGGTCGCTCGTGATGCACCAGCTCTTCGTGAAGATCGGATGGAATGTCCCGTTCTGGGGCTGCTGTCTGCTGATGGGCCTGATGGCCGGCGGTTATGTGCTCTTCGGCGGCCTGAAGGCCTGCGCGTGGGCCGACCTGCTTCAGGGCTCCGCCCTGATCGTCGGCGGCGCCATCATCGCCTACTTCGCGGTCAAGGCGCTCGGCAGCGCCGAATCGGTGATGGGCTGGACGCGCGATGCGGCGGGCGCCTTGCAGAGCGCGCCGCAGGCGGCGTCGGGAGACGGCTGGCTGGCGACCTTCAAGGCGGCGAACGCCGTCAAATTGGAGATGGGCCGTCCCGCTTCCGATACCGCAATGCCCTGGACGATCCTGATGATCGGCATCTGGATTCCGAACTTCTACTACTGGGGACTCAACCAGTACATCACCCAGCGAATTCTGGGTTCCGGATCGCTGGCGGAAGGCCAGAAGGGTCTGGTCCTCGCCGCGGGGCTCAAACTGCTGATCCCGTTCATCATCGTCATTCCCGGCATCATCGCCTTTAACCTTTTTGCCAAAGATTTGGCGATCGCAGACGGGTACAAATACGATGGTGCGCTGGGCGTGTTGATCACCAAGCTGATCCCGCACAATGTAGGTATCCTCGGTTTTGTGTTGGCGGCCCTGCTCGGCGCAATCGTCAGTTCACTGGCGGCGGTGCTGAACGCGACCTCCACGTTATTGACGATGGATATCTACCAGCGTTACGTCAATCGGGAGGCCACCCCGAAACAACTGGTTTCTTTCGGGCGTTTGTCGATTGTTGCCCTGATGATTATCGGGATCGTGGTGGCTAGCATCCTAAGGACTGAATCCATCTTCACTTACATTCAGCAGGTGCAGCTGTACATCTCCGGCGGCGTGGTAGCGGTCTTCATCTTCGGCTTGCTTAACCGGCGCGGCGAGCGTTGGATTGGCGTAGTCGGGTTGCTGGCCTATCCGCTTATCTTCGCGTTCTTCAACAACTGGATGCCGGAAGCGCTGTTGAAGTCCATCCCGCTGGTGATGGGCGGAAGCGTCGAAAAGATGCACTATCTCTGGGCGGCCAGTTACGCGTTGATCATCACGCTGGTGCTGATGTTTGCGCTCGGCGCGGTGTTCAAACAGACTCAGCCGGTCAGCTTCGATTCCAATACCAAGCTGGATCTGACCACATCCAAGGGCGCGTTGGTCGCTGGTTTGGTCGTGGTGGCGATAACGGTTGCGCTCTACGTGATCTTCTGGTAGATCACGGCGTTCTTAAAAAAGATGTGGGGCCGCTTTTCGGAGCGGCCCCTTTTTTCGTCTAACCGCCGTCCCCTAGCGTTTCAGATCGGCGGGAGTCCAGATATCCGAACCGTGGAGGTCGAGCCAGGTGATGACCTCCAGCCAGCGGGAGAGGTCCTTGGGCTTCGGGTCGAAGTTGTTCGTGCCGAAGGAGAACTTCGCGCCCATCGCCTTCGCGAGACGGAGGAACTTCGGACGCGGGAAAAGCGATTCCGCCTGGATCTCGATGGCGATCCCGCGCTCGACCGCCTTGGCGATGATCGTGCGCATCCGTTCCTCGGTCCAGAGCGTGTCATACCGGTCCGCGAGGCACTCGGGCAGATAGGTCGGGTTGGCGAGAATGGAGATCGGCTCGCCGAGGATCTGGAGGTTGTGCGCCATGTACCGCTCCATCCACGCCTCGGGATCGGTGATCGTCTGCGGTTTCCAGAGCCGGTTGTCGCTTCCGTCGGGCATCTTCCCCATGATCATCGTGTCGGCGAGCACATAATCGAGCCGCGCCAGGGTCTCCTTGTCGATCTGCCTGAACCAGTCGCGGTCGTTCACCTGAATACCGACCGGCAGCGAACGGCCGTTCACCTTCACCGCGCGGGCCTGATCAATGAACGCCCGCAGTTTCGCGTTGTCGTTGATCGGCCATTCGCGGCCGTGGTTTTCCAGCGCGCTGGAACGGATGAAGCTGGCGTTTTCCCGCTCGACCGCCAACTCCGGCGTCATGCCGCCCCGGATGTGGATATGCCAGTCCGTAATGGCGATCCCCCGCGCGGCGCAGGTCTTCGCCAACAGACGGTTGACGGTATTGTCCGGATAGTTCGCAAACCGCGCCGTGGGCCGCAACACCCCCTCCGCCGTCGCGGGAATGAACGGGATGGAACCGTCCGCATTACGCGTGTAGCGCTCAATGCAGGCCGAACGGCGGCAATCCGCCCCGCCGGGCAACGTGGCGTTGTGGTAAACCATGTACCACTGTCCCTTGAAAAGGACGCTGCCGCCGTGGATGGTGCCCGTGCCGACCGCCTCGTCCATGATCCGCCCACCGTAGTGCCACGGGCCGTGGATGGACTTCGCCCACGAGTAGGCCCAATGCTCCGGCACGCCCCCCGCCGCATATTCGAGATAATAG
>DBXN01000024.1:27555-28841 GCA_002309585.1 Verrucomicrobia bacterium UBA1211
TTCCACGCCCCCGCGCCATGCTTCTTCTTCAGCGGCTTGCCGAACGCCGCCTCGTCCATCAGCCCCGGCACGGGTTTGATCTCGCCCGCCAGCTCCACCATATTCTCCTTCAGGGGGGCATACCAGCATCCTGGATCGCCGCCGCAGTTGCCCCAGAAGAGCCACGCCTGCCCGTCGTCATCGACAAACACGGAGGGGTCGATATAACCCGCCCGCGCACTCGCCAGCGGCTTGCCCGCGCCGTCACGCCAAGGCCCCTCCGGCCGGTCGGCAACCGCCACCCCGATGCAGTCGTGATGGGCGTCGCGCCCGTTGCCCGCCACCGCCACATACCAGTACCACTTACCGTTGCGTTTGATCGCCTGACTCGCCCACGCGCGGTTTCCCTGCAACGCCCATGTGAAGACGGAGGTGTCCATCACGCAGCCGAGATTCTCCCACTGCACCATATCCTTCGTGCGGAAGACCTGCCAGTTCTTCATGTGGAACCCCCGCGCGTCCGGCTCGTCATGTCCGGTGAAGAGGTAGAAGGTGTCGCCATCCACAAATCCCGCCGGATCGGGGGTAAAGGTGGTTTTGACAATGGGATTTCCGGTACACGTGAAGGGAACGGTCTCCCCGTTCACGGCAAACGCGCACAGGGCGCATACGGCAAGGCATAAAGCGTATTGTTTCGTTTTCATGCCCCCAGTTTACCAAATCCATCCGCCCCAACAAGCGAAAAAGGGAATAGGGGTTGGGTGGTTTGGTGGTTGGGTGGTTCCGCCGCCGCTAAAGCTTTGGCGGACAAGTGGGTGGTGCGGTGGTTGAAGGACGAGAGACGTCAGACATGAGACGCGAGACCACCGCTTTCCTTCTTCCCGTTTTCATTCTTCATTATCCCTCTCGTCACTCGTCACCCGTCACTCGTCACTCCTGTTCCCCTCTTTTCTCTTCCCGTTCCCCATTCTCCGTTCCCTTCTTAACCCTTTAACCTTTTACCTTCCTTGTAGAACCTACCTTTAACGGGGTAAGGTTTTTTCAAAAAAATAAAATTTTGCGCTTGACTTATTTATTTGATTCCCTATATGTTTCAAACAAAAGCAAGGTGTATTTTGGTTTAATGTGTCCGTCAGGTGGCCTCCCGTTCTCCGGAACGGACGCGAAAAGAGAGGTGCCCCATGTGTTCAGAAATAAAACAGGTACGAAGCCCAAGCCGCAAGGCGCGGGGCGACAGCGATTTTAAGGCCACTCCGAAGGAGTGGAGCGAGGAGCGGTATCCCGCGACGCAGCGGACATCAAAAGAG
>DBXN01000003.1 GCA_002309585.1 Verrucomicrobia bacterium UBA1211
CCGCTTGATTATCTGGCGAAGAACATCGCCAAATATCCCGGCGCGAAGATCGTCGCCGAGGGAATGATGGAGATGGACGCCGGCGAGTTGCCGCCCGTCGGCGGCGAGAAACTGTTGACCCTCCAGATGTTTACGGCCAAGCGGCTGCTCAAAACCTCCCGCCGGAAGGTGGGCGGCCAGATGAAAACGATTCAGCGTCTGCTGCTCGAAAAGGGTTCGCCTGATGGCGAGATAACGATCCGGATCCGGGTGTCCGGTTAGCGCTTAGGCGTCCGTGCGGAGTTCGATGCTGACGGGGCCGTCGTTGACGAGGCTGACCTTCATGTCGGTCTGGAAACGGCCCGTTCCGACCCGTTCGGGCCCAAGCGTCTCGCGCAGCAGCGCGACCACCCGCTCGTAAAGCGGATTGGCCAGTTCGGGTCGCGCCGCCTGGACGAAACTGGGGCGGCGGCCTTTGGCGGTGTCGGCGTAGAGGGTGAATTGGGAGACGATGATGACCGATCCACCGATGTCGATAAGCGAACGGTTCATCAGCCCCTGTTCATCCTCAAAGATCCGCAGGAGAGGAATTTTCTCGGCGATCTTCTTCGCGTCCGCCTCGGTGTCGGTGTGGGTAACCCCCAACAGCACCAGGAGTCCCTGTCCGATGGCGGAGACCGTTTCGCCGTCAACGGTGACGGATGCCTGGGAAACCCGTTGCAGCCACGCCTTCATTTGACGAGTCCCTCCTTGTCCCGGACGGGAAGGGCGGTGCGGTAGGTGTCACGGTACAGGCCGATCGAACGGAAGGGGATCTTCTTGAATGCGGGAAGCTCCACATAAATCCGCGCGGTGTCGGAGAGTTCGAAATCGCCCTTCGCCCGGTTGCGGAATCCGGGATCGATCGGATTGTCCGCTTGTCCGATGAGGGTTCGGAAGCCCTTGACCGTTTCCGCCTTCGCGAGGGATTCCGAACCGGCGGTGTTCATGACGAGGTTGTCGGCGATCTCCATCTTGTCGATGAGTTTCAGGAAGTTGCCGTCGAAGTCGCAAACCTTTTTGGTGATGTCCACGAAGACATTGCCCCGCACGGGGTTGTCCAGCGGCTCACGCGGTGAACGGTCGAGGATCGCCGCCAGATGCGGATAGCGTTCACTCCACGGCGGTTGGCGATAGTGGAGCTGCTCGGCCTTCTTTTCCAGGCACCAGCTTCCGTCATTGGGGTCGTTCCACTGTTTCCAGGTCATGCCGCGGGAATCGATGTGGAGCGCGATGGGACAGTCGATCACGAGGTTGTTGATCACGGGGTTGTCCCGCCCGCCGCCGATCATGATCGCACGCCCGGCTTTCCAGAAGACATTGCCCTCCAGCGTATCGCCGCAGTCGCAGTCATCCAGATAGATTCCCATCGTGTTGACATGGTCTGCATCGCCTCCGCCGAGATGGTGGATGTAGTTGTGGCGGAGGATGTTGCCCTGCGAGGTCCAGTCACGTCCGGTGTAGAAGGCACCGGCATCACCGGTCTCCATCACCACGCGGAAGATCTCGTTGCGCTCGAAGCGATGTTCGTTCCCGCCGTAGAGGATCGCGTTGTGCGGGGCGTCATGGATGAGGTTATTGCGGACGATCTGGCCGCACCCGTTGGCGCCGACTCCCGGGGCGTAGGTACGCTGGAAGAGGCCGTAGTGGTGGATGTGGTTGTTCTCGGCGAGGTTGTGGGCGGGAATCAGCCGCTGGCGGTCGCCGCCCGAGAGGTAGATGCCGGTGGTGCCGATAATGGAGAGGTCGCAGGAGCGGACGATATTTCCGCTTCCGTTCACCGAGATGCCGCCGCCCGCGGTGTTCCGGATTCGGCAGCCCGCGATTTCGACCTTTTCGGTTTGCTCCAGCCGGATCATGTCAGCGTGGGAATAGGCGAAATCAATGCCGGTGAAGGTGACATGCCGGGTTTTGCGCATACGGAGCAGCGGTTCGTTCAGAGTCGCCAAGACAATCTCACCGGGTGCCTCACGCGGCGGATAGAGGTAGAGTCGGTTTTGCTTCCGGTCAAGGAACCATTCGCCGGGCGCGTCCAGCTCCCGGAGGGTGTTCAGGGCATAAAAGCGGCGTTCCTTTGCTCCCCAGGTTCCGGCGTTGATGCCGAAGACATGGGGCGCAGAGAGGGCGATGATTCCCTTTTCCGCGTCGAAGGAGGCGATGCGGATGACCTGGTCGGACCAGTCGTGTGTCCAGTAACCCCGGAGCCAGACGCCCGCACCGATATCCCAGTGGCGGTTGGTCGCGAAGACGAAGGAACCGGGATGGATTTTCCGGAGCGCGGGGTCTTCGGCATCGGGTTTCGGCAAGCCGTTGTCGATGGCCTGGGTGAAGGTCGCCCAGCCTTGGTTTGGGGCATCCGCGTTCGGCCAGCGGGCGAGGGTCATGCTCTCGCCATCCACATAGAGCCAGGGGGGAACGGGACGTCCCTGATAGCTGTTTGGGAAAGGGGGGAAGGGATCGGGGTGGAGGGCGGAGAGGTCACATACCCGGATGTGGGGAAGGACGTCGGGTTCGATGGGGGTCCCGGTTTCGGTTAAGGGTTTGAACGCGGAGGGGGAAAGGGAGATGCCGCCGATGAAGCGGGTTTTCAGCGGCTGGGCGGCGCGGTAGGTGATTGGGGCGTCGGAGGTACCGCTGTCGGCCTCATTCAGCTCGAAGGGCGCGGTGAAGCGGTAGTCGCCGGGGGCGATCAGAACCGTCACCGGCTCCTGAGACGCATCGCTGGTCCCCCGGGCGCGGATCGCGTCCCGCGCGGCCGTCAGAGTCGCGAAGGGGTGCTCCGCCGACCCGTCTCCCGGCGCTCGGGCGGCACCATCCACATGGATGGTCCGTTCCGCATGGAGGGTAAGGGCGGATAGGAGAATGAGATGGCAGAGAGGGGTGTAACGCATGGGTGTTTCTCCTTTGAATCGGCGGGAACGCCACATCCCTGAAGATGAAGGGCTGGGGGGCCTTACGATTCCGTTTGGAGGGTTTCGGTTCCGCTCAAGAGGGCGACCACCTGGTTTTGTACATCCCCGAGCTGGTCCAGGCGGAGCCGGGGATCCAGGACGATGAAGGTGTCCCCGCTTTTCTTGTGTTCGTAGATGCGCAGAATACCGCCGCTCTCGTGCGGTTTGGCGTCACGCTCGACCAGCTGCTTGCCCCGCTCCAGCATGACGGCGAGCACATAGACCACATTGCGCATGGCGGGGTCGTCCAACGCGATCAGTTTGCGCAGCAGTTCCTCGGCCGTCTCCTTTTTGACTGGTTCGGCTTTCACGGCGGCGGGGGAGGGCGCGTTGTATTCGCCCTCCCACACGCTGAACGGTTCCCAGTCGCGCGGGGTCTGCCGCCAACAGTCCGCGCAGCAATCCAGCCGCTCATATCCGCCCTCAATCTCCTTGAGGACGGATACGCAGGCCTGCTTGTCGGTGAACGGTTGGCCGCAGAGGGCGCAGACGTGTCCACGCGGCCGGATGTTCCACTCTTGAGCCATGTTTACGCGCCGGGATCCAGCACCCAGCCGTTGTGGAGCGGCTGGTCGATCAGTTTGGAGGCCTCTTTTGCGTGGTCGCCGATGAACTGCTCCGTCACGGGATCCCACTGGAGCTTTTCGGCGCCGATACGCAGCGCGATGTTCGCCATGTGGGCGATCGCGATCGACCGGTGGCCCGCCTCGACCGGTGTGATGGTCTCTTTGCTGTTGAAGATGCAGTCGATGAAGTTCCGCTCGTGCTGGCCGCTTTCGTAGAGTTTCACGTCGGTCGGCCGCAGCTTCGTGCGGTAGAGCTCTTCCGGAGCGGTGATCATCTTGCCGCGCGTTACGAAGATCTGCTTGCCGCCCTCGCCGAAGAAACGGAGTCCGTTTTGAAAGCGTTCCGAGACGATCGCGCGGGTACCGTCGTCGTAGACGACATCGAAGGAGTACTTTCCGGCCGTATTGTAGATCGGATCGTTCAGGTCCATATCGCCCTTGATGTTCTCGATGGCGACCGGTCCCGAACCGTCCTTGCCGATGGCCCACTGGAGGATGTCCAGATGGTGCGCGCCCCAGTCGGTGATCTGTCCGCCGCCGTAGGCGAGGTTGAAGCGCCACGACATCGGGGCATGGATTGCGGGGAGGAAGTCGCGGTAGGCGGCGGGACCTTGCCACATCTTCCAGCCCTCTTCGCCGAAGTAGGCCGGCGGTTTATCCCACGCCGTCTTCCCGCACCACTCTTTCGGTTTGCCCCAGGAGGTGAACTTGCCGCCCGGCAGGCCGATCTCGACACGCTGAATCTTGCCGATGTAGTGGTTGCGGACGAACTCGCAGGCGCGGCGGAACTCGACGCTCGAACGCTGCTGCGAGCCGACTTGGAAGGTGATGCCGCTCTCGCGCACCGCCTTGACCATCGCCTTGCCCTGGCCGATCGTCAGAGCCATCGGCTTCTGGCAATAGACATGCTTTCCCTTGCGGGCGGCGTAGATGGCCTGGATCGCGTGCCAATGGTCCGGCGTGCTGATGACGACCGCATCGACATCGCCGCTGTCGATCATCTCGCGGAAATCGAAGTAAGTTTTGCAGCCGTTGTAGCTGATCTTGTCGCCGAGATCGGCGTAGAATTTGTTGACCCGGTCTTTGCACGGGGCCAGGCCGCCGCCCCGCTCGCCGCTGTAGCCGTGCAGTTTGTCGATGCCGGTGTTGGGGTCGCTGACGGCGGTTACTTGCACGTGGTCATTGTTCAGGAAGTTACCGATATTGTCGTGGGCCATGGTGCCGTAGCCGATGAAGCCGACATTCAGCCGCTCCGAAGGCACCGGTCGGCGGGGCTTCACGCGGGCGACGTCCTTGGCGCTGACGCATCCAGACGGGATGATTGCCGGAAAGGCCAAAGCCGCGCTCGCGGCCGTTAAAAAGTGACGACGGGAGAGATTTCCTTTTGCCATAACGCATTCCTTTTTATCTGTCGGTGAGGTCTGTCCTGCAAGCGATATCCGAATGTCGGCTTGCAACATGAAAGTACTTTACCATTTTTGACGCGGTAAGGCAATGGAGGGAAGCGAAATAAGGTCAAAAGATTAGAAGGGAAGAGGGGAAAGGTTGCCGAAGGGAGTGGTTCGGGAAAGCCTCTTGATTTTGAATGAAGGGTTGGGGTAAAATCTATGATCATTTTGAGAGGAGTAGCGATGAGACGAAACGGTTGGTGTTGGATGGCGGTGTGCCTGGCGGCGGTTCTGTCTGGGACGGCGGCGGATAAGCCGGCGCCGAAGAAGGTGTCGGAGTTGCTGAAAAAGGCGAACGAGATGGTGGCGGAGGCGCAATCGGCCTACGTGGACGGCGATAACGCCAAGGCGATCGAACTGTATCGCGAGGCGCTGAAAGAGATCGAGCGGGTTGAGCGGGAGAATCCCTCCCGGCTGAACAGTTCGGAGTTCGCGCCGGTCCGTTTCCGCAAGGCGCTCTGCGAGACCGAGGTGGATCGGATTATCCTCGAGGATGCAAATGCCTCGGCACGGACACTTTCGGTGACCGACACGACTGAACTGGAGAAGAAACGGGCGGAACGGAAGCGCCAGTCGGAAAAGGACAACGTGCCCGAAAAGACGGTTCAGCTCTCGGCGAAACGGGCCGATGGGGTGGTGTTGGAAAAGACGCCGGACGATGAGCCCGAATTGGACGAGCCGGAGGAAAAGGCTAAACCCGCTCCCAAAGCCGGCGGCGCGGCGGCTCAGGTGGTCGATGTCAAGCGGGAACTTGATTTCGCCCGCGATATGCTTTCGATTGACCGGTATGAAGATGCGCGTCTCTCGTTGGTGAAGATTCTGAAGGCGGAGCCGGAGAATGAGGAGGCGAGCCTTCTGATCGCGGCGGTCCTGCTCTATCAGAACAAGCCGAAAGACGCGATGGTGGCGTTGGAGGATCTTTTGGAAGACCATCCCGACGACGAGGCGACGCTGTTGCTCGCCGCCGGCGTCTCGTTCGCCTTGGCGGACTACCCCCGTGCGATGGAGCGTCTGGAGCAGGTCATGAAGGTGAATCCCAAGCGTCCGGAAGGTTATTTCAACATGGCTTGGACGCTGCTCATGATGACGCCGAATGATCTGTCGCAGGCGGAACTGTACTATCGGCAGTCGGTGAAACTGGGCGGCGCGCGGGATCCGGAATTGGAACGCCGGCTGGGAATCAAGGCCGAATAGGGGCCGGGACAGTTGGGGGTTGAGCGTGGCGAAGGGAAGTCCGGAAGTCTGATGGCTGAAGGCCGGAGTCTTGCGGTTGAGCGCGAAGGGAAGACGTGTCAATGAAAGCGGTAGTGATGGCGATTTGCGCGGGTGTGGCGGTGATGGGCGCACGGGGTGCGAACGAATGGGAAGATGAACAGGTCAACGCGATCAATCGGGAACCGGCGCGTGCGTCAGGATTCCCCTTGGCGTCGGCCGAGGACGCGCGGACAGCGGATGAGCCCCAGACGCCGTACCGTCTCTCCCTGAACGGGCAGTGGACCTACATGTGGACGGGATCGCCTGCGGAACGGCCGACCAACTTCTACCGTCCGGATTACGATGTCAGCCAATGGTATGCGATCGATGTGCCGAGTTGCGTGGAGATGCGCGGATACGGGATTCCGATCTATACCAACATCCGTTTTCCGCACCAGCGGAAACCGCCGTTGATCGGTTCCGAGTACAATCCGGTCAGCTCGTACAGGACCTCCTTCACCGTGCCCAAGGAGTGGAAGGGCCGTCCGGTGTTTATCCGGTTTGACGGTGTCTATTCAGCCTTCTATCTGTGGCTCAATGGCAAGCGGGTCGGCTACAGCGAGGACAGCAAACTTCCGGCCGAGTTTAACCTCACCCCATACATCAAGGACGGTGAGAACCTGATGGCGGTGGAGGTCTACCGCTGGAGCGACGGTTCCTATCTGGAGGACCAGGATATGTTCCGTTTCAGCGGGATCTATCGCGATGTGACGCTCTTCTCACCGCCATCGGTTGAATTGCGTGATTTCTGGGTGACCACGCAATTGGATGCCGCATACCGCAACGCGGAGTTGGGATTGCGCGTGAAAGCCCGGACCCTGAACGGCCAGGCGGTGGAGGCCCACGTGGAGGCCGAACTTCTGGATGCCGGCTTTAATCGTGTGGCCACCTTGCCCGAAATCGCCCTGAAGGTGCAGGCGGACGGCGCCGATGCGGTCGGCAAGGTCACGTTGCCGGTTCAGGCGCCGCGGTTGTGGTCTGCGGAGGATCCCTATCTCTACACGCTGGTCATCACGCTGACCACGCCCAACGGGATTCGGGATGTCCGGTCGTGCAAGGTCGGGTTCCGGCAGGTTGAGATCAAGGATGGCGTGGTGCTGTTCAACGGGAAGCCCGTCAAGTTCAAAGGGGTGAACCGGCATGAGACCGATCCCGAGAACGGCCGGACCGTGAGCCGCGAGCTGATGTTGCGTGACATCCTGCTTTTCAAGCGGAACAACATCAATACGGTCCGGACCAGCCACTATCCCAACCATTACTACTGGTATCAGCTCTGCGACCGGTTCGGCATCTATGTCGTGGCGGAGGCGAATGTCGAGTCGCACGGGATGGGATACGGCAAGGAGTCGCTGGCGCATGTGAAGTCGTGGGAGAAGGCGCATGTCGAGCGTAACGTGAACAACGTCGAGAACTACAAGAACCACCCCTCGATTTTCATGTGGTCGCTCGGTAACGAGGCGGGCCCCGGAGAGAACTTCCAGGCCGCCTCCCGCGCGGTGCGCGAGACCGACCCGACCCGGCTTGTCCATTACGAGCGCGACAATCCGGTCGCGGACGTCGATAGCGCGATGTACCCCACGGTCGAGTGGCTGTACGAGCGCGGCAAAAACCACGCGAAACCTTTCTTCATGTGTGAATACGCCCATGCGATGGGTAACGCGATGGGGAACTTCAAGGAGTATTGGGAGGCCTACTATTCCAGCGACGCCCTCTGCGGCGGCTGTATCTGGGATTGGGTCGATCAGGCGATCTGGAAGACGATTGACCGCGTGGGACCGGACGGGAAGGCGATCCGCTATCTGGCATACGGCGGCGACTTCGATGACCAGCCCAACGACGGCAACTTTGTCTGCAACGGCGTGGTTGATCCGTTGCGCAACCCCTCGCCGAAACTGGCGGAGGTGCGCCGTATCCACCGCAACATCGTGGTGACCTCATCCGATGCGGCGTCTGGGAAGGCGGAACTTTGGAACCGCTTCGCCTTCACCGATACGTCGGCCTTCGAGGGACGCTGGACGCTCTCCTGTGAGGGCAAGGAGATCGCGAAGGGGATGCTCGGTCCGATTTCGGTCGCGCCGCTGACGCGTCAGACGATCTCCCTCCCGCTCCCGGCCATCCAGCCGCCTGCGGGAAGTGAATGTTTCTACCGTGTCAGTTTCCATCTGAAGACGAACACCCTGTGGGAATCGGCGGGGTATGAGATCGCGGCCGACCAGTTGCCCTTCACGGTTGCGGGAACCCGTCCGCTCCCCGCCAAGGGGGCTCTGCCGAAAGCGGTGCTGAAGCAGGATGATCGGTCTGTCACCGTGACGGGTAAGGGTTTTGAGTTGGTCTTCTGCCGTAAGACGGGGACGATCGCGCGGCTGGTTTACGGTAAGCAGACCATTATCCAGAACCGGGCGAGCGTTTCGCACGGCCCCGAATTTACGGCATTCCGCGCCTTCGTTGATAATGACGGTTGGTTCCGGAACGCCTTCTACGAGTCGGGCCTGACCCAGATGAACTATCATCCCGCGCCGATCGTGGCGGAGCAGGTCGATTCTGGAACTGTCCGGGTGACGACCTTCGTCTCGGCGGACGGATTCAAGAGCGCGCGTTTCCTTCATAAGAGCGTTTATACCGTCACCGGCGACGGCACGATCACTGTCCTGAATGACATCACCCCCAAAGGCGCCCAGCCGCCTCTTGCCCGAATGGGCGTTCGGATGATGCTGGACGGCGCGTTGGAGCGAATGGCCTATTACGGGCGCGGACCTTACGAGAATTATGTGGATCGGAAAGAGGCGAGTGACATCGGCTATTACGAGAGCACCGTGACCGAACAGGCGGTCGATTACGTGCGGCCGCAGGAGAACGGATGCCGGTCGGATGTCCGGTGGGTCACCTTCACCGACGTGAAGGGGCGCGGCGCGCGCTTCACCTTCCCGCAGCCGCTGTATGTGACGGCAACCCATTTCCGCTCCGAGGATCTTGAGTTTGCCCGTCACCGTAACGGCCAGCAACGGCTTTTCAACCCGCCTGTCCCGCGCGAGGAGGTCTGCCTCTATCTTGATCTCCATCAGATGGGATTGGGCGGGGCGAGCTGCGGGCCGCCCCCGATGGAGAAGTATCGCCTGAATGCGATGCCGGTGAGTTACACCTATGTGATCACCCCTGTCCGGTAAGTTAAGGTTAAAAGGTTAAAGGGTTATAAGGTTGAGAGGGAAGGGTGAGTGACGAGTGAGAAAAGGGGAACGGGATGTCGAGTGTCGGATGTCCTTTAACCACCAAACCACCCAACCCCTTAACCACCTAACCCTTGAATAAAACAATGACGATTTCGACGATAGGTTGGCTGTCGGCTGTGTACGGTGTGATGAGTGTCGTGACCTTCTGCGCCTACGCATGGGATAAACGTGCGGCGCAGAAGGGACGCTGGCGCACACGGGAGCGGAGCCTGCATCTGTTGGAACTCTTTTTCGGATGGCCGGGCGCCCTGCTGGCGCAGCGTCTGATCCGCCATAAATCCCGGAAACTGAGTTTCCGGGTGGTCTTTTGGCTGATGGTCATCATCAACGTCGCGGTGGTCGGGTATTGGCTCTTCCGTCGCGGATAAGGGGCTAATTCCTTACGGGATGTTCCGCCGAAAGGCGTACTTTATCCTCTGAAGAGAGCACCGAGTTTCTTACCCATCAGGATGCTGCTGCCGATCAGGGTGACGGCAAGGAAGAGCATGGCCCAGACGCCAAGGGCGGTGGCGAGGTAACGTCCAATGCCGATCAGCTGGAACAACTCGAAGATCGTTTTGGTGATCGGGTAGTAGGCCATCTTCTGTGCGAGCATCAGGCTATCGGAAACCTCCAGCATGCTGAAGGCGAAGACCAGCAGGACACCCGCGATGAGGTTGGCGGTGATCAGGGGGAGGGTGACCCGGCGGAGAATGACACGCGGCGGGGCACCGAGGTTCGCGGCCGCCTCTTCCAGTGTGATGGAGGTCTGTTGCAATCCCGCGACCGCCGCCCGGACCATGTAGGGAAGCCGCCGGACGGCGTAGGCGATCACCAGAAAGAGGGTCGGGTTCACGCGGATATCCACGAGGGCGGCGAGGGCGGGATGATGCTGGATGAAGGGGGTGCCCGCCAGCTTCCCGCTGATCGCGATGAAGCCGAACGCCATGACCAGGCCCGGCACGGCGAGGGGGATCATGGCGATGCCGTCCAGCGCGTTTCTGAATTTGAGCCGGGAGCGGACGACGATCCATGCGACGGAGATACCGAGCGCGAGGTTGGCGACCACCGCCAGGCAGGAGAAGACAAGACTGTTTCGGATCGCGTTAAGGGTCATCGTATGACCGAGTGCCTCTTGATAGTTGGCGGTGGTGAAGGCGGCGGGCAAGACACTCCTGTACCATGCGCCCGGCACGGAGAAGCTGGTTAGCACCACGCCGATGTGGGGTAGGAGCGCCAGGAAGGCGACGGTCAGGAAGGGAAGGGCGATCAGGACGCCCCGCCATCCCGTCACCGCTTTGGGTGTGTGCGGAAGCGAGGCTTTCGCCTGCATGGCGTAGGCATGTCTGCCGAAGAGCGCCTTGCTGGCCGCATAGAGAAGGACGCTGGCGGTGAGGACGACGGTGACCAGCGCGTAGGGGAATGGGCTCGCGCTGATCTCCTTCAGTTCATCGTAGACCTGAACCGCCGCGCAGCGGGTGTAGTTCATGATCAGCGGGGTGCCCAGTTCGGTGAAACAGGCGATGAAGACCAGCGTGCATCCGGCGAAGAGGCCGGGGGCGAGGAGCGGAAGGGTGATCCGGCGGAAACGGGTCCAACCGTCGGCCCCGAGGTTCTGCGCCGCCTCATCCAGCGCGGGATCAATGTTCGCCAACGCGGCGGTGACATTGAGGTAGATGATGGGATAAAAGGCGAGCGCCTGAAGCAGAATCACGCCCAGGTATCGGTTCTCGCCGAACCAGTCGATCGGCCCGCATCCCAGCAGGGCGTTCAGCGCGCCGTAGGGGCCGAGCATCTGCATGGCGCCGATCGCCCCGACGAAGGGCGGCAGGACCATCGGAACCAGAAGGATTGCCTGAAACGCTTTCAGCCCCTTGAAGGTGTAGGTGTAGGCGAGCCAGGCGAGGGGAATCGCCAGCGCGGCGGCGAGCAGGGTTGCGCCTGACGCGATCTTAAAGCTGTTGACCAGTCCCTCGGCGTAGATCGGGTTTTTGAAGACGCCGAGAAGGTAATCGGCAGTCAACCGGCCATCAACCCAGAATCCGCCGCCGATGACGGTCAAGACCGGCCAGATGAGCAAGGTTCCCAGGACGGTCGCCAGCAGCAGGAACAGGACCCAGGCTTTACGGTCGGAAAGCATAGAGGGCGCGCGGGCCTATCGGGCCTTGTAGATTCTGACGTAGTCGATCTCGTACCGCTGCGGAAAGATCGAATCGTCAATACCCTTCTGTCCGCCCCAACCGCCGCCGATCGCCAGATTGATCAGCAGGTAGTGCGGCTTGTCGAAGGGATTTCCCTCTTTGCCGGCCGCGCTGATGGGGTAGGTGAAGTACTTGGTCTGATCGTAATAGAAGTCCATCCGGTCCGCAAACCACTCGACGGCGTAGATGTGGAAATCATCGGAGGGTTTCTGTCCGTCCAGCGCGGTTCCTTTCGAGGTGTGGCGTTTGGCCTCGCGGTCATACCAGTGGACCGTCGCGTGGACCTTGTCGGGCGCGAATCCGACGAACTCCATGATGTCGATCTCGCCGCAGCGCGGCCAACCGATCTCGCCGATATTGGTGCCGAGCATCCAGATGGCGGGCCACATGCCGCGACCTCTCGGCAGTTTGGCGCGGACCTCGACCCGGCCGTAGGTGAGGGCGAATTTACCGCGGGTGTTGATGCTCGCCGCCGTGTATTGCGCTTTGTCGAAGGGCTCCTTGCGTCCCTCGATGATCAGCCGGCCACCCTCCATCCGGGCGTTCTCTGTGCGGGCCGCGGTGTAGTATTGCGCTTCGTTGTTTCGGATGAAGCCCTTTTCGTAGCCCCATTTCGAGGAATCGACCAGACCCTTTCCATTGAACTCGTCCGACCAGACAAGCTTCCACTTTGTGAGGTCCGTTCCGGCCATCACGCACCGGGACAACGCAAACACCGTCAATAACGCACACGCCAACTGTTTCATGCCGGGACTCCTTGATACTCGGACGGGATCCGTCCTTCGGGGTAGATGGGGTTTAAAAAAGCGGACGCGGGTTGCCGCGTCCGCCTCATGGTTCAGATGTTGATGCCGGCCTTTTCCTTCGAGACCAGCACGCACTTGAAGTCGGCCTCGCAGGCGAGCGCCCACTCGCCATCTACGAAGACGAAGGCCTTACCGTGCTGCTTGGCCATCCGGCTGGAGATCATCACATTCTCGACCTCCATGCGGAGCTTGTCGCCCGGACCGACCTTGTGGCGGAACTTCGCGTTGTCCACGCCGGTCAGCAGGAAGATTCCGCCGCCGCGGACCAGGCCCGCCGCCACGACGCCCGCGCCGCCGCACTGCGCCATCGTCTCGACGAGGATCACGCCGGGGACCACCGGGTATCCCGGGAAGTGGCCTTTGAAGAACCACATGTCCGGATCATACGTCATCTCACCGACGGTCAGCTTCTGGGAGACGCTGGTCAGCTTATCGACAAACAGGAAGGGGGGGCGATGGGGAAGCAGGTCCTCAACGCTGCCCAGATAGGGTTGACCCTCCTCGACCAGTTTAACGGCACCAGCCGTCGCATTTTCAACGTTCATTTCACACTCCTTTTCAATTAAACCCGTTTAAAGACCAACGCGCCGTTGTGGCCGCCGAATCCGAGCGAGGTTGAAATCGCGACATTCATCGGCGCCGCGATGCCTTTGTTCGGAACGCAATCGAGATCGCATGCCGGATCGGGTGTCTCGTAATTGATCGTCGGGGGATAGAAGCCGTCCCGCAGCGCCAGGGCGCAGATGACCGCTTCGATGGCGCCTGCGGCGCCCAGCAAGTGGCCGGTCATGCTCTTGGTGGAGGAGACCTTCATCTCGTACGCGTGCTGGCCGAAAACGCCCTTGATGGCGGTTGTCTCCATCGAGTCGTTCAGCGAGGTGGAGGTGCCGTGGGCGTTGACGTAATCGACCTCTTCCGGCTTCACGCCGGCGTCGTCCAGCGCGATGGTGATCGCGCGCATGGCACCCGTCGCGCCGGGATCAGGGGCGGTCAGGTGGTAGGCGTCGCCCGAAGCGCCATAGCCGGCAAACTCGGCGTAGATCCGCGCGCCGCGCGCCTTGGCGTGTTCCTCGCTCTCCAGGATCAAGATCGCGGAACCTTCGCCCATGATGAAGCCGTCGCGGTTTGCGTCAAAGGGACGGCAGGCCTTTTCGGGATCGTCATTGTGGTGGGTGCTCAGCGCCTTCATCGAGCAGAACCCGCCGATGCAGTACTCGGTGATGGTTGCTTCCGTGCCGCCGGAGATGACGACATCGGCGCGGCCTGAACGGATCATGTCGAGGGCGTGGCCCATCGCGTCCGTGCCTGACGCGCAGGCGGTCACCAACGTGTGGGCGGCGCCCTTCGCGTTCAGCAAGATCGAGATGTTACCCGCCGCCTCGTTGGCGATCAGTTTGGGAATCAGCATCGGGGAGAGACGGCTGGGGCCGCGGTCAAAGAGGGTCTTGTATCCGTCCTGGTCGATTTCGCGCCCGCCGATACCGTTGCCGAGCATGACCGAGACGCGCTCGGGGACGGGGGGCGCCTGGTCGAAACCGGCATCGTGCCACGCCTGCTTCGCCGCCGCGACCGCATACTGGGTAAAGAGCGCCATCCGCTTGGAGTCCTTAAAATCGACATATTCCTTGATGTCGAAGTTTTTGACCTCACCGGCCACTTTGGCGTCCACCCGCTCCGGATCGAACTTGGTGATGCGTGTGATTCCGCTCACGCCGTTCCGGATGTTCGTCCACATTTCGTCAACCGTGTTACCGACAGGCGAAATGACGCCCAGACCCGTGATGACAACCTTCACTTTTTCACTCATGTTGCTGCTTCTCCTTCAAACGAAAAGTGTCCTTCGTATGGGCTGACCTCCCGCCCATCCGGTTTACGCGTGCTGCAGGAGCGGCTTGGTCCACTGCATCAGCAGTCCGCCGTAGGTGAGCCCCGCTCCGAATCCGACCGTCGCCAGCAGATCGCCGGCCTTCAGTTTCCCCGTTTTGTTCAGGACATCCAACGCGATGGGGATAGACGCCGCCGAGGTGTTCCCCGTTGTCTCCATATTCATGAAGAAGGAGGAGAGGGGCACCTTCATCCGACGGGCGGTCGCTTCGACGATCCGGGCATTCGCCTGATGGGGGATGATCTGCGCCAGATCGTTGAGGACGAGTTTCGAACGCTGGACCAACGCGCTCAGCACCTCATCGAAAATCTTGACGGCGAAATTGAAGACGGCGCGCCCGTTCATCCGGAGGAAGGGCAGCTTGCCCTGCTCGGCCGGAACGGCTCTCACGCCGCCCGCACGGAAAATCATGCCGGAACCGGTTCCATCGCCTTTCAGGATCGCGTCGCGGATACCGCCGGGGGTCTCCTTACCTTCCAGAACCGCCGCACCGGCGCCATCGCCAAAGAGGATGCAGGTGTTCCGGTCGGACCAGTCCACCACGCGGGACATGGTTTCCGCCCCGATCACCAACGTTGGGCGGGGGTCGAACTGCATCAGCCCGCGCGCGACCTGCATCGCGTAGATAAAGCCTGTACAGGCGGCCTGGACATCCAGTACGCCCGCCTGCTTGGCGCCGAGCGCCTCCTGAACCAGGCATGAGACGGTGGGGAAGCCGAGGTAATCGGAACTGGACGAGGCCACGATGATCATACCGAGTTGATCGGGGGTGACGCCTGAATCCTCCAGCGCCTTTTTGGCGGCGCAAACGGCCAAATCGGAGGTACACTCGTCCGGAGCCGCGATATGCCGGCTGTGGATTCCCGTATGGGAGAAAATCCACTCGTCCGTGGTGTCCAGCCGCATCGACAACTCATCGTTGGTGACCACTTTTTCAGGCAAGCAGGAACCCGTACCTGTAATATGGATAAACATACAAACCCTTTCGGTCTAAAAAACATCGCCAATTTTACCCCAAAAACCTCTTTTTTGTCAATTCTCGAAAGGTGTTAGGAGTGAGCGGACTTTTGTTGCTTTTGTGCGCGGGTTTGTTAAGATTATGGGTGTTTTTGATGGCGAATTCAAATGAATGGGAGTACAAGGAGGTTTCGAATGAACAAAATGATGGGTGTGGCGGTTTGTGCCGCCGGGTTGGTCGTCTCCGTGTTGGCGCAGTCGTCGGTGATTCCGGTTCCGCAGAGTGAGGATCCGAACCATTGGTGGCAGAAGCGGTTTCGGGAAAAGCAGGAGCTGGTGAAGGCCGGCGGCGCGGATGTGGTTTTCATCGGCGACTCCATTACCCACTTCTGGGAGGGCAAGGGCCGCGCGGTTTGGGAAAAGTATTTCGCCCAGGGGCCGTATAAGGCGTTGAACCTCGGCTACAGCGCGGACCGGACCGAGCATGTGCTGTGGAGGCTGGATCATGGGGAATTGGACGGCTACAAGCCCAAAGCGGTTGTCCTGATGATCGGGACGAACAACACGGGACACCATCCCATAGAGAATGAACCGCCGGCCGACACCATTATCGGGATTAAGGCGGTACTCAACAAGATCCGTCGGAAGGCCCCGACCGCGAAGATTATCCTTTGCGCGATTTTCCCGCGCGGGGAGCAGCCGACCGATGGTTGCCGGGTCCGCAATGAGATCGTCAACGCCGAGATCAAGAAGTTCGCCGATGACCGGACGATCTTCTGGTGTGATTTCAACGACCAGATGCTGACGACGGATGGCATTCTGACGAAAGAGATGATGAATGACCGGCTCCATCCGGAGGCGTGCGGCTATGAGATTTGGGCGAAAGCGGTGATCCCGTATCTCAACCGCGTGATGAAGCAGGAAGAGCAGCCCAGAACCGTTGCGCCCGCCACGCGCGCGAACGAGGGATGGTGGTTCGACCGGATGTCGCAGAAGCGGACCCAGATTCTCAAGGATGCGGATCAGCAGTTTGATGTCGTCTTTTTCGGCGACTCGATCACTCACGGCTGGGAAGGCCAGGGGCGCAAGGTCGTAGCGGACAAGCTGAAGGCGTATGACATCCTGAACATCGGGTACGGCGGCGACCGGACCGAGCATCTGGTTTGGCGGGGTTTGAACGGCGAGCTGGACGGCTACAAGGCGAAAGTGGTGATGCTGATGATCGGGACGAACAACGGCGGGGATTCGGCGGAAGATGTCGCGGCGGGTATCCGTCGCATCCTGGACATCATCGCGCAGAAACAGCCCGAAGCCAAAACGTTGCTGCTCCCGATCTTTCCCCGTAACGAGGATGCGAAGAATGGGCATCGGATCAAGAACGAGAAGACCAACGCGATCATCAAGGGTTTCGCGGATGGACAGAAGGTGATCTGGTGCGACTTCAACGCGAAGTACCTGAAGGATGACGGCGTTCTTCCGCGCGAGCTGATGCCGGATCTGCTGCACCCGAATCATGCCGGGTACGAGATCTGGGCGGATGCCGTGCTGCCTTACTTCAAAGAGATCTGTGGGAAATAACGGGAGGTAGCCGGACCGATGAGATTGTCCAAACTTGCATTGTCGCTGACGGAATCCGAACTGAACACGATGCTTCAGACCGCCCTCGCCCGGATGGCGGATACGCCGGAAGGGGAGAAGCTGTCGAAGATCAAGAACCCGGAGGTTGTGCTGTCGGGAGATGTGCTGTGCTTCCGGTGCAAGGCGACCATGATGGGGGTGATCCCGGTTCCGGTTGAGGCGCAGATCCATCTCGCTCCGGCGCGGGATGGGTCCGCCATCGCGCTCACGCTGAAGAAGGTTTCAATGGCGATGTTCGGCGGCGAGATGGCCGCCGGGCCGCTGATGCAGCAACTCGCCGGGTACATCGGCGACAAACCCGGTCTCAGCGTGGAGGGGGCCACGCTGACGATCGCGTTGGATGTCATCAGCCGTTCCCGCGGGATTGATCTCGCGGGGCGGCTGAACACGCTGGGTGTGGCGCAGGGCGCGTTGGAGCTGGATTTCTCCTAGCGTCCGGCATCGGACACCTGTCCGGTCGGTTTAAGACGGGAAAGCCCTTAGGCCTTCCCGTGAAAATAATCATTGATGCCGAGGGCGTTCAGCGTCTCCACGAAATTCGGGAAGGAGTCGATGAGCACCTCGGCGTGATTGACGATGACCGGGGTTGACGCCGTCAGGCCCGCGATCGCCAGCGCCATCGCCAGACGGTGGTCGCCGCAGGCGTCACACCGGCCGCCTTTAAGCTGTCCGCCGGTGATGGTCATGCCGTCTGAGTGTTCTTCGATCTCTGCGCCGATCCGTCTTAATTCGCGGCAGAGGTTCGCAATCCGGTCAGTTTCCTTGTAACGGAGTTCCGCCGCGTCGTGAATGGTGGTTTTCCCCTTGGCGAAACAGGCCGCGATGGCGAGGGCGGGAACCTCATCGATCATCCGGACGACAATCGGCCCCTGAAGGTGAATGCCGTGCAGCGGGGCCGATGTGATGTGCAGGTCGCCGATCGGCTCGCCGTAAAGGGTTTGCGGATTCTCGATCTTGATGTAGGCGCCCATGACGCGCAGCGCGTCGAGCAGGCCGGTTCGGGTCGGATTCAGGCCGATGTTCCGGATGACGATCGACGAATCGGGGCGAAGCAAGGCCGCGACGATCAGAAACGCCGCGGAGGAGATGTCGCCCGGAAGGGTGATCGTCAGCGGGGAGAGAGGCTTGTCGAGCGGCGCGATCTGGATGGTGGGCGGCGCGATCACCCGGATCTTGGCGCCCATCGCCGAGAGCATCCGTTCCGTGTGGTCGCGGGAGGGACTCGGCTCGGTGATGGTGGTGACGCCATTTGCGGCGAGCGCGGCAAGGATCAGGCATGATTTGACCTGCGCGCTCGCGATGTTCATGGTGTAGGTGATGGCATGGAGCGGCTTGTCCGGCTTGCGGCTCGGGAAGGTCATCGGGGCGCAGCCGTTGGGGGTGGCGATCAATTCGCCCATCAACCGCAGCGGTTCCGTCACGCGGGCCATCGAGCGTCTGCGGAGGATCGGTGAGCCGTCCAGCGTCCCGCCTGTGCCGGAGGCGGCCAGCGCGCCGGCCAGCATCCGGATGGTGGTTGCGGAATTCTTGCAGTCCAGATGTTTGGAGGGTTTGGTGAGCCCGTGGAGTCCGCGGCCGACCACCGTCAGTTTCCCGTCTTCCAGATGCCATTCGACCCCCAGCTGGGAGAGGGCGGTCAGCATTGTCCGCGTGACGCCGGCATCGGGGAAATTGTTGATTTCGCTGGTCCCTTCCGCGAGGGCGGAAAAGAGAGCGGCCCGGAGGGCGAGCGATTTGTCGCCCGGCAGGGTCATGCTCCCTGAGAGGGGTTTGTGCGCGGCGAGCGAGAGATTGAGGCTTTCCATAGTCGCGATTCTCCTGTTTGCGTTGTCCGATACCGTTACGTTCTCCGCCGTTCGTATGCGGGCGGGATTTTCAAAATGCCCCGATACTTGTTGATGGTCCGCCGGGCAACTTTGAATCCCTGTTCGGCCAGCTTTTTCTCGATCGCCTGATCGGAAAGCGGCGCGGTGGGGTCCTCGGCGTCAACAAGATCCCTGATGAGTTTCTGGATCGACTTGTTGGAAACCGTCATTCCGTCCTGGCCCATAATGCCGGGTGTGAAGAAGTATTTCATCTCGAACACGCCGATCGGGGTCCGCATATACTTGTTGGCGACCGTCCGGCTGACAGTGGTCTCATGGACATTGACCTTCTGCGCGACGGACGCCATCGTCATGGGCTTCAGGGCCTTGACCCCCTGCGTGAAGAATTCGGTCTGGGCATCCACGATGGTCTGCGCGATTTTCCGGATGGTTTCCTGGCGTTGCTCGATGCTTTTGACAAAGAAGTTCGCGGAGCGGATCTTCTCCCGGATGTAGGATTTGGTCTCTGCGGAGACGGATGGATCCTGAAGCATCCGCTCATGAAGTTTGCTGATGTGGATATGGGGCAAGAGCCGGTCCTCGACCTGGGCGATGTAACGGCCGTTTTTCTTGACGACAAACACCTCCGGTTCGACATACCGCTGTTCCGTCTCTTCGAACTGGAGGCCGGGACGGGGATCGAGCGAGGTGACCTGTTTGATGACTTGCGCCAGTTCCTCGCGGTTCAGATGGAGCGCCTTGCAGAGGAACTTCTCGTCATGGGCCGCAAGCTTGTCCAGATACTTGTCGATGAGCAGTCGGATCTCATCCTCCCACGGCGAATCCTCAAAGCGGTCCATTTGCAGCAACAGGCATTCGCGAAGGGTTCGGGCCCCGACGCCCGGCGGCGCGATCCGCTGGATCGTTTTCAGGATCGCCAGGATCTCGCGTTCGCTCTTCCCGGAGATCATGACGATATCGGGAAGACTTCCGGTAAAGTATCCGTTCCGGTCGATATCGCCGATGAGAGTGGTCGCCACCTCGTAATCGCTGCCGCTCAGCGTGGTCAGGTGAAGCTGTTCGAGCAGATAGTCCTGGAGTGAGACCTTCTGGCGGATGGAGTCGAACCGGTATTGCCGTTTCTCTTCCGCGTCAGCGAGGGAGTCCGCATTCTGGAGGTTCTGGAGGAAGTAGTCGCTGCCGTCGTCATGGATCCGGAGGATGCCATCAACCGTCGGGTCGAAATTCATCGCCTCTTCCGTGTCCGACGGCTTCGGTTCATCCGGAGTGGGGTCCCCCTCGAAATAGTCGGTGCCCCTTCCCGCGCCGCTGGGCGCCTCGAAAGAGGGAATCGCGACTTCGGCCGGATCGGACATCTCCAGCGTCGGGTTGGTCTCCATTTCTTTGGTGATTACCTCCCGGAGCTCCATGACCGGCATCTGAAGCATCTCAAGGGATTGGCGCATTTGGGGAGCGAGCGTCATCATCTGACGCTGCTCTTGCGATATTTTCAGTCCCAAATTGGCCATTTCGTTCTCCCCAAACACCCGTAAGGCATTTTTCATGCCATTTGTCAGCTTCGTATTGTATATGAGTGCGGGCCGAAAGCAAGCATAGAATAACGGGGAACGGGGAATGAGGCAATCCGGGTTATCCGGATAACCGGAAAATCCGGCAGGGACGATGGCGGGACGAGAACAAGAGATCCCAGCCGGCCGATCGCATGATGGGGCGGAAGATCAATTGAAATGGGACATGGGTTATGGTAAACTCGAAAACATGAAAACATTCAAGAGCGTGTTGATGTTTTGGGTTGCAGGTGCGGTTTTGGGTTCGTTCGGACGGACGTTTACCTGGGATGCGTCCCAAGATGGGCGGTTGATGTCGGATACGGCGGATACGGTTCTGTTTAAGGATGTGAATCTCTCGGCGTGCCGGTTGGAGGGTTGCTGGTTCAACAAGGGACGGCGGATTCGCGCGAACGGCACCCCCGCGATGTGCAACGGCAGGGGGTCTGTCCGCCATGTCAGCCGAAACCCGGATGCCCAGACGCTGGAGGCGCAGTGTCAGGTCTTCGATGACGGTTGGACCAAATGCGTGAAACTGCGGTTGAGCCAGAAGGGGAACGATGTCGTCGGGCGTATCCTGTATGCACGGTACTGTACGGTCCGCCATGCGGATAAGGTGGGGGAAAACTTTGATACGCTTACCCCCGTCGCCCAGCAGCCGGTTTATGCGGTGCGGCCGGATGGCCGGGCCACGGACGGATACAATGTCGATTGGCTGGTCCTTCGGGAGACCGGTTCGGCGGAGGACAATATTCCCGAACCGACCGATGGCGCGATGCCCGAAGATGATGTCATGGCCTGGATGGAAAATTGCGTTGACCCCGATCTCTGGGCCGCCTACCGGAAGGCCCATCCCGCGCCATTCCATCTTTTCGGCGAAGACCGCCACTATGCTGTGCGCAACGATATCTTTCCGGCGCACTGGCTCGCCAAAGGAAACCACGCGGCGGAGGGCTTCAAGGGAAATGCCCAGCCCGGTGAGTTCTATCCATTCCAGATCTGCGTTGTTTCTGAGACCGCCCGTTCGCTCCGCTGGCGCGCGGAGACATCCCTCCATGTGACGTACATTACTCCCGAACGGTGTGCCGTTCGGGCGAAGGGTGTCAAGCCGATCTGGGTGATGGTAGATATCCCGAAAGACGCCGCTGGAAAGAGCCTCGGCGGGGTCGTCCACATTGAGGATGTGACGAGCGGGGAATCGCGTGCGCTCCCGTTCACAATCGCGGTGAAAGGCGCGGTGCTGGAGGATGGCGGAATTTCCGACGCCTGGCGGTTGTCCCGGCTGAAGTGGCTGGAATCGGAGATTGGGCGCGAGCCCTCCGTGACGAAGCCCTATTCGCCGGTGACGGTCGATGAGGCCTCCCGCACGGTGAGGATCCTCGGCCGTGATCTCATTCTCGGAGAGGACGGTCTGCCCGTCCAGATCGTTTCCCATTTCAACGGTTCCAATACCCGCATCACCGATGACGGATTCGGCCTGCTCGCCAAGCCGTTTTCCTTCACGCTGGCGGGGCAGGGTGTCGTTCCGCCTTCCGCCGCCACCTTCGCGTTCACGCGGCTGGATCCCGTGTGCGCGTCATGGCGCGCCGAGAGCGTCTGCGGCACGGTGCGGCGGATTGTCGAGGGGCGGATCGATTTTACCGGGACCGGTTTCTTCCGTGTCCGGCATGAGGGGGAGCGGGTCAAAGCGGCCTCTTTGGAGATCCGCATGCCTGCGGAGCATGCCCGTTACATGGAGGGATTGGGACGGAATGGCGGTGTTTTCGCGGAAGGTGCCGTCACGCAAATGTGGAACACGGCGGTCAACCGTGATGCGGTGTGGCTGGGGCGTGTGAACGGTGGACTGGCCGTGCGTTTCAAAGGCGCGAACTATCGCCGGCCGCTCATCAACGCCTACTATGCGTGGCGGCCGCTCATCCTTCCTGAAAGCTGGTCGGCGGGCGGTGGCGCGATCACCGTTACGAAAACCGGCGGCGAGGCGGTTGTCCGCGCGGGAGGAAGCGGTGCGCCCGCCGGGGCGGAGTGGAATTTCGATCTCTTCATCACGCCGTTCCATCCGCTCGACATGAAAGCGCATCTGGGTGACCGTTATCACCATCTCGGCCAGCGGCAAAGCGCGCTGAACACCGATCTCTTCCGCAAGGAGGGCGCGACGGTCCTGAACCTGCATCACAACACGGTCTGGAACCCGTACATCAACTATCCGTACAACGATGACGGGGGACCGCTGCTTAAGAAGGCTATCCGCGATGCGCATGATGCGGGGCTGCTGCTGAAGATCTACTACACGACGCGCGAACTCACGCAGAATCTGCCTGAGTTTTTCGCGTTGAAGTCGCTTGACGGCGAGGTGTTGCTCCAGCGCGACCCGTCGGTTCCGGGGTGGCCGATCACGAACCGGGGCGGCCCGCATGCGTGGCTGCGGGATCACGTGGGGATGGATATCCTGCCGGCCTGGCGGGAAAATGTGCGGTTCTCCGCCTATCCCAACCGTCTGGATCTGGCGGTGATCACGACGCCCGACACCCGTTGGGACAACTTCTATCTCGCTGGACTGGATTATCTCGTGCGTGAATACGGCATCGATGGTCTCTACATCGACGATACGGCCCTCACAGGCGTGTCGATGCAACGCGCCCGGCGGATTCTCGACCGAGACGGCAAACGCCGCCTGGTGGATAACCACTCGTGGAACCATCACAACCCGCTCGCCGGAAGCGGGAGCACCAATCTCGCCTTTCTCGATCTTTATCCCTATTTCGACCTCCTTTGGCGCGGCGAGGGTTTTTCAAATAACACCCCGCCGGACTTCTGGCTGATGGAGCGTTCCGGAATTGCCTTCGGCATTCCGGGTGAGATGCTGGGACGCGGCGATCCCTTCCGGGGGTTGCTTTTCGGCATGACCGACCGCCTGGGCTGGGGCGGCAATCCGACTGGACTTTGGCGTTTCTTTGACGAAACCCGCTTGGTTGACGCAGAACTGGTGGGATGGTGGGACGAGGCGAATCCCGTTTCCGTCACCGGGGCGCCCGATGTCAAGGCGAGCGTGTGGAAGGGCGCGGCGTGCACGGTGCTGGTCATCGCGAATTTCGCCAACGAGCCGCGCACGGCCACCTTTGCGTTTGATCAGGCGAAACTCGGTTTCGACGGTGCGCAAGCCGGGTGGGAACATCCCGCGATCGCGCATGTGCAGGAGGCCGGTTCGGCACCTGATTTCAAATCGCCTGTCGCGCTTCCCGCCAATGGCGGTTTCATTCTGGTTGCAAGGAAACGGTAAAGTGCTCCCGTTGGGAACGGTGTGAAAGAGGGGAATAACGATGAAATGCATGGAAAGAATCCTTCTGGTTGGCCTCATGGGCCTCTGTTCCGGATCCGCGTTCGCCGCCCGTCCGGATTATGACAAGCCGAACTACGATGTCTCGAAGATCGCCCCGTATACGCTGGAGGATCCGCTGACGTTCGTGGACGGCGGGAAGGTGGCGTCTCCGGCGGCTTGGGCGCGCCGGCGCCGTGAGATTCTGGAGATCTTCGCGAAGCAGATGTTTGGCGAGGAGCCGCCCAAGCCGGAGGCGTTTGTCGCCGAGAAATGGGAAGAGGGGGTGACGCTCGCCGGGTTCGGCATCCGCCGCCAGTACCGCACGTGGTTCAGGCGGGACAAGAGCGGGCCGGCGATCGATTGGCTGGTGCTGATCCCGCGCCACGGAAAGCGGCCGGCGCCGCCGATCATCTTTCTCAACTACAGCGGCAACCATGAACTGGTCCGCGACAAGCAGGTGACCATTCCCGACATGTGGCTTCCGTTCCGTCCCGGCAACAAGCCGCACGAGGAGATGCGCGGCCGGTATGAGGACATGAACAGCGTCGAGTTCGTCTTTCCCGCCCACATGCTGCTCGCGCGGGGATACGCCGTCATCACCGCCTGCTACGCGCAGGTCTCGCCCGACGTGAGCCCCAACGCCGACGGGTCGATCCCGGCCGGCAAGCCTTCGCCCTGGACGGGCGTGTTCGAGTTGTGGCCGGCGCGCGATCCGGGGCGGGATGACAACACGACCGCCATCGGCGCGTGGGCGTGGGCCCTCTCGCGCGGGCTGGATCTGGCCGGGACGATTCCCGAGATCGATGCCGGGAAGGCGATCGCCGCCGGCTATTCGCGGCTTGGGAAGACGGCGTTGCTCGCCGCCGCGCGGGATGAGCGGTTCGCCGCCTGCGTGCCCAACCAGACCGGCGGTGGGGGCTGCCCGCTCGCGAAACGCGACTTCGGAGAGAATATCGCGACCGAGATGCGCGCGTTCCGCCACTGGTACTGCCCGGCGTACAAGAAGTTCGAGAAGGACCCCGCGACGCTGCTCACCTTCGACCAGCATCTGCTGCTCGCCGCGATCGCTCCCCGGAAACTCTTTGTCCAGGGGTATGATGAAAAGTGGTTCGACACCGAGGGCGAATATCTGGCCTGCCGGGCCGCCTCGCCGGTCTGGGTCTTTCTCGGCAAAGAGGGATTGCCCGACAAGCCTTTCCCCGCCGATTACGACACCTCCTGTATGGGGCGGGATCTCGCCTATGTCCGCCGCACGGAGGGACACGGCTATTCGGCACACGATTGGACGTGGCTGATGGATTTCTGCGACTCGCTTCAAACGGAATGACCTCTCTCGGGGAGATGGATGTCCGGAAAGGTATTGGAGGAAATGATGATGAGAACACCGGTGCTTGTTTGGGTTTGTCTCGCGACGCTCGCCGTCTCGGCGGAGGTGGTTTCGTTCAAGGATGCCGCGAAGATTAAAAGTTGGGATGCGTGGGGGGACGCCAAACCGCCGACGCCGGGGGACACGGCCGTCACGTTGAAGAAAGAGCGTCCGTGCGTGACGTGGAAGAAGCTGAATGCGTTGGATCCCGGCCTGAAGGCGATCGGACGACTCGCCGTGCGTGACGCGAAGGAGATCCGTTCGTCAAAGTGGTCGGTCGGCTGTGAGACGATGGACCGCGATTATGCGGATTGGGACGCCTTCAAGGCTTTGCTGGGACCGCTCGGGGTGAAACATGGCCGTCTCTTCTCCGGCTGGGCGAAGACGGAACAGGAGAAGAACACCTACGACTTCTCCTGGCTTGATCCTCAGGTGCGCGAGATGGCCGCGATGGGCGTGAAGCCTTGGGTCTGTCTCTCCTATGGCAATCCCGTGTGGGGCAGCGATTTCCGGCTCGGCATGAAGGTGGGGCAGGTGACCGATAATCCGGAGGCGTTCGAGGCGTGGCTGCGCTACTGCACGGCATGCGTCAACCGCTACAAGGATGTCGTGGACGAGTGGGAGATTTGGAACGAGCCGTTCGGGCAGACGGCCGAATACGCCGAGCTGTTTTTCCGGACGGCGAAGGCGATCCGCGCCGTCCAGCCCGAAGCGAAGATCTACTGCACGGCGGTTTCCTTCCCGAAGGACTATGAGGGGGTGCTGGAGCGTTTGAAAAGGGAAAACGCGCTTGATCTCGCCTCGACCTTCCTGTACCACCCGTACCACCCGAATCCGGACCAGTCGTATGCGCGGATCGCCGATCCCCTCCGCAAACTGGTGAAACGTTACAGTGAGTCGTACGACATCATGCAGGGTGAATGCGGATGCCCCTCGCAGTTGGAGTTTGCACACGCCATGAATAACATCGAGTGGACGGAATACGCGCAGGCGAAATGGAATCTGCGCCGTACCGTCGGTGACGCGGCGCGGTCGATTCCGTGCAACGTCTTCACGATGATCGATCTCCAGTACACCTTCATGCTTCAGAGTTTCGGGCTGGTCCGGTCGAACACCTTGAAGGAGTTCGTTTACCGCCGCCCGAGCTACTACGCGATGCAGAACGTCTTCAGTTTTCTCGATGATGACGCCCATCCCGAGCATCTGGCGGCCGACACCGCCTGGTTTGAGATGGGGAAGCGGTTCGATCCGCGCGACAGCGCCAAACGCAAGTTGACGGCGGTGCGCTTCTCACGCTCGGGCAAACCCGTGCGGTTCTATTGGTTTTCCGATCAGCGGCCTTCCGACATGCTTGGGTTCGACCGCATTACCCTGTACGTGCCGGGACAGCTCACCGATCCGGTGTGGGTGGAGATGATCACGGGCCGCGTGTTCGAACTTCCCGCAGAGATGCTTCGGCGTGAGGATGACCGTGTCGTCATCTCAAACCTGCCGATGTGGGATTCGCCCGTCATGATCGCCGACCGTGCCGCCGTGCCGCTCCGTCCGGAATGATGGGATGCGTCCCCGGCTGCCGTTTCGCCTTCTTTCCCCGCTTGCGCGGGGGGCGGGGGTGTGGTACGATAAGGACATTGACAGTTGGGGTGGCTGTCGGGATGCCGATAGCCTGAGAACAGACCCACGAACCTGAACCGGATCATGCCGGCGGAGGAAACTGGATGAGCCCTTTCGACTTTGACGGGGGCGCCGGTTGGCGATTCATTTCCATCCCCGCCGCGAAAGAGAGCGAAGAACGATGACTCAGCTTGAAGCCGCCCGCAAGGGCATTGTCACCGCCGCGATGGAGCGTGTCGCGGCCGATGAGGGTGTCGCCGTCGAAACGGTCCGCGCCGCCCTGGCGGACGGAACCGCCGTCATTCCGCTCAACATCCATCATGCGAATGTCCAGCCCGTGGGGGTGGGGCGGATGTTCACGACCAAGATCAACGCCAACCTCGGCCGCAGCGTGACCCATTCCGGCAAAGGGGACGAGTTGGAGAAGCTCGCCATCGCACTGAAAGCCGGCGCCGATTTCGTGATGGATCTTTCCGTCGGCGAGGATGTGAAGGCGATCCGCCAGGGAATGCTGGATGCCTCGCCGAAACCGCTCGGCACGGTACCGGTGTATGAGACGATTTCACGTCTGAAGGGCGATATTCCCCAGATGGACCCGTCGCTCCTGCTGGGGGTGATCCGCGAGCAGGCGGAGCAGGGAGTCGATTTCATGACACTCCATGCCGGTTTGTTGCTGCGGCAGATCCCCGAGGCGATGAAACGCAAGATGGGGATCGTCAGCCGCGGCGGTTCCATCATGGCGGAGTGGATGATGGAACACCGTGTGGAGAATCCGCTTTACACCCATTGGGACGAGGTGATGGAGATCCTGGTGGAACATGACGTGACGGTCTCGCTGGGAGACGGTCTTCGGCCAGGGTGCTTGGCGGACGCCTCCGACGCGGCGCAGTTCGGCGAGCTGGATGTGCTGGGCGAACTGGTGGAGCGTTGTCGGAAGCGTGGCGTGCAGGTGATGGTGGAGGGGCCTGGCCATGTGCCGTTCGACCAGATCCGGATGAACATGGAGCGGGAGCAGGCAGTCTGCAAAGGGGCACCTTTCTACGTGCTGGGTCCGGTCGTGACCGATATCGCGCCGGGCTACGACCATATCGTGAGCGCCATCGGGGCGACCGCCGCCGCGACCTACGGCGCCTCCCTGCTCTGTTACGTGACCCCTGCCGAACACCTCGGCCTGCCGGATGGCGATGAGGTGCACCGCGGGTGTATCGCCTACAAGATCGCGGCCCATGCGGGGGATGTGGCGAGGGGGTTGCCCGGTGCCCGTGAACGGGATGACGCGATGGCCGACGCCCGTAACCGTTTCGACTGGGAGGCGCAGTTCGCCCTCTCGCTTGATCCGGAGCGCGCCAAGGCCCGCTGGCTGAAGACCCGCGCTTTCACGGACGAGGCCCATACGGACGACCATTGCTCGATGTGCGGCAAGGAGTTTTGCGCCGTGCGCACCTCCCGCCGGATCCGGGAACTGGCCCGGCAGACACCGTGATCCTTTGGCCCGGAAGGTTTAGCGTCGCAGATCGAAGGTGCTATGTATCACGTCCTTATCACCATTAGCCGTTTCCTCGCCTCCTATACGCCGCATGCGGTGATCGGCGCGGGTGTGCTGGCGTTCTTTCTCCCGATTCTGTTCAACTGGGTTCAGGGCGACACCCAGACAGCCGTCCTGGGAACGATCATGCTGACGATGGGGATGACGCTCTCGGCCGATGACTTTCGGATTCTGGCGAAGCGGCCGTTCGACATCCTGATCGGCGCGGTTGCGCAGTACACCATCATGCCGTTGCTGGCCTTCGGGCTGGTCCATCTGCTGCATCTGCCGCGCGGCATTGCGGTCGGGCTGATTCTGGTCGGATGCAGTCCCGGCGGGGTCTCTTCGAACATTATGACCTTCCTCTGTCACGGCGATGTCGCCTTTTCCGTCGGGATGACCGCGACCTCGACCCTTCTTGCGCAGTTCCTAACCCCGTTGCTGATGCTTTATCTGGCGGGTGAGGTGGTGGCTGTCGACGCCCGCGCGATGTTTCACTCTATCCTTCGTGTCACCCTGTTGCCCGTGTCTCTGGGTTTTCTGTTGAATCTCGTGCTCGGCAAGACGGAGGGTTACCGAAAGGTCCTGCCGCTGATGCCCGGTATCTCGGTTTTGGGGTTGGGGTGCATCGTGGGCGGGGTCATTGCACATCATGGCCATGCGTTTCTCTCTTCGGGCGTGATGATCTTCCTGGCGGTCCTGTTGCATAACGGGCTGGGGTATGCGCTCGGATTCCTCTGCGGACAGGTGACCGGAATGAACGAGGCGAAGAAGAGGACCCTCTCGATCGAGGTCGGTATGCAGAATGCCGGGTTGGCGACGGTTCTCGCCGGAAAACACTTCCCGCTTCTTCCCGAGGCGGCCATCGCTTCGGCGGTCTCCTGCGTCTGGCACTCCATCAGCGGCGCCATCCTCGCCGGTCTCTTTTTGCGGAAGGATGCGTGCATCGAAAGCCCCAAAACCGAAGCCTGACGGTCCGTCTCCACTCCGTCGCGCCAGAGGTGGACCGCTGTTCCGGCGAATATGTCAAACCGCCGATAGGGGGCTTGTGAATTGGTACGGGTGTACACCACAACCGATCTCGACATTGCGCGCGGTGCAACTGTTGGAGGGAATGGAAATGATGACAAGACAATTAGCCACATGCTGCGCGGCGGCTCTGTTCGCGGCGCTTCCGTCGTTTGCTGTGAATGACGCCGTGGAAGACACCTCGCTTGCGGCGAAGTCATGCCGGCTTGTGTTCTCCGGCTATGAGGGTGGAAAAACGCTGAAGGATTTCCCCGCGCTCGTGAAGATCCCAGACGGGCTCACGGGATTCGACTACAAGGATGCCGCGCCGGATGGAAGAGATGTCTCGTTCTTCGGCGCGGACGGCAAGCCGCTCGCCTGCGAGATCGATACGTGGGATCCTGAAGGCGTGTCCTACGTGTGGGTACGCGTGCCCGAACTCACCATGACGACCGCCATCACCGTCAAGTGGGGTATCAAACCTTCAAACCATCAAACGGTCAATCTTTCAAACTCAGCATGGAACGACGACTATCTCGCGGTGTGGCACTTCTCGAAGTTCAGAAACGGTGTGACAATCGACTCAAAGAACGGGCTTGCCGCCAAGCTCATGGGCAAGGACACGCGCAAGTTCATCCATGCTCCCGCCTACATCGGCAAGGGCTACTACTCCGCGTCCCGCACGACAAAGGAGGGGCCGTATCTTGTCGTTCCCGATGACGAGCGCTGGACCGCCTACGCGAAGACGGGCTGTCTCACGGTGTCGTTCATGGTGAACAGCAACATGGAGCCGGATAACGAAAAGGAAACGCACCATGCCCGCATCGTCTGCAACAAGGCGGACTTTGGTGACACAAAGGGCTTCGAGATCGCAGTGGCGGGGGGTGAGCGCGTATGGTCCTGCGGACAGGGCCGGGAGAACTTTTGGTACGATACGGACAAGCACGGTGGCATGGACAAGTACTGTTTCCGCGACGGATGGGCTTACGTCACCGTGACGTTCGACGGCTCGAAGGGCGAGAGCGCAATCTACTTCAATGGACGGCTCGCCGCTTCGCGGAAAGGCGCGGCGTACGCGCCGACGGTCACGGGGCTTCCGCTCACAATCGGACACTTTTCCGAGGCGCTTGTCTATGAGCGGCAGGCAAACGAGGAGTACTTCTGCGGCTATCTCGACGAGATGCGTCTTGCCAAGTTGGCGCTCTCCCCCGACCGCATCCGCGCCGACTACCTCACGCTTACGCGTCCCACGCAGTTCGCCGTGGCGGAAGGCGGAAAGGTCGCGTCCGTGTTGACACGCCGGCTCGCCTCTGGCGACACGCCGCCCATTGTGCCTCATGTCGGCTCGTGGCGTGGCGTCAACGCCGTCTCGATGTTCTATGCACCGTGGAACGTGACGGATGAGTGTGCCTACGGACGCCACCTCGAATCGGAATTCGCACTCTTCAAGAAGCTCGGCCTCAACTTCGCGCGCCTGCCGATCGACTACCGGTTCTTCGTGTCGGCGGATGACTGGGAGCATTGGCTTGAGGACGGGCTTGAGAAGGTGGATGCCGCAGTGGAGTACGGGCGCAAGTACGGCATCCACGTCAATCTCTGCCTCTACCGCGCCCCCGGCAAAGTCGAATATCCGGGGGAGAAGGGGACGAACGCCGTGACGAGTGACCCGGTGGCGCTTGAGGCCTTCAAGCGCATCTGGCGCGAGTTCGCCCGCCGGTACAAGGGTATTCCAAACAGCGAGCTTTCGTTCAATCTCGTCAACGAACCGACATTCCCCGAAAAGGCCTACATCCGCGTGTTTGGCGAGACGGTGGATGAAATACACACGGTTGATCCAGGTCGGTTCATCATCCTCGACGGCAACCAATGCGCGACCAAGCCTGTGCCGCATTTCTTCAACGTACCGCTTACGGGCCAGTCCTTCCGCGGCTATGCACCGCACACGTTCAGCCACTACGGCGTCTGGTACGGTGGTCACCCGAATGTGAAGCCGCGCTGGCCGAATGGCCCAGACGATAAGGAGATGCAGTGGGTTCCGCAGGGACAGGCGGACATGCTTGCGAAGCAGGACTGCATCCCGAAGGGATATCCCGTGATGATCGGTGAGTTTGGTTGCTATGCCGACATGGACCATGCTTCATGTCTCAAGTGGATGGAGTCGGGCTTCAGGGAATGGAAGAAGCGCGGCTACGGCTGGGCGATCTGGGACTACGACGGGCCGTTTGGCTTCGTCGATTCCCGCCGCCGGGACGCGGAGTACATCGAAGTCGACGGTCGCAAGATCGACATGAAGATGCTCGAGCTTCTGCGTCAGAAGTGAGCGTTTTGCCGGGGTGTCAAAACGTGCGGAATCGAATACGAGCCTTAACCTCAAAGGAGAGCGTATGACCGCAAGGAAGTCGGCGGCGTTACAGAAATCCGTACCGTAGAAACCCGAGTCAAAGTCTCGAAACTCGTCAAGACATGTGCCGATGTGACGGTCGAACCGTTTCTGGCGTGTCATGCCCGCACCGAAGCGAAGGGGGCATGATGGTCAAAACGCCGATTCCCGTATGCTTTCCATTGACTTTCAGGGCGGGATTTGGTTTGCTATTACAACGTTTAATTAAGCCCAGCCCCGCCCGCGTGAGGGACGGAAAAGAAGCGAGGATAACGTGAGGCGGGGGCTGTTTGGGCGTTGAGATGTCGGGCCGTTGCGTTTTGCGGTTTTGCGTCGGAGAAGTTATAGGCAAGGTGGTTTCATGACGATTAAACAGTGTGCGTTTCTTGGGTTGACGCTTTGGGGGTCGGTGCTGCCGGCCGTCTCTTCCGTCGTCATCAACGAGTTTATGGCGGATAACGAAACCTCCCATCAGAATTCATTGGGCACGTATGAGGATTGGGTGGAGTTGTACAACACCGATACGACCCAGGCCGCCGACATTTCGGGGTGGTATCTGGGGCGCAAGAAGAAAAAGGTCGCCGATAACGGCTGGCGGATTCCGGACGGAACCGTTATTCCTCCCGACGGTTATCTGCTCATCTACTGCGACAAGCTGAATACGGTGACGAACGGCGAGTTGCATGCGGATTTCAAAATCAGCAAGGCGGGGGATGACGATTACCTGTGGCTGATTGACGCTGAGGAGAATGTGATCAGCGAGATCAACGGGAAGTTCCCGCGCCAGTTGGAGGATATCTCATACGGGCTGGGTTCGGCGTCCGAACAGGTTGTCGGACCGGCCACCGCGATGTCCTATACCGTGAACGGTACGAGCAGGAACGGCAAGGGCGGGATTGGGTTCACTTCACCCGATGCCGTTTCGGGATTCACCTGCATCCACTATCAGTTCAGACGGAGTTTCAGCAGTCTCTCCACCTTGAAGAATCGGTTGCGGTCATCGTCCTATTGGTCCGCCAATCCCGTGACCAACACCTATGACACGCTGCTCTTCGCCGATGCCGCCACCGACACGGGGTTCTCCGGGCTTGTGCCGTTTCCCGCCTTTTCGACGGTCAACCAGAACGCCGACTATTTCGCCCTTCAGGCGACCGGTTCGATCTATGTTCCGCGCGCGGGCATCTGGACCTTCTGCGTGGGCAGCGACGACGGATTCGAGCTGGTCATCAGCGGGAACGGGGTTTCCTTCTCGACCGAGGTGACGGGCGGCCACAGCTACGCGCCGACTTTCCTCCAGTGCAACTTTCCTGCGGCGGGCACCTATGACGTGAGTCTTCTCTTTTTCGAAATGACCGGCGCGGGCGTCTGCGAGTTCTCCGCCGCCGAGGGTGCATACGATTCGTTCAACAACACCATCTTCATCCCCGTCGGTGCCTCCAACAGCCCGCTCCAGCACGCGGGTACGATCATCGGCGTCATCGACACCGATATCGGAAGCGTCATGAAGGGGAATGCTTCGATGGTCAGGGCGGTTTGGCCCTTCACGGTGAATAATCCCGTCAGCGATGACGCGCAATTGACCCTCTCGCTTTTGTATGTCGATGGGTTTGTCGCGGAGTTGAACGGCACGCAGGTCGCCTCCTGTAATTGGGATGGGAACACGTTGACCGCCACCAGTGTCTCGACGGTGAAGCGCGCGATGGCCGACGCCTTGGCGCCGATGACTGTCTCAATCGACACCTCGCTTTTGCGGCAGGGGGCGAATGAGCTGGTGATCTATGGCTTGAACAATGCCGTGAATGACCCCGATTTCCTGATTGCGCCGACCTTGACCTTCAACAATGGCGGGGCGCGGGAACTGTACTTCAGGGAGCCGACCCCCGGCGCGCCCAATGCACTTAAGGGGTATAATGCGCCCACGCCGCCAGTGCTGGCCAGCGAGCCGCGCGGCTACAAGACGGCTGCGTTTGACGTGGCGCTGAGCTGTCCGGACCGTCCCACCTCGCCGATTTACTACACGCTTGACGGTTCCGAGCCTTCCGAGGAGAACGGGACGCTCTACACGGGTCCGCTCCATGTCGCCTCGACGACCGTCCTTCGCGCCATCGTGCCCGATCCCGACAGCATTTTCCAGGACACCTCCGCGTACACGTGGCTCTTCATGGCGGATATTCTGAACCAGACCTCCTCCTCGCCGCCGCCCGGATGGCCCGCCAGCGGTTCGGTCAACAACCACACCATGCGCTATGGCTTGAACACGACCACGCTGAATGCCGACCGCGCCCGCTTCATCGAGGGGTTGACCAATGCGGAACATGTGGCGACGATCTCGATGGTGACCGATTTGGCCAATCTCTTTAATGCCCAAACCGGTATCTATGTGAACCCCGGCAATGACGGAATCGGTTGGGAGCGTCCCGCCTCCATCGAGCTGATCGATCCCGTGCACGGTGCCGAACAGGAGTTCCAGATCAACGCCGGCATCCGGATCCGCGGCGCGGCGAGCCGGGACAAGTCCAATCCCAAGCACTCCTTCCGCCTTCTCTTCCGCGGCAAATACGGCGAAAGCAAACTGCAGTTCCCGCTCTTCGGCAAAGAAGGCACGAGTGAATTCGACAAGATAGACCTCCGAACTGAGCAGAACCACTCCTGGCACCGGGAAGATCCGGCCACCTATACAGCAGTGCGCGAAGTCTTCAGCCGTGATACTCAAAAAGAATCCGGCGTTCCTTATTCCCGCAGCCGTTACTATCACCTTTTCCTGAACGGCCTCTACTGGGGACTCTACATGACAGAAGAACGCGTCTCCGCTGACTATGCCGTTACTTATCTGGGCGGCGAAACTGACGACTGGGACTGCATCAAGACCGAATCCAGCAGTGACCGCGCCACCGTGGCCGGTGACGGCAACATGGATGCCTGGAGAAGCCTGTACGATATTGCCATGAGCGGTTTCAACGGCACGCGCGCGACTAATTATTACAAAGTACGCGGTCTGAATCCGGACGGCACACGCAACCCGAACTATCCCGTTCTGCTGGATCAGGACAACCTGATCAAATTCATGGTCAACGCTTACTATACAGGCGACCCGGATAACCCCTATTCCCTCTTCGGTAATTTCCCGAACAATATCTTCGCTCTTTATAATCGGGCGAATCCCGATGGTTTTAAATGGTTCCGCCATGACGCTGAACACAGTCTGGCAGCCAACCGCGGCGACTGGGGTCTGAATATGGACTACACCGCCGCCGGATGGAACCGCACCGCTTACTCACAGTTTGAACCGATGATGCTTCATCTGAAACTGGTGGATAACGCCGAATATAAGATGCGTTTTGCCGATATCGTGCATGAGCAGTTTTTCAATGACGGCATCCTCACTCCGCAGAAAAATATCGAGCGCTACAAGGCGCGCATGGATCAGATCGACCGCGCGGTCATCGGCGAAAGCGCGCGCTGGGGCGCACGCATGGGAACTCTGCGCACACGCGATGTGGACTGGATCAATGAGAACCGGTACATGCTCGAAACTTATTTCCCGCAGCGCTCCGACATCGTTCTGAACCAGTTCAAAAACCGCGGCTGGTATCCCAACATCGCTGCTCCAGTTTCCACACTTCCTTCCGGGATGTGCGACCCTGGCGAGAAAGTCACACTCTCTGCCAGCAAATCTTTCTATTACACTCTGGATGGAACGGATCCGCGTCTGGAAGGCGGCAAGATCAATCCTTCCGCCACTCTTGTTTCAACCAGCGGCGCGGATGATGATACTCCGCAGGCGACTGTTCTGATCCCTAAGAAATCCACCTGGAAGTATTACGATCAGGGCTCCGAACCGGCGAATGTCAATGGTGTCAACTGGAAGTCTGTTTCATTCAATGACAACTCCTGGAGTTCCGGCGCGGGCTGTCTCGGTTTCGGCAGCCGTTCCGATCTGGGCACACGGACTACACGCACCACCGGTGACGGAACTTTTGTCAACACGACTTATTTCCGCCAGCGCTTCACTCTGAGTTCAACCAAAGGCGTGACCGGACTGAAGCTCAGTCTCAACCGGGATGACGGCGCTATCGTTTATCTGAACGGAACAGAGGTTTTGCGTGACAATATGCCCAGCGGCACCGTGAATTTCTCTACTTTCTCCGCTGATACAGTCAGCTCCACCACTGACAGCACATACTTTGATTTCACCATCCCGGTGGATAAGCTCCGCACTGGTTCCAATGTGATCGCCGTGGAAGTCCATCAGTGCAACGGCAGCAGCACGGATATGTATTTTGACATGGAACTGTCCACCATCACAAACGCTCCTCAGACAGGAAGCATTTCCACTAAGCTGGACATCAATGAGAACACGACGATCTATATGCGCACTTACTCAAACGGCACCTGGAGCGCGCTCAGCAAATTCACTTATCTGGTGCGCCAGAACTACGCGGATCTGCGTGTCAGCGAACTCATGTTCTCACCGTCCTTGAACGAAGGCGATACCGGCACTTATGATGATTATGCCTGGCTGGAGATCTGCAATACCGGCGGTCAGCCTGTCAATATGCAGGGTATCCGGTTCACCGAAGGCATCGAATATACGTTCCCTTCTGTCGTGGTTCCGGCAAACGGATATCTGGTACTGGCCAAGAACGAAGCAATGTTCGCCACCCGTTATGATACCAATGGCATGATCCTGGTGGATGGCTACAGCGGCAATCTGGCCCGCAAAGGTGAAACGCTGACCCTGAACGATCCGGAAGACAATGTCATCCAGTCCTTCACTTATGACCGCTCCTGGTATCGTGATGAGGTGGACCGCACCGGCTACTCTATGGAAGTTGTGAATCTCACCGCGCCGGTCAGCTCCTGGGATCACTCCTATAACTGGTATCCCAGCGCGATCCTGGGCGGCACTCCGGGTTACGCCTCCGCGCTTTATCCCAATGGTGAAGATCAGGTCGTCCCGCTGGGTGCCGATGCAGAGTTCACTCTGGAAATTCCGGAAGGCAATGTGGAGAATATCCAGTGGCTCCATTACAATACCAAAGGCAAATGGAAAGTGCTGGAAGGTGAAACCTCTCCTGTTCTGTCACTGAACAAGGTCGCCGAGAAAAACGCCGGTCTGTATATGGCCAAGTTCGATCTGGATGGCAGCTTGACTCTGACCACTCCGAACGAGCTGATGGTCCTGCTGGGACAACCCGCGGATGCCACCTGTTTCGAGGGCGAGACCGCGCTTCTCTCTGTGGATATCTCGGCTATCATCCCGGAAAAACTCCAATGGCAGAAATTCACCTCCGCCGAACAGTGGGAAGATATCCTCAACGGCAATGGTCAGACTCTGGTTCTGGAGTATGTCACGGGTGATGATGCCGGTCCCTACCGGGTCCGCCTGAATGATCAATGGTTCAGCGAGGAAGCGCAGCTCGATGTCGAAACGGAGACCATACCGCCGACTATCGTCAGGACCGAGATCGTGGACGGTGCCTACATCCGTGTGACTTTCTCTGAATATGTCACGCTGGAAAGCGCTCTTGACCTTGACAATTACCGTGTCAGAGAGGGCAACCTCATCCTCAGCGCTGTCGCGGAGGAAGTAACTTCCGGCGGCACTCTGTCGGTCCTGCTGGAAACGGCGGATCTCAGGTACGGCTTTGTCTATACGCTGGTCGTAAACAACGTGTGTGATATTTCTTATAATCACAATAAGATCGCCAATAACACCACCAGCTATATGCAGACAGAACCGCAGGGACAAGGGCTCCTGCGCCAGGTCTGGTATAACTGCAGCGAAAACCTGACCACTATGACCAGCAAGTCCACTTATCCGAATTCTCCGGATATGACGGGAACGCTCACGGAATTCGCCAGTCCGGTGGATTGGGCTGACAACTATGGACAGCGTCTGAGCGGCATCATCGTGCCGCCTGTCACCGGTTCCTATACTTTCTGGATCTGCAGTGATGATTATTCCGAACTGTGGCTGAGTACGGATGAAACTCCCGGCAACAAGAAACGGATCGCCTATCTTTACGGCTGGGCTCCTGTGGGCAACTGGGAGAATTACGGCACTCAAAAGTCCGCGGCGGTGACCCTCACGGCCAATAAGCCTTACTACATCGAAGGTCTCCAGACCGACGGCACCGGCGGCGATCATATCATCGTCCGCTGGCAGATGCCCAACGGCAACATGGAAGAACCGATCCCGCAGTCGCGCCTTTATATGCCCGACACCGAGTTCGATCCTCCTGTCATCAAGGTCCAGCCCAAGTCGGTCACCTGCTATGAAGGTGATGACGCGGTGTTCGAGCCGTTCGTCCAGAGCAGCACTCCCGCGACTTATGTTTGGAAGATCAACGGCAAAACAGACCCGACTCAAACCAACCGGGTCCTGACTCTGCGCGGTGTCACCACAGCCGACAGCGGAACTCAGATTTCCTGCTCCATTTCCAATATCGGCGGCACCCGTTCGACACGCGCTGTGGCTCTGACCGTTCTGCCTCCTAAACAGGGCGTAACCATTGAATCCCAGCCGGTCGGCAGCACGATCGAGACGGGTGAGTCCTACATCCTCAGCGTGGGCGCGTCCGGAACGGCTCCACTGACTTATCAATGGTACTGGAACGGACAGCCGGTCGGAACGAATTCCCCGTTCCTGACTGTCACCGAAGCCGGCCATTATAAAGTCGCGGTGAGCAATCCGGTCAACAGCGTCATGAGCGATGAAGTGGAAGTGATCATCCGCTCCGAACCGGCAGAACCGCCCGCGCTTACTATTCTGAGAGGCACCTCCGACGGCATCCTCGTCCAGTTTGAAGGCGCCCTTCAGGCGGCCTCCACCGCGAACGGTGAATGGACGACCATCGCCACGGAATCTCCGGCCAGGATCGTTCCTACCGAAACGATGAAATTCTTCCGGGCCGTGAGATAGCCCGTCCCCGGAAACATTCAAAAGACGCGAGCCCATCAGCCCGCGTCTTTTTTTCGTGACAGGACCGCGGATGAGCGAAAAGGAAAGCAAAAAGAAACACCGGCCGAAAACTCCAATCGCCGTAGTGCTGTAGATAGAATTCTTCTAGTCCTGTTTGCGGAAGCCGCAGACAGCTATCGTGGCCAGGCTGGCCAGTACCAGCATCACTCCTAAAGGGATCGCCGTCTGACTGCCGAGCAAACCGACCAGAGGAGCGGCGATACCGCCGGCCATAAAAGAGAGAACTCCCACCAAACCAGCCGCGCTCCCGGCCATTCCCGACTGCTGGCGGATAGCCAGTGAAAAACTCGTTGTGGTCACGATACCCACACAGGAGACCGTGATGAAAAGCGGTATCAGCAGGATGAGCGCCGAGGCCGGACGACAGATCGTCACTCCCAGCACAGTCAGCGATGCCAGCAGACAAACGACCAGTCCCGCGTCCAACAGACGCTGATCCCCGAATCTGTCGCTGAGGCGTCCCGCGAGCTGTGTCGAACCTGTGATGCCGATCGAAATACAGGCGAAACAATAACTGAACTGGGCCGGGGTAAAACCGTACATCTCCTGCAGGATGAACGGCGAGGAAGCGATATAGGAAAACAAGATCATGAAGATAAAAGAGTGCCCCAGCGTATAGCGCATAAAACCGCCGTTCAGCAGCAGTTTCCTGAAAATCGCCACCGCCGAGCTCAGACCGGACGCGTGGCGTTTTTCGCGGGGCAGTGTTTCCTCAATAAAGCGAAACGCGGCCAGCGCTCCGATAAGACCCAATCCCCCCAGAACGACAAAAGTTCCACGCCAGTCCATCACCTTCAGCAGCTGACCGCCCGCCACCGGACTCAATACCGGAGCCACTCCGTTGATCAGCATCAAAAGCGCGAAGAACCGGGTCAGCTCCGACCCGCTGTAAAGATCACTGGCAATGGCTCTGGAAAGGACGACCGCTCCCGCGCCGGATAAACCTTGTATGAACCGGATCGCGATCAGTATCTCCACGGTCGGAGCCCAGGCACAGCCCAAAGAAGAAATGACAAAAATCAGTAAAGAAATGAGCAGCACGCCGCGGCGGCCATACATATCACTGAGAGGTCCGATGAATGCCTGTCCCAGCGCGATCCCCGCCAGACACGTTGTCAGACTCAGCTGGATCTGCGAAGCATGAGTCATCAGGTTCTGCGCCATCTGCGGGAGTGCCGGCAGGAAAAGATCCGTACAGAAAGGCGCGACCGCCGACAGGAAGCCCAGAACCGAAGCCAGCAACAACCGCCTGCGAGGGCTGATCCCCTGCTTTGCGGCAGATATACTTCTTCTTTTATCGAAGAAAGCTGATTTCAAAATTATGACAGCATTTCCTCGATGCGGGCGGCCAGTTCTCCGGGCTCTGACGTGGGTTCAAAGCGCACCACTTGCGAACCGTCCCTGGAGATGACGAACTTGGTGAAGTTCCACTTGATATCCGGATTTTTCTCGAAGTCCGGGTCTTGCTTGCGGAGCATCTCATCCAGGATCTTTGTCAGTTTGTGGCTGGGATCGAAACCGGCGAAACCGGCCTGACTCTTCAGCCACTGGAAGACGGGATGGGCATTCGCGCCGTTCACTTCGATCTTCGACATCAGCGGGAATGTCACACCGTGATTCAGACGGCAAAACTCCTCGATCTGCTCATCGGTGCCCGGCTCCTGATGGCCGAACTGGTCACAGGGGAAACCGATGATGATGAGTCCCTTGTCCTTATACTTCTGATAGAGAGCTTCTAAACCGTCATATTGAGGTGTAAAGCCGCACTTGGACGCGGTGTTGACAATAACAAGTACTTTGCCTTTGTAATCGGCAAAATCCACTTCCTTGCCTCTGTTCGACAAGGCTTTGAAGTTATAGATATTTTCCATATTATTTACGTTGTTTTTTGCAGTTTACACTCATAAGCCAAACAAGCTGAATGCATGAAAGACACACGATCCTTATACAACTTTTAAGCAGCCTGTGCAATACATACCTCCGGGAAAAATCCTTCGGCTTCTTCAAAAACACAAGGAGACAAATCTTGTTTTTGTCACCTTGTCAACAGGCTGAGTAACTGTCCTGACCTTGCTGCACTATCTCGATATGTATTCGATAAACAAGTCTTCAGGTTTTTCCCCAGGAACATAATACACTCGTCTGGTAGTATCAGGTTCTTGGTTTACATAGACAATTCCCTGTTGTGGACGGCAATCAGAACCTGAAACACTGTTTACAAGGAAATTTACTATACTATCTGCACTGGTCCCATATAAATCATCACGAGGTATTTTTTGCGTACCAAACTCCAAACGCACGGTATCAGAAGTAATGGGAATAGCATGAACGGAGTTAAAACC
>DBXN01000040.1 GCA_002309585.1 Verrucomicrobia bacterium UBA1211
GAAGACCTCACGGACTGGGACAATGCAGTCGAGATGCCGGTCGACGTCGTCACGGGGATTTGCTATCCCAACTTCGACCCAATCCCCGCCAAGATGTTCTTCAGGTACAGCATCATCTTCGGCGACGATTAACTCCGCGCGCGCGAGTTTCCAGTGCAACGGCTGGAGGCATAGCGTTTCGCGGTTGGCAGTTTAGGCGGGCTTCAGCATGAGGTTGAAAACGTCAGACGTTGTCTGTATACTTTCTTGTGAAAGCAAAAACAAGGAGGTGTACATGAACACAAAGAAATCCAAGCGAGTCCCACCCGGGACGCCCGGATATCACCGTCTGACATTGGAAAAGCGTATCATAATTTGGACGTTATGTATGTGAATTTCTGGAGACTCAAATGAAGATGACGAATCATAATCGTGCTGCCTGGATGGCGAAATTGTTATTGCCATTGATATCATCACTTTCAGGCGGTTGCATTACAAACAATCAGGAAGCGAATATTGATGTTGTTATCGATCGCATCCTTTCAGAAAACCTTAAGGAGTGCGCATTGGTTAGAGTTACGGATGTGCGGTATGTGAGAAGTAACTATAATCCAAACCTTAAAACAAACAATGTTGTGCGAATCATTGACGGTAGCGTAGAGTGTGCCCTGTCGAAATCAATAGCAACTAAATTCCCTGTTGGAACCCCTGTTCGCGACGTAGAACTGGTTGATGATGTCACTTCAACGCAAAAAATCCTGAGAAAGATGGGGGATTCTGATTCTGTGCCATTAACTTATAGCCTACTTACGCTTTTTTTGATGAAATCTCTGTCCCTGATGGAACTAAACTCACACATATTCCCGGATGCATTTATCCTGCGCTTTTCTACTGGATGGGTTGCGAATTCTACAATCAAGAATTGCCAATAACAGAACAGCAGATTTTAGATGCCTTTCGGAAGAAGGCGATTGCCCCCTGTCATTACACTGGGTTTGACAACTTTACGAGGAGTGTGCTACAGGTTCCTTCAGGAGAGACCAACGCAGTATATTATGCAGGTTCGGTTGATGGGAACGTCATTCTAGTTCATTTTGCATCGTCAAAAGTAAACAAGTGGAATGTCGGTCGCGCAAATATCAATCAATCCATTGCAATGCCATATACGGAGGACAGAAGCAAGTGGATATTGTTGAAGGATACTGGAGATGGATGCTTCCGCCATTGGGATTGGCACAAGGAGATCATCGATTTTATCCAGATGATTCCTCAAAGCTCTGCCATTGTCAGTCCGAATTCGTCATGGTTGCAGGTGGACGATTCCGGCAATTTTCTTTGGTTGATAAATGACTATACCATAGTTGAGGCTTTGTACGAAACTTTGAAAAAAGGCGATAGAATATGTACTGTACAGTTATACGATACAAATAGGAACGAGGAGAATCGCATCATAGCGGAGATGCGCAAAAGTGGCAAAAAACGTATAAGACACCATACTTCAGCATCCAAAGAATTATGTTATGTACATTGGGACAACGGAAAGTTTATGCAGATTCCTGAATCCCAAGGAGAATCGGCTTTTTCATTGACGATGAGATTGTCGCTCCTTTCGCGGTCGCATGGAACATGACGTACGATGAGTTGTTTGATTTCGATGAAGATGTCGCCATCCGTGCCTATAGAGAGCGTGCAGAACAGTTGTCCGCCCAAGCCCGGAGTGGCAGCAAATGAACTATTGGATTGCCTAGGAGTGATTATGAACAAAGTAATTCAGGGATTCCGCTACAGCGTATTGGCATTAATCGCTATTCCAGTTCTTCTGCTCTTGGTAAAGAGTGCTCATTGGTGGTGGTTGTGCTGTAATTATGAGCCAGACAAATTATGCCTTGTTACAGCGGACGATGTTGTTGTTAAAGCGGGCGATCACGACGTCCATCTTCCTAAAGGCTTGGTTCTTTACCCTGTAAATGAGCGAGAAACAAACGATGAATGTTATCCTGGTGGACATTATAAAATCTATGTAACCCTGGAGACGGACGGCTCGAATTTGAACTCCATAGAATGTCCTAGAGGTATGACAAATCTCATTTATCAGTTAAAAAAGTGACCGAGAAGGGATGGAGTGCGGCGAAACTATCAAGAAAACTACCGAGAAAACTAACAAGAAAATCCGAGGCAAAGGTGGGCATTGGGAGGTAGTCTAATCCGCCGCGTGGGGCGACACTCTGGGCCGCTGGCCGTGTTGCCTTACTTGGGATGAGCCGGAATCATCCGAAATCCCATCTACGCGAAAAGCCGAACTTCTTCGCGCAGACGTACATCGGAGACCGTTCAGCATGAAGAATGAATATTCTTGACGCTTCCGGTCTCATCACGTTACTGATTCTGACACGCGGCACAGACCTACTTGAAGATAAGGACGGTGCCGGAGCGGGAGAGGTAGAGCCCATCGCCGCGGGTGACCAGCTGCAAGTCTCTCCCCTGAAGGTCGAGTTTCCACTGGGTCACGTAGTCGGGGATCTCAGACCACTTGATCAGCTGCTCGTCGCCCTTGACCTCACGGTCGCCGAGATAGACGGTCACGGTTGTTCCGGGCGAATAAATCAGTTCACCTGAAGCCTCCGCGTCCCACGGCTGGGTCATGCCGCTGACATCGATACCCGCGCCGGGACCTGAAAGCATGACGTTCGGCAAGGTTGCGCTGTCAGGCCGGTAAGTCCCGAGGACCGTGATGAGCGAAGTTCCGCCCGCGATCCCGCCGCTGAAGACGAGATTCGAGACCGAGAAGGTCTGGGCGACGTTGATCAGACCGTTGACCCCCACATCCAGCGTCCAGTCGTTTCCGCGCGAGGGATTCTTCCGGAAGTCCAACGTCCCCTGCTCCACGGCGATCGTACCTGTGCCGGTGATGTCAACGTTAACCATCCAGAAGTTGGCCTGGGTACAGAGCCGCATCGTATGGGGGCCAAGATCCAGACGGGAAGGCTTGTAACTCGGCGCAAGGATACCGTAGTTGGCGGTGCCGCACACGAGGGCGTTCGTGGTGAGGGTGATCTGGACGATCTGGCATTTATTGTCCGCCATCGCGCCGCCCCGGTTCGCAAGCGCGCCGCAGAGGAAGGGATCACTGTCCCCCTGCTGGCCCGCAAGCACAACGCTCAAAGTCGCATCGTAAACCCCGTTCATGTCGAGCTGGCCGCCGTCATGCACGATGACCAAGTTGTTCGCATGGGGTTCCTCCTCGGTATTGAGGGTATACGGATTGCCGGAGACCGCCGTGACGCCCGAGAGGCAGTAGCGGCCCTCATACACATTCACCGTACCCCTCGAAGCGTTATTCACCCGCATGTACGCCGTGAAGTCCTGACCGTACTTATTGACGATCCCGTTGCCGGAGTAGGTTCCGGCGATCGTGACATCGATGTCCCTCGGGGAAGTGATGTCGATCACGCCGTTGTTCTCAATCGTCTGGAATGTCGCACTCCGGAAGGTCTCAAAACAACCATTCGGCCCGATCCGGAGCTGGGCACTGGAAGCGTTCATCGAGCCCTTATCCAGCAGAAGGGTCCCTTCCTCGATTGAGACGGTACCGGAACCGCTCACACTCACGCCATCGCCCGAAGCGAGAGCGAAGATGTTTGTCCCGGTCTTCGTGAGGGTATGGTCGCCAAGTGCCAACGAGAGGGTTCCGGCGTGGCCGCGCGCCACGAGGGCGAAGGCGTTGTCCGCACGGACCACCGCGTCATCCGACAACGCCAGACCGTAGAATTGAGAGAAGTCCGTATTCAAATTCGCGCCGGAGTTGAAGAGCGCGCCGGAGACGGTCTCGTCGTCCCAATCGAATCCCCCGCCCGCCAAGTTCAGGTAGTAGTTCATATCGGGCCTTCCCGCGGAATCGAACGCGCCGCCCGCCTCAACCGTGATAACGTTTCCGGCGACCATCTGGCCGAACGCACCGCAGTACACGCCGTCCACCACCGTGCGGGAGGCGCCCGCCTTCGCAGTCGCGCCGCTCCGGATGAGGGTTCCGCCCTTGTACGTGCTGAATTGATCCAGAATGACCGTTCCACTCACGATTTCGATCCGTCCATTGGAGGTCGAGCCGATCGCCGCCGAGAAGGTCTGCTCAACGCCCGGCTCACCCACAAGACGCAAAACGGAGTCGTGGCCGAGCATGACCGCCGTACAGTTGAACGAGGCGATCGGGATGGTCGCGCTCGCGCCGTCCGCGATGGCGAGGGTTCCCGCCGTCAGCGACATGCCGGAATCGGGCTGCCCGAGGGTGAAAACGATCTCGGCATTCTGCCCGAGGGTGATCTGTCCGAACTGCTGGCTCCGCCAAATCTCAACCGTGGCTGAACCCCTATCCCCGGCGAGAACCGAGACGTCCGATCCCTCTGGCGGGGTCGATCCCGTAGACCAGTGTACCGCCGAATCAAACGACCGGTCGTTTCCTTCGACGGGCGACCAGACCGCCGAGTCGGTCCCAGGCAGAACAGCCATTTCAGGGCGTCCGATTCCGACCTCTGTACCATCTTCCGCGACAAACCGGATCACGCCGCCTTCCAGCACTTCGGCCACCGACGTGTAACCGGAGTGGATCAGTGCGTCGGAGACGGTAATGACCAACGTCCCGCCATTCGCCACGGCAAGAAACGCCTCTTCGCCGCTCACGGCATGCAACACGCCCGCATCCAGCACAAGCCGGTCGCCGCCCGCAAACTGATCGGGCACAAGGCTGATGGAAGCGTCCGCCACATCTGACGGCACCTTCACGGAGGCATAACCCGTCTCCGGCAATTCCAACGTCACATTCGACGCGAACGTGACATTCGGGCCGAGCGGCTGGATGCTGGCACCGTCCGCAAGCCTCAGGAAACCGCCCGCGCCGTTGGCGCGCATCGCCCCGTCCAGGGCGATTGCCCCGCCGGAGGCAACGGTCAGCGTCTGCCCTGCGGCGAGCGTGGTTGTCCCGGTGAAAGCGGTGGTACCGGTCAGGGTGATCGGGACGGTACCCGCCCGCACGAACCCGATGTTGGAGAAGGCCTGCGTCCCGCCGAAGACAAACGCCGCGCAAGGCACCGCGACCGCCGCGTTATAAGGCAAGAGGCCGTTCAGGTCGCCATTGAAGACGAGCGTGCTCGCGCTGTTCGGCTGGATGTTCGCGGTGCTTGTGTCTGTAACGGGGGTAAAGCCGTTGAATGTGACCGCTCCGGAGACCCCGCTCACATTCCAGAACGTCGCTGTGGGAGGCACGACGCCATCCGCCCGCGAGAAGGTGACACCGTTTCCGGCCGCCGCCTCGACAACAAATGAATGCACGTTGACCGGCGTGTCGAAGGTAAGTGTGGGATCGGCCCCGGTCACAACGATGGTCACATCCAGCAACGCGTTGTTAACCGCATTGGCGTTGCCCGTCATCGCGCTCCAACTCTTCGAGCTGTCCAACACATAGGTCATCGCGTCGGTGGCGCTCGCCTCAAGCCCCGCGACGCCATACCCGCCCTCGATCGGCGTAGTTGCGATATTGCTGTTATTGCCCAGATAGTTCCCCTCGGCATCCACAAACGGGTCACCCAGCGCGACCGAACCCGACACCGTCATATAGCGCGCCGCGATCACCTGCGCGTAAACGCCGCCCTCGCCGTTGGTCAGCTCCACGATCGGGCACTTCAGATACCGGTCATCCAGCAGCTGCATCTCCAGCCGGATTTTCGTGGCGACGCCATCCTCATAGGTGATGAACTTATTCTGCGCCTCGACGCGCGTGTATTTCACAGGGAAAATCGAGCTGCCCGCGGTAATGCCGGAGAACCGGTAATTCTTGATATCGTCCACCCGAAGCACCGGCGATCCCGCGGGATTCTTGAAAACCAGCATCGGCGCGGCTTTCGGAATCCACAGCATCGCGTTAAAGGCGCAGACGCCATACCCGCCGCCCTCATATTCCGTGGCGACAGACCCCGCCGTGTAGTTGAACGACAGGTCGCCGCTCTCGGAAATGCTCACGAAATCAGTATCCGTAAGCGTTCCACCCGACCGATACCCCGAGAAGACCGCCTGGGCGTACACCCCGCCCTCGCCCTGCGTCAGTTTGATGACCACGCCCTTGATCAGATTCGAATCATTGATCGTGATCTCCACCACCAGAAACTGAAGGATTCCGCCCGCGTCGCGGTAGGCATGGGTGAAATAAGAACGGACATTGCCCTTCCCGGAAATCCAGGCACCGCACATCCAGCCACCGAACATCAGCGGCTCCAGCTCCTCCAGCGTCGCGCCCTCGAACGCGAGTGTCGGCGTGGTCGGGACGTAGGACATATTCCCCGTTGTGTAGGTGTCGAACACACCGAAGACATAACCGGGTGTCGAATACACATTCTGCAACGCAGACACTTCCAACGCACCACACACGGTCAACGCAACCGCCAGCACCTTACCGAAAAAAGAGACCGATCGCTTCATTCTCCGACTCCTTTCTTATGCCACCTACAACGAATAAAGGGATTTTAGCAAATCGGGCGCGATTTGCAAAGGGGTTAAAATGGCGCGAAGCGTTTTCAAGAACGGCAGGTGTGCGCGGGCGAGTTAGCCCGCACGGACAAGAAAAGTTGTTTTCATCCCTAACTTCGATGGTGAATGGCGCCCAGCACTCTCCCGAAAAACGGAGGCGGCCCGACGCTTACGCCCGGGCCGCCTCCGTTTTCAATCGGGAATCAGATCGCCTATAATGTAGCGGGATGTTCCGACGCCCAGCGGTAATAATCCTTGAGTTCCAGGTCGGCGGCCGCCGCTTCGTCCAGGAAGACGAGGGTATGCGGATGCATCTGGAGGGCGGAGGCGGGATTGAACTGGGAGATGCCTCCCTCGATCATACCCTTAACCGCCTTGGCCTTGTTGGCCCCGAAGCAGAGCATCAGGCAGGTCTTCGCCTCCATCACGGTCCCGACGCCCATCGAGACGGCGTACCGGGGAACGTCCTCTTCCTTCTCAAAGAAGCGGGCGTTGTCGCGGATCGTCTGCGGGGTCAGGGTGACCAGACGGGTACGGGAAACCAGCGAGGAACCCGGCTCGTTGAAGCCGATGTGCCCGTCGCTGCCGATGCCGAGGACCTGGATATCCACACCGCCGGCGGCCTTCATGTCGGCCTCGTACTGCGCGCAAGCCGCCGCGCAATCCTTCGCCAGACCATCCGGCACACGGGTGTTGTTGATGTCGATGTTCAGGTGGTTGAACAGGTTCTCGTTCATGAACCGGCGGTAGGACTGCGGATGCTGGGGATCCAGCCCGTAGTACTCGTCAAGGTTGAACGACCGGACCTGGCTGTAGTCCAGACCCGCCTGGCAGGCCGTATACATCTCCTTGTAGAGCATCAAGGGGGTACTTCCCGTCGCCAGACCGAGAACCGTCTTCGGATTCTTCTTAATGGCTTCATTCACAAACCGGCCGGCGATGCGGCTCGCCTCCTCCGCCGTTTTCAGAATAAAGATCTCCATCGTTTCCTCCTTTATGGATTGTGTGACTTACTGTTGCTGGCTCTGCGCGTCAAGTTCGCGCATCGCCTCCCGGCGGCTGAGTTTGATGCGGCCGCGGTCATCGATGCCGATGCACTTGACCCACATCTTGTCACCCACCTTACAAACATCCTCAACCTTCCCGATCCGGCGGTCCGCAAGCTCGCTGATGTGGCAGAGGCCGTCCTTGCCGGGCAGAATCTCGACAAACGCGCCGAACTCCTTGATACCGGTCACCTTGCCCTCGTAGAGCTTGCCCTCTTCCGCCTCGGCGGCGACGGCGGCAACCTCGTTCTGGGCGATATTCAGCGACTCGGCGTTGTTCGCGAAGATGCTGACCACGCCGACCTCGCCCTCCTCGGTGATGTCGATCTGGGCGCCGGAAACCTCGCAGATCCGGCGGATATTCGCGCCGCCCGGACCGATCAGCGCGCCGATCTTGTCCTTCGGGATCGTCATGGTGGTGATCCGCGGCGCCAGCGGCGAAAGCTCCGCCCGCGGCGCAGGCAGGACACCCGCGATGAAGTCCAAAATCTGCTCGCGGCCCTTCCGCGCGCGCTCCAACGCGCCTTCCACGATGTCCCATGTGAGACCGCGCAGCTTCAGGTCGACCTGGAAGCCCGTGATGCCCTTGCGCGTGCCGGCCACCTTGAAGTCCATGTCGCCGCA
>DBXN01000132.1:0-862 GCA_002309585.1 Verrucomicrobia bacterium UBA1211
CACCAAGAACGGGGCGCAGGGCGGCGGCGCGTTTCTGGACTACATGAACCGCCATTACGCCGCGCCGAAAGATCTGGCATCCTTCGCGACAACCGCGCAGTGGGTCAACTACGAGAACCACAAAGCGCTCTTCGAGGCGATGTACACGGGACGGCGGAACGGGATCCTCATGTGGATGAGCCANNAGCCATCCCTGCTGGCCATCGATGGTCTGGCAGACCTATGACTACTACTATGACACCAACGCCGGCTACTTCGGGGCGAAAAAGGCCAACCAACCGATAAACGTAATTCTCGATCCGCGCGACGCGACCCTCTGGCTCTCCAACGCCACGCCGGATGAACGCAAGAACCTGACCTTCACGGTCACGGTGTTCGACCTGCACGGCAAGCGGATCCATCACGCCTCCGTGAAGGAAACCCTGCCGCCCGACAGCCGGAAGGCGTGGGAGAAGTTGCCCATCATCAAAGGCGCGACGCCGATCCAGTTTGTCCGCGCGACCGTCACCGATCCCTCCGGAAAGGAGATCGCCGACAATTTCACCTGGATGAACCGTGAGAGTTATCTCGATTACCGGGTTTTGGCGCATATCGCGGACGCGACGGTTTCCATCCGCCGTTCCCGGCTGACGCGGGAGGGCGGGCAGATGCGCGGAACACTCCGCGTGGCCAACACCTCCGACGTCCCCGCCCTGATGGTGCGCGTCAAGGCGGCGAAGCCGAACGGCGAACGTATCCTGCCGGTCTACTACAGTGACAACTACATCGCGCTGATGCCCGGCGAAACGCGGGAGATCACCTTCGACTTCGCCGAGAAGGATGCCGGCGGGCAAAAGCCGGTCTTCACGGTTGAGGGGTGGAA
>DBXN01000132.1:905-1280 GCA_002309585.1 Verrucomicrobia bacterium UBA1211
ACTCAGGTTAATCGCATGTTTGTCGGTCATGGGCGCAACGGGAATGATGGCGGCGGAACGCACGTTGCCCGCGGATCTGGAGAAAGAGGCGAAAGCGGCGCTCGACAAGGGGTTGACGTGGCTGGTTAGCCAGCAGAAGGAGGGCGGTTATTGGTCCAACGACCGGTTCCCGGCCCTGACGGGCCTTCCGATCTGGGCGCTCTCCGCCGCGAAGGATCCCCGCTACGCCAAGCCGATCAATAACGCGGTCAAGTTTGTCCTGAGCAAGGCGCAGCCGGACGGCGGCATCTACGTACCGGATCCGCGGCGCGGCGGCGCGGGGTTAGGCAATTACAACACGTCGGTCTGCATGATGGGGCTTCACGCCACCGGGCG
>DBXN01000132.1:1337-3177 GCA_002309585.1 Verrucomicrobia bacterium UBA1211
TTCGGCTATGACCAGGGCGGACGCCGCTACACGGACATGAACAACACCGGTTCCGCCATCGACGCCATGCGGCGCACGCAGAACCTGGAGGACAACCGGCCCGCCGGCGAAAAACACGCCGACTTGAATTGGGATGCCGCGCTCAAGTACGTCACGCGCATGCAGCAGCGGGAAGGCGAAGACAAAGGCGGGTTTGTCTACACCCGGACGGCGCCGGGCGGCGGCGGACGGGGAGGAGCCGGCGGCGCAGGCGGGATGGGCCGCCCGACACTCAACTCCTACGGCTCCATCACCTATGTCGGCATGCTCTCCCTCATCCACTGCCAATTGACCAAGAGCGATCCGCGCGTGATTTCCGCCTTTGACTTCTGTACGAAACACTGGACACTGGATGAAAATCCCGGTCAGGGTATAAACGGTCTTTACTTCTATTATGATGTCATGAGCCGGGCGTTGAACGCGCTCGGCGCGGATTCCATTCCGCANNGGCGATGCCATCGCATGGCGGGAAGCGATGATCCGTAAAATCATCTCGCTCCAATCCCCCGAAGGGTTTTGGACCAACGAGAGCAACCGGTGGTGGGAAAATGATCCGGTTCTGGCGACCTCCTACAGCCTGATCGCGTTGGAAGTCGCCTTGGGCATCGCGCAATAGGACGGGTGATCAAGGCGTAAGGATCACCCCGGAAGGCGGCTGGCGCTCCGCTTCCAAGGCGCGCGCCAGCTGGTCGGGGCAGGATGTGCCGTTGCGGCAGGGAATACCCTTCAGCAGCGCAATCACCTCCTCGACCTTCTTGCCGATCACCAGTTTCGCGACCGCCTGGGTGTTGCCGGGGCATCCCCCGACGAATTGGCAAGCCGTCACAACGCCATCCGTCACCTCGTAACGGATAGCTTCCGAACATGTTCCTGTTGTTCTGAAAAGTTTCATGGTTCGCAGTGTACCAAATCGGACGGGGTATGGGGAGAAGGAAATCCCGTCCCGCCTGGGCACTCGCCCGAAAAGGCCGAAATTCGTTCTTGCGGCGCAAACCTCGATTATGGGACAATAACGATGTCTTGAATGATCATGATTCGGAGGTGACGAGATGACAAGGAAAGCCCTTTTCAGTTCTGTTTTCGTCCTGTTCGTCAGCGCGGGATGCGCGCTCGCGGAGTTTAACTTCGAGGAGGAGTGGGATCGCGCGCAAAATGCCGATCTACTAGAGGGGAAACCCCGGACCGCCACGAATCTCTACGCCCGTATCGAGACCGAAGCCATCGCCGCCAAACGGTGGCCCGACGCGATGGCGGCGATGCTGATGCGAACCGCCGCGGAATGGGCGGTGACGGAGGAATCGCCGGATCCCGATGTCACGCTCGCTGCGCTCACCAAACGGATTGATGCCGCTCCGGCGGAGCTTCAAGGCGTCATGCAGCTCTATCTCGCCCATGTCTATGACCAGCACACCAAGCAAAGGCGGTGGGGTGGCGCGAAGCCGACACGCCTGGATGACGCCGCCGCGACCAACCGTCCCCCGTGGTCCGCCGAGAAGATCAACGAAACATTGGAGAAACAGTTCGAAAAGGTCCTCGCCCATGAGGAGGAGCTGAAGCGTTTCCCGGTCGAGACATGGGACCGCCTCTTCCCGAAGACCGACATGCCGGACAGCTACCGTCCGACCCTCTTTGACCTCGCCGTCCATGACATCATCACCTTCTACGGAGAAACCCTGAAGGATCCCGACGGCAAACGGGGACTCGCCCTTTATGACCGCCTGCTCGATTTCCACAGCCAGGAGAAGGAGGGCGTCGCCTACGTCTGCGCCGCCTTTGACCGGCTCATCTACCAATGCGAAAT
>DBXN01000092.1:0-993 GCA_002309585.1 Verrucomicrobia bacterium UBA1211
CCCGCCTATGAAGCGTTCATGGAAGCCGGCCTTACTCCGGAAAATCTTCCCGATCACCGGATCGCCATGGTCAACGGCTGTGCCAGCAGTTCGTATGATACGGTTTACAAAAATCTTACCAATTATGACAAAACCCGCAAGATCCGCTCCTGTTCACCGTTTTCCGTGCCACGGATCATGCCGTCCTGTGCGGTTGCCAATATGTCGCTTCTTTTCGGCACCACGGGTGAAAGCTACGACATCAGTTGTGCCTGCACCAGCAGTGCGCTGGCCATCATCGCAGGAGTCCGCCTGATCCGGGCCGGGGAATATGACATCGTCCTCGTCGGCGGTTCCGAAGAATTGTCCTGGGGACAGTCGCTCGGGTTCGGAGCCATGCGTGCACTTTCCACCCATTACAACGACCGTCCGGGATGCGCCAGCCGTCCGTTCGACAAAGGACGGGACGGCTTCGTTCTGGCGGACGGCGCCGGGATGCTGGTTCTGGAAAGCGAAGAACACGCGTTGAAACGCGGCGCCCAGCCCAAAGCAATCATCACCGGATATGCGTCCAACAGCAATGCCACCGATATGGTGACTCCCGATGCACCCGCGGTGGCGGATGTGATCAACCGGGCGCTTGCCAATGCCGGATTGAAGCCTTCCGATGTGACGTATGTCAATACGCACGGCACCGCCACCCCGGTCGGAGACCCGGTTGAACTCGAGGGAATCCGCAATGTATTCGGCGACCGTTCCATTGCCATCAACAGCACCAAATCCATGACCGGCCACATGATCGGCGCGACCGGCTCAGTGGAAGCGATTTTCACCTCGCTCATGATCGAACATTCGTTTATCTCCAAGACCGCCAATCTGGATGATCCGGAAGACGGTCTGGAATGGGCCGATCTGGTTCGGGAAACCCGTTTCGGAGTCGACATCCGCCATGCCATCAGCAACAGTTTCGGCTTCGGCGGCAGCAATGCCACGATCGTGATCTCCAAACCGTAA
>DBXN01000092.1:1073-13052 GCA_002309585.1 Verrucomicrobia bacterium UBA1211
CTCCTCAAAGTCAATGCGCTCAATACGGTCTGCCGCGGGGCTCAGTGTCCGAATCTGTGTGAATGCTGGCACCGCGGCACCGCGGCATTCATGATCCTGGGAAACCGCTGCACCCGCAACTGCAAATTCTGTGCCGTGGGCCATGTGGAAAAACCGCTGCCGCCCGATCCGGCCGAACCGGAAAATCTCGCCAATGCCGCCGCGGCGATGAAACTTTCGTTCGTGGTGGTGACCAGCGTCACCCGCGATGACCTGCCCGATGGCGGCGCGGAACACTGGGCGCGGACGGTTGAGGCGGTCCATGAGGCCGTACCCGGCATCCTGGTCGAGGTGTTGGTGCCCGATTTCAAGGGTGACCCGGCGGCGATCGACCGGGTGATCCGTACCCGCCCCGCGGTCTTCGGCCACAACCTCGAAACCGTGCCGCGGCTCTATCCCGATGTCCGGCCCCAGGCGGACTACGCCCGCTCGCTGGCGGTGCTGCGCCGCTCGGCGGAGGCGGGGTTGGTCACCAAAACCAGCGTCATGCTGGGGCTGGGCGAAACCCTGGAGGAGGTCCGGCGGACCATCGATGACGCCTACGCGGCCGGCTGCCGGATCTTCTACGCCGGCCAGTACCTCCAGCCGAGTTCCCGGCACCTGCCCGTGGCGCGGTACGTCACGCCGGAGGAATTTGACGCGGTCAAGGCCTACGCCGAATCGGTCGGGTTCGGGTTTGTCGCCAGCGCGCCCCTTGTCCGCAGCTCTTACCATGAGGAAGGCCAGACCGCCTACGTCCGCGGTCAACACCCATGAACGAACCGGATCCAGCGATTGTCGTCCAGGCGCGGGCCAAGATCAACCTGACGCTCGAAGTCCTCGGGAAACGCCCCGACGGGTACCATGAGTTGCGAAGCATCATCATGCCCGTCTCGCTGGCCGACACGATCACCCTGACGCCGACCCTCTCGCAGATCGCCCTGACCCTCACCTTCGGGCAGGGGGTGGATGTCGCGCGGATCGGGGCGATGGACCGGAACCTGGCGTTCCGGGCCGCCAAGCTGATCAAACAGCGGTACGGGGTCAAGGGCGGAGTCCGGATCCACATCCACAAGCGGATCCCGATCGGAGGGGGGCTGGGCGGCGGGAGCGCCGACGCGGCGGGGGTGCTGCACGGGCTGAACCGGCTGTGGGGACTCTGCCTGCCGGTCGGGATCCTGGAGGATCTGGGGGCCGAACTCGGGAGTGACATTCCCGCCCTGGTGCATGGCGGGGCGGTCCTGATGGAGGGGCGGGGCGAGCGGGTCCGGAGTCTCTTCCAGATGGGAGGGCAGCCCCCCCGGCGGGGATTCTGGGTGGTCATCGCCAATCCCGGGATCATGTGCTCCACCCCGGAAGTCTTTAAAAGATGGAGAGGGGACTTGACGAACTCCCCCGATATTTTGCATAATATGACCTCTTTCATTCAGGCGTGTCAGGTCGACGCGGCGGCGGAAGGACTTTACAACGGGCTGCAGCAGGCGGTATTCGAAGGATATCCGCAGGTTGCCCAGACGGCGAGGCTTCTCAAGGAGGCGGGCTGTCTGGGGGTGTTGCTGTCCGGAAGCGGGGCCTCCGTCTTCGGGTTGGTCCGTGACGAAGCGCATGGAGAAGCGGTCAGCCGGAGGCTCGGAACGGGTCTTTGGCATGTGGTGGCGCAAACATGCCCGATGGTGTAATGGCAGCACAGCAGCCTTTGACGCTGTTTGAGGTGGTTCGAGTCCACCTCGGGCAACCAACCGTGGGGTTGCGCCCGAAACAGAAAAGAGCGTAGACATGATAGTTTTTTCTGGCACAGCGAATCTGCCGTTAGCCGAGAAGATGATGGAGCATCTCGGCGGGCAGTTGGGGAAGATCCAGATCCGGCGTTTTTTGGACGGCGAGATCCATGTCAAGATCATTGACAACATCCGTGGGAAGGATGTCTTTCTGGTTCAGCCGATCTGCGGCCAGCCCAACGAGATGCTGATGGAGCTGCTGATCATGATCGATGCGGTCCGGCGGGGTTCCGCGGCGCGCATCACGGCGGTTCTGCCCTACTACGGCTACGCCCGTCAAGACCGCAAAGACCAGCCGCGCGTGCCGATCAGCGCGAAACTGGTGGCCAATCTGCTGGTGGCCGCCGGTGCGAATCGGGTCCTGACGATGGACCTCCACGCCCAGCAAATCCAAGGCTTTTTTGATATTCCCGTCGACCATCTGCACGCCTCGCCGGTATTGGTGAGCTACCTGCGAGAACTCAAGCTCAATAAGCCGCTTGTCGTGTCGCCCGATACCGGAGGGGCTAAAACGGCTTATACTTATTCACAGTTGCTGGGCACGGGCCTGGCGATTGTGGCGAAGCAGAGGTTAGGAGACGCGGAAGTGGACGCCTTCAGTGTCGTGGGTGACGTTGAGGGCTGTGACGTGATCATGATTGATGACATGACCACGACGTGCGGGACGCTGTGCGCGGCGGCCAAGATCCTCAAGGAGCATGGTGCGACCTCCATCCGGGCGGCCGTGACCCACGCTCCCCTGACGGATAAGGGTATGGAACGCCTGATGGAAGCGGGCGAGTATCTGACCGAGCTGGTGGTGACCGACACCATCCTGCTCCGGAAGGATCTCACCGAGGGCAAACTGCCCGTCCAGGTGAAGGTGCTTTCCGTGGCCGGCCTGCTGGGCGAGGCGATTCGCCGCATCCACAATGACGAGTCGGTCAGTTCGCTGTTCAACCACTAGGGGGAACGGCGGCCGGACGGACGCAACAAACCGGCCAAGGGCGGGAACCGGGCTTGCCTCAGAGAGCCCCACCGGAGAATGGGTTGACCTCCGGGAGCGGGGAAGACGGGCGGCATGACAGGAGATGCCCGACGAGCCAACAAAGGATACGAAATGTCGAAAGAAACGATTAGCATCAAGGCCGAGGAGCGGACCGAGTCGGGTTCCGCCGCCGCAGGCCGTCTGCGCCGCGCGGGTTTCGTTCCCGCGGCAATCAACCGCATCGGGGGCGGCACGACGCTGCTGAAGATCAACCAGCACGATTTCAAAGCCCTCCTGAAGCGCCACGGCGATGAGCAGCTGTTGCTGTCGCTGCTGGTGGGTGACTCCGAGATCCACGCGCTGATGCGCGAGATCCAGTTCCACCCCCTGACCAGCGATCCGATCCACGTCGACTTCGGCGAGATCGACATGAACGCCAAGATCCACGTCCAGGTCCCGATCCGCCTCGAAGGCGAACCGGAAGGCGTGAAGCAGGAAGGCGGCATTCTCCAGCAGCTTCTCCGTCATATCGAGGTCGAGTGCCTCCCGGCGGATGTGGTTGAAGAGTTCACCGTGGATGTTTCCCACCTGAAGCTGGGCGAGTCGCTGTTCGCCCGTGAGATCCCGCTGGACGCCAAGTACACCTTGGTCATCGGGAAAGAGCGCATGGCCGTCGCGACGGTCGCCGCGCCGAAGGAAGAGACCGTTGAGGAGCCCACCGACGCCGCCGCCGAACCCGAGGTGATCGCCAAGGGCAAGAAGGATGACGCAGACGCCGCCGAACCGGCCGACGCGAAGAAGAAGTAGTGGGAGGGATCGGGCCGCGTGAAGATGGTTGCCGGACTGGGAAACCCCGGACAGGAGTACGCGAACACACCGCACAACGTCGGGTTTGATGTTGTCGATCTGCTGGCGGAAAAACTGGGTTCCGGCTGGAAGAACAGTTCGAAGTTCCACGCGCAGACCGTCCGTACCGCCTTTGCGGGAGAACCGCTGCTGCTGGTGAAGCCCCAGACCTTCATGAATCTGAGCGGAACCAGCATCGGGCCCCTGCTGAACTACTTCGGGGGAACCCCCGGCGATCTGGTGGTCATCTCGGACGACGTGAACCTGCCCCTGGGGCGGTTACGGATTCGGGGTGGCGGCAGCAACGGCGGGCACAACGGATTGGGAAACGTGATCCAATGCCTGGGGACCGACGCCTTCGCGCGGATCAGGCTGGGCGTGGGACGCCGCGAATACGGCTCCCTGATCGATCACGTGCTGGGCAAGTTCGACGCCGAAAGGCGCACCCTTGTCCAGGCGATGGAGCAGACGGCTTCAGAAGCGGTGCTTGTCCTTCTTGAGAAGGGTTTGAATGAGGCAATGAACCGGTACAACGGGTGGAGCGCCGACGAGGCCCCCGCCGCGGAAGACCGGAAGTGAGACTGGATTTTTCACGATGAAAACGTACACTGGTTTGTATATCTTCGCCGGGTCGGCGAAAGACGAAGTGCTGGATCAGCTGATCGAGAAGGCCTGCGGGGAAATCACCCGCGTGAACGGGAATGTGCTCAGCAAAGAGATCCTCGGGAAGAAGACCTTCGCGCACCTGATGCACAAACGCGATTGCGGCGTTTACGTCCGCATCCGTTTCGAGGCGGAACCCGCCGCTATCACCACGCTGACGAACCGCTACCATCTGATGGAGGAGGTTTTCCGCGTGCAGTTCACGGTGGTTGACCTCCGCCGTGAGGAGAAGATCGCCAAACAGGCGGAAGAGCGCGCGGCCCGCGAAGCCGCCCGCGCCGCCCGCGAGGCGGAGAAAGCGGCCGCGGCTGAAAACGCGCCTGCCGCCGAAGGGACGGAAGCCTAAACGAACGTCAGGACAGAACGGTAATCCACCATGGCATCTTTCAACAAAGTCATCTTGATGGGCAACCTGACCCGCGATCCGGAGCTCCGGACCGCTCCGTCGGGGGCGAAAGTCTGCGATTTTTCGCTGGCCATTTCTGAAAACTGGCTCGATAAATCCACCGGACAAACCCGCGAGGTGGTCTGCTATGTGGATGTCAACGTCTGGAACCGCGCGGCGGAAAACTGCGCCCAGTACCTCGCCAAAGGACGGGGTGTCCTGGTCGAGGGCCGCCTCCAGATGGATCAATGGACCACGCAACAGGGAGAGAAACGGAGCCGCCTGCGCGTCCGCGCCGATACGGTCCAGTTCCTCCCGCAGGGACAGCGGCGCGAAGACGGCGCCGCCCCGGCCGCGCCGCAACCGGCGGCCTCCGCCCCCATGGCGGACGCCCCCATTTCCGCGCAGCCCATTTCGTCGGTCGACGATCCGGATGATTTGCCGTTCTAACCGTACAGATTGAAGAGAGGATTGATTCTTATGGCCATGCAGAGAAAAAACAATTCCCGAATGGATCGGGACAACCGTGACCGCGATGTGACGCCGAACCGCAAACGGCAGCCGGCGTTGGATCCGAGCGATATCGTCGATATCAACGATGTCGAGGTGCTTCGTCGTTTCGTGACCGAATACGGCAAGATCATCCCCGCCCGCATCACGGGCGTGACCGCCGCCCAGCAGCGGCAGATCAAGAAGGGTGTTCGCCGGGCGCGGAACATGGGTTTGTTGGCTTAGTCCGTTGAAAGGGAATTGAACAATGGCGACTGAACTTTTGTTGTTGTCGGATGTCGAACACCTCGGTAAAGCGGGCGATGTCGTGAAGGTTGCGGATGGTTACGCGCGTAACTACCTCCTCCCGCAGGATCTCGCCGCTCCCGTGACGAAATACGCCCTCCGCCGGTTGGAGAAGCTGCGCAAGGAGCGCGAGGAACTCGCCCGCCTGCAGCTCGCCGAGGCGAAAGCCAAGGCCGGCAAGCTGGGTGGCCTCGTCGTGACGATCAAGGCCAAGACTGTTGACGGAACCCGCCTCTACGGCTCCGTCGGCGTGCAGGAAATCCTTGAGGCGCTTGAGGCGAAGAGCATCGCGCTGGACAAGAGCCAAATCCAGCTGGAAGAGGCTTTCAAGGAGATCGGAACCTACGAGGTGCCGGTGAAACTCCACGCTGATGTGATCCCGACGATCAAGGTCGATGTCCTCGAGGGCTAACCGCCAGACAGGAAACGCAATTGCGAAAAGGAAGGGATGGGCCAACGCCCATCCCTCCCTTTTTTTTGCCGAGACGGGCGCCCCGAGATGCCCAAGACATCCGCGGCAGTGCCCCGTCCCGTTCGTCCCGCCCGTCCCGGTGGTCTCGGTGGTCCCGTCAGTCCCGTGCCGCCAAAAAAAAGAGGACCCGCCGAAGCGGATCCTCTTTTTTGGTTTTGCAACTGACGGCAGTCGCTTATTTCACGACCGCACGGATGAAGTTGCCGGCGGCAGCCGGAACCGTGATGGTCGCCTCTGCGCCATTCACAACAACCGCGCTCGCGTCGAGATCGACGGCCTGCAGGTTGGCGAGATCGCTACCCGCCAGAACCGTGAGCGTACCGTTGATATCGGCGAAGTCGAAGTTCGCGTCGTTCGTGACAACCGTGATGACCGCACCGGCGTCGGTGTACTCGATCGCATCGATCGTCAGCGTCGGAACCGCGGTTTCGTCGCTCGTGATGTTCATGAGGTAGCGGTTGTAGAGATCGCTCGTCTCATCCGCGAAGCCCGTGAGGACCTCGTTCACGCTCTTATAACCGTTCGCCCACTTCGCGATCTTGCCGACGGGCTGCTGAACGCCGCCGATCGGGGCAACCGTCGCCTCGGGAATAATATCCGCGGCAATCGCAACCGCCGCGCCGGAGGCCGTCGCCGTCGCCGTGAAGTTCACGTTCGTGACCAGATCGCCCAGACCCAACGTCGCCTTGTCGGCGATCGTCGCATCGGTGGCGGTCGGATCGGCGATGACATACCAATCCTTCGCGAAGACCTTCAGCTGAGCCGGAGACTCAACCGTGGCCGTCCCGCCGGCCGCCGTCAACAGCGTCTCGCCGTTGTAGACGTCCAGAATGTCGTCATCAAACGAAACCGTGATCGTCATCGTCGTCGGAGCGGTGTGGATCGGAGCCTGATCCGTAACCGTCAGATCATCCAACGCGCCCGTGCCGCGGAACGAAACGGACTTGAAGGTGTCGTCAGGATCGCAGCCCACAAACCAGGTCTCATCGCTGGCGGTCGCATCGTCGAAGTACGTGCAGACGCCATCCGCGACGATCTGATTCCCGTTAACAAACACTTTGTACATCGGGAGAATCATATCCTCGGAGAAGGCGGCCTGGATCGTCAGACGATACCACTGCTCAGGATCGATAACCATCGTGGTCTCGGAAGAGACTTGCTGCGCGCCATTTGCATCGGCCGAGCAAACCACCAGGTTCGAGGTCGCGTTCACATAGAGGGCGAGTTTGTACTCACCGTCCAGCGTCGGCGGCTCATCGCTCTTGGCGAATTTGATCATCGTGTCCAGATAGACCGGTGCGGCCATGGTCTGGTTGACGTTACGGGTAATCGTCGCACCTTCGGTGTTCAGATTCAGATACTGGGCCGTCGTGGTGATCGGATTGTTCTCCGCGTCAACCGCAATCAGCGCCGGGCGGGAGTCGGCCGTGAAGTCGTACGTCCCCGCGACGATCGTCGAATTGTCGGTCCCACCCGTCACTTCCCAATTCGGGAAGGTCTGGAACCAGCCAGCATTGTCCTCATAGGACGATTTGTAGTTCTTCAGCAGCGTTCCTTCAATGGCATAAAACACTGACGGGCTCTCGCCCTGAAGTGTTGTCGTCCAAGATTCGGCCGCTTCGAACGTATCCTGAAACAGTTCGGCCTTGGCGCTCATCGCGAATAAACCGACGATCGCCATCAGGCTCGCTAACACACGCTTAGAAGTCAGGTTCATTAAAAAACCCTCCTCACATACTACTGCGTTTCAATAACCATCAAATTCCGCTAAAAACCGCGTCTGGGGTGCAAATCCAGCCACGATATTTAACGAAACCATTCTTTCGTTGTAGGGCCAATATAGCGCATACCCGGATGCGTTTGCAAGGGAAAAATCACACCTTTTGCAAAAAAATTTCGGCTCCGCCACCAAACGTCCGCTCCCGGAACGGCGTCCCGGCCATCCCGCATGCCCCGACCGTTCCCTTCCTTTGATTTCAAGTTGTCTTATTCCTAAAAATATGTTACCCTTCGCGAATTCTCTATGGAAGAACTGTTTTCCCAGTTTTGCGAACATCTCTCGGCCAATCCGTGGCTGCAGAGCGTGTTGATCATCTTCGGCTCCTGTTTCGTCGAAGACCCCGCCCGGTGTATCGTCTCGATGCTGGTGGCGACGGGGGAACTGGGCTGGCTGTTCGCGTTCGGAAACATGGTGGTCGGGGCGATGGCGGGAGATATCGGCCTCTACCTGATCGGGCGGTACGCCTCGATGTTCATCATCAAACGCCGATGGTTTGACCATCTCCAGCTCCAGTCGATGAAGAGCTACTATCGGAACCACGCAGCGAAAACCGTTCTTCTGGCCCGCTTTCTGCCGGGCGCGCGGATGCTGACCTTTTCCGTCGCGGGAGTGATCCGCTACTCCTTCGGCCGGTTCGCGTTCTGGACTTTTTGCGCCGCCGTGATCCAGGCGGCGATTTTCCTGAAATTCGGGGAGATGATCCCGGACAACGTTATCCGGATTATGAAGAATCCCCGTTTCAGCGCGGTTGTTTTTCTGCTGACATTCGGAGTGATGTACGCCGCCTGCCATCTCTTCAGCAAGCGCAAGCGGCCGATTCGCCCGTTGCAGCATGAGGGTAATGAACAAAACGGAACAAAGGAGCAAGCAAATGATTCCCGATCTTCAGAGTAGTCTCTTGTGTGATGATGTCCGCCAGGAGCGGAACGGAAAATTCATGCTGATCGGCATCTTCGAAGGGTTGGCGCTTCCGGCGAAACAGCCGGTCTGCCCCCGGATCTGTCTGGTGAACCGCTGGTGCATGGGCGAGGGAACCTTCACCCAGAAGACCCGCATCATCGCCCCGGACGAGGTGACGCCGGTCGCGGAAGGCCAGTCGGTCGAGATCACCCTTCCCGACACGAAGCGGATGGCCACGACGGTCGAGATGTTCATCAACATCCCCTTCAAGCAGGAGGGGACGCACTGGGTCGAGGTCTCGCTGGACCAGAAGATGCGGATGCGCTATCCGCTGCATGTCAAGCATGTCGAACCGCAGCAACAGCAGCAACCGCAGCAGTAACCTGAAAGAGAGAAGAGAGCATGCATCCTTATCGCAGCCACACGTGTAACGAACTCCGGGCGGCCGACGCGGGGAAAACCGCGCGGCTCTCCGGCTGGATCTTCCGGGTCCGTGACCACGGAGGTATCCTGTTCATCGACTTACGCGACCATTACGGCCTGACCCAGGTGGTGGTTCACCCCAGCCGTACCTTCTTCGAGGCGCTCTCCCACACGAAACTCGAAACCGTCATCACCGTCACCGGCGTGGTGACCCTGCGTGACGCGGAGACGATCAATCCCGACCTGCCGACCGGCGAAATCGAACTGGTCGCCAACGAGTGCGTCGTCGAGTCGCCCTCGGAGCAGACCCCGCTCTATATTCCGGGCGAGGCGGACGAGAGCGAGGATATGCGCCTGAAGTACCGCTTCCTCGACCTGCGCCGAGAGGGCCTGCACGCCAACATCCTGCTCCGCTCGAAGGTGATCGCCTTCCTCCGGCAACAGATGTGGGAACACGGCTTCAACGAATACCAGACCCCGATCCTGACCTGCAGTTCGCCGGAAGGCGCGCGTGACTACCTGGTGCCGAGCCGGGTGCACCGCGGCAAGTTTTACGCCCTGCCGCAGGCCCCGCAGCTCTTCAAGCAGCTGCTGATGGTCTCGGGGTTCGACCGCTATTTCCAGATCGCCCCCTGCTTCCGTGACGAAGACGCGCGGGCGGACCGCTCGCCGGGCGAGTTCTACCAGCTGGACATCGAGATGTCGTTCGTCACGCAGGATGAGATTTTCGCCGTGGTCGAGGATGTGATCTCCAAGACCTTCGCGACCTTCTCCTCGAAGCCGGTCACGCCCGCCCCGTGGGTCCGGATCCCGTTCCGGGAGGCAATGATGAAGTACGGCAGCGACAAGCCGGATCTGCGGAACCCGCTCGTCTTCGTCAACCTCAACGACCTCTTCGCGAACAGCGGCTTCAAGGCCTTCGCCTCAACCGTCGCCAAGGGCGGCGTGGTGAAGGGGTTGCGCGTGCCGGGCATCGTGGGGGTGCAGTCCCGTAGCTGGTTCGATAAACGCGAAGCGTTCGCGAAGGAGAACGGCGGCAAGGGTCTCGGCTATGTGATGTGGACGAAAGAGGGTGAGTTCAAAGGCCCGATCGCGAAGTTCATGTCGGCCGAAGAGATCGAATCCCTCAAACAGCTGACCGGCATGGAACCCGGCGACGCGCTCTTCTTCGTCGCCGATATGGCCCCGCTGGTCCATATCCTCAGCGGCAAGGTCCGTACCGACATCGCCACCTCGCTGGATCTGATCGAGAAGGACGGTTACCGCTTCTGCTGGATCGTCGATTTCCCGATGTTCGAGCAGGACCCGGAAACCGGCGCGGTCATCTTCTCGCACAACCCGTTCTCCATGCCGCAGGGCGGGATGGAGGCATTGCTGAACAAGGACCCGCTCGACATCCTCGCCTACCAGTACGATGTGGTCTGCAACGGCGTGGAGCTCTCCAGCGGCGCGATCCGCAACCACCTTCCGCAGATCATGTACAAGGCGTTTGAGATCGCGGGGTATGACCGCAGCGTGGTGGAGGAGAAGTTCTCCTGCCTGCTGAACGCCTTCAAGTTCGGCGCGCCGCCCCACGGCGGCATCGCCCCCGGCATTGACCGAATGGTGATGCTGCTGGCGGATGCCGACAACATCCGCGAGGTGATCGCCTTCCCGATGAACCAGAAAGCGCAGGATCTGATGATGAACGCGCCTTCGGAGGTCACGGAGAAGCAGCTCCGGGAGTTGCACATCAAAGTTCGGGGAACAGAGGGGTAACGTTTCTTGCGATGCTTTCGGATCTGAACGTGGAGATCCTTCCCGAAGAGGCGGGCCGGCGGCTGGATCAGGTGCTGCCGGCCCGTTTTCCCTCTTCCACCCGCGCCTTCTGCCGTCAGGCGATCGCGGAGGGAGCAGTCACGCTGAACGGCCATCCCGTTCCAAAGGGAATGAAGGTCCGGACGGGAATGCGGATCCGGGTGACGGCGCTGAAAGAGGCGGCCGATCTGCGGGTCTTCCCCAATCCCCACATTCGTCCCGTCATTCTGTTTGAGGACGATGCGCTGATCGGAGTCAACAAACCGGCGGGCCTGCCGGTCCAGCCGCTTTCCCCCGACGAGACCGATACGTTGATGAACGGACTGGTGGCGCGATATCCGGAATTGGCGGCGGTCGGTGACCAACCGCTGATGGCGGGCGCCCTGCACCGGATTGACACCGGCACATCGGGGTTGGTTCTGGCCGCACGCACGGAAACGGCCTTCACCCGGGTCCGGGAGCAGTTCGCCGCGCGGCAAGTCACCAAAGTCTATCACGCGCTGGTCGAGGGCCAGATCGCGGTCGGGAACCGGCTGGTCAACGATCTGGCGCATCTGCCGCACAGCGCGGTCTGCAAGATGGTCGATGCCCGCATCCTCTCCAAACCCGACCGCGTGATGCGCGCGGAAACCGCTTACCGGCCGATCGCCTGGCTGGGCCGCTCTACGCTACTGGAAGTTACGATCCAGACAGGGGTCACGCATCAGATCCGGGCGCAACTCGCCCTGGCCGGATACCCGATCGTCAACGACACACTCTATGGCGCGAAACCCGTTGCGGGATGCGGCCGACACTTCCTCCATGCCTACGCCATTGCCTTTGAACACCCGACGCGCCACCAGCCCTTCCGACTTGAGGCACCCTATACGCCGGACTTTGAGGAAAGATTAAAGGGTTAAAAGCCCCCCGCCCGCGTGAGCGCGGGAATGTAAATGAGGGTAACGTGGGGCGGGAGCTGTTGAGGGTTGAGCGTTGAGGATGTCTGATGGCTGAAGTCCGAAGTCTTGTGGCTGAACAGCAAGTTATAGGCAAGGTTATGGCTTGTCGGCTGTCGCATGTCACCCCTCCCAACCTCAACGCTCCTTTGGTACCGAGGTAATTTGGAGAGTGCCCACAAATGGCAAATCAAAATTGCTTTGATGATTTGTGAACATT
>DBXN01000092.1:13068-32619 GCA_002309585.1 Verrucomicrobia bacterium UBA1211
TATAGACAAGTTCCCTCAACCCTCAACGCTCAACCCTCAACAAAAAAGGCGCGAGGGGGCATAGCCCCTCGCGCCTTTTTCACGCCTGATTTACGGTGATACCGCCGGATCGATGGGCGAATTGGTCAGCACCTGAATCCAGTCGGACTCCTGGTCGAACTCGATCTGCCACTTCAGGAAGAGGCTGTCGGTCCGCTTGCCGAAGAGCTTCCGTTTGAACGGATTCTCCAGATAGAGCCGGCAGGTGTGATTCTCGTCGAAGGAATCCGGCATGATGGCATACTGGCTCAGGAAGATCCAGCCGTCCTCATCCGCATCGATATCGTTGCTCATCAGATCCATGCGGGCTTTCACCTTGAAGGTCGGGTAGTTCGTCTTGGCACCGGCGCTGAAGAGCGCCGTGTAGTTCAACGAGGTACAGTTGTTACCGTCAATCGTCAGATAGGCCGTCATGAAGAGGTTGGTGTCGGGATCATACATGAAGTCTGTGATCCGTCCCTCAAAGACGTGCGATACCGTGGGATCGACATTGAACCAATACAACTCCGTCAAGGACATCGGTTTGCCGTTGTAGGTGCTGGGTGCCAGATCGGTGTCCGGATAGGACATCACCCACCGGCGGACCTGCGGCAACACCCCGTTCATCAGTTCCGGCGCAACCGTCGCCACCGCGTTGACCGTGATGTTGGTCTGGAGATTCGGCAGGTCCAGCACATACTCGGTCCCCTGGTTCGCCGCCGGATTCAGCGCGTTCACGCCGTTGGTCGTCAGCGAGCCGATCCGGTACCAATCCTTCAGCTTGTACACGATGTTGGTCGCGCTGCCCCGTTTCACCTTAAACGAGAGTTTCTGGTCGAGATCATTCTGCGTCGCGAGCGTGTAGTTGTTCAACATCGCCGTGATCACGACATTCGAGACACCCGCGAAATAGGCCGGGATATCCGGAAGAACCTGTCCGACATTCGGCTTGCCGGGTGTCCAGTAAGGTCCATCCTCGTAGTACTCGGCGTTCGTCTCCTCATTGGTATAAACCACCGAACCGAGCCAGTGGCTGGNNTGGCTGCTGGAGGAGCCGTTGGACCGTATCACGTCCACCGACCCGCTACGGTCGATGCCGGCGTATACGATACCCTGGTCGGCGAACTGCGCCAAACGGTCCTCCGTCAGCGTGTTCGGGCCATAGGGATCATAAGCGACCAGATGCTCGATCATACCCATCGGACGGTACAGCGCGATGAGCGCCGATTCAAACTTCGGCGCATACCGCTCAATGAATCCGCTGACCCCGTAGTCGATCCATTCCGGCATCGTCGGGATATAATCATGGAACGTATCCCGCCACTTGTCCTCATCCACGGAGACGACATAGAAGGCGTATCCATTTGTAACCGCACTCTTCTGGGTAATCTGCGCGAAACGGTACGTGTTGGTCGTTTCGAGCCCGGTCCCGCGCATGAACATCAGTTTCCATCCGTTGAGATTGGAGGTCTCCGGCACGGCGATCTCAACATACGGCAACGCATACTGCCGATTGGTTGTCTCCGGGGAGGTGAGCAGGGTGTTCGGCTCGTAGACATTGATCTCGTTGATGAAGACCGTCCCCTTCGGAATATCGTAGATGATGAAGTAGGGCGACCATCCCTTCGCGGCATTGATCTTGTTGAAGTCCAACGGCTCATACCACGACGGATTGGTGAAACCGGACGCGCTTTGGGTCGCGGTGTAGTAAGCGGTCTGACGCTCATCTGTGTAATTCGCCCGGACCCGGTATTGGATAATGTCGCCCGCGTCGAAGAAGCCGAGATCATCGGTCACCTTCGTGCGGTACTTCTGCGGATCATCCGTCGCCTGGAAAAGCTCCAGCGTCCGGCATCCCTGTTTCCCGTACCAGTTCTCGACACCCCAAACGTTCGTCCCGACGTAGTAATCCACAAAGACCCGGATGTTGGTCGGGGACATGCGCATGTTGGAAAGGCGCGCCTCCAAGCCGACCTTGTCGGACTGCAGCGGCTGCTGGCCCGCCTCCAGATTGTACGACGTGTCGTTAATCTGGCAGATCGGCCGGGTCCCACCGATGTCGAAACCGGGATAAACCGGTTCGCTGACGGAGACATTCTCCAGACAGACCCGGCTACCGCCCTGCCGGGTGGTCTCCAGCCGGACGCCCTTCCACTTCTCGCCGCCCTGGCCGGCATTGAACTCATAGTGGGTATAGAAGGGCGAAGTGACATCGATCCTGCCGATCTGCCGCCAGCCCTCGGTGGAATACCAATCCCCCTCCGTCGCCATGATGTAGATCGTCGCCATGCTGTCCGAAGGATGATAGAGGCGGGCATCAAAGTGGATCTCGCCGAGACCGCCCTCCAGCAACGGCGCCTGAACATGCGGCTCGTATTGGTCCTGCGGTTTCGGGGCACACCCGTCCTGCGGATCGTTGTTGAGGAAACAGGCGCGGGAACCGTCCAGAATAATCCGGTCGCGGTCGGTATCGGAGACCTTCGCATTGTAGACCTTCCAGGAACCGGTATCGACATACGGCTCGTCCCAAGCGGTAATGTTGGTGACCTCCAGGAAGCCGTTGGTATAGACCAGCTGGTCATTGTTCGCGCCGCCGCGACGGTCGTTCACCACCCGGATATAGCCGCCGTTGGTGTTGCCAACATAGAACGAGGTGTGCGCCCAGCGGTCGCTGGTGGTGGTGATGACCGTCGATCCGACATCCTCCCACGCACCGACAAACTGGTCCTTCCACTGCACCGTCATCTTCACCGGGGCCCGCTTCACGCGGTAATCGAACTCCAACGAGCCGCTGCCGCGCGTCAGGCGGAGCGACTGGATGCCCTGGGTCTGGCCGTTCGCCTGATCGGGATCGTCACCGGGATCGGCGCGGGAGTGGTCCAGCTGGACGATGTGGTTGGTTCCGGAGGTGTTCGCCACCACCCACGACTCCGTCGCGATCCATGAGCTGTTGTCCGCGATCCCTTCGGTCTTGTTCCGCCTGCCGTGCCATGAAGCCGTGGTGATCTCGTCGAAGGCGACATCGTAACCGCCGGCGAGCACCTGGAAACGGATGAACTGCGGCTCCCAATCCTCCGGCTGGTAGGTGAAGTTTGCATAGCTGAAGGAGGTGACCGTGAAGGTCTTCTTCAGCGTCCAGGCGGAGAGCGCCGAATCCGGCTCATTGCCCGTGTCGCCGAATTTGGTCGCCTGCGCGTAGATGCCGAAGGTCTGCGACGGCGTCTTGGAGGTGACCTGGGCGTTGTTGATCGTGTAGAGTCCGCCGCGACCGTTCCAGTTGGGTTTGGTTGTCGTCGTCTGCAACGAGATTCCCGTCGTTGAGCCGGTCGGATAGAAGGTCATGCCGGTACAGGTCAAGACGCAGTCCTGCGACAAAATACCCACCGTGCCGCGGCGCGCCGCATGGCCGTTATGGGAAATGGTCAAGGACTCCGTGCCGTACCGCGCCGATATCTGCCGGGTGTTGGAGAAATCGATCTCCGCCTGATAGGTGGATCCGATCGTACCGTTGAATCGCTTGTTTCCCAAACGGACCGCCTCGCCTTCAACCCAGTTGAACAGCTCCATCAGCAGCCAGTTTTCGGTCAGGTTGTTGGGATTCACCATCTGGGTGATCCGCAGCTCGTAGAAGTTGTTGTCATCGCTGTAAAGCCCGATGAGGGAGACCGAGTGTTCCTCCGGCGATACGGCGTTCACCGAGAAGTTACAGGTCACCCGGTAGTACCGCTGGGTAAAGAAGGTGTCGGTATAGTAGGCGATCCGGCCGGGATCGAAACTCAATCCCGCGCGGGCTTTGAACGTGATGTACTTCACGCCGTCCGTCAGCGAGGCGCGGGTCGTGGAGACGGAACCCAGTTCGGTGATGCCCTGGTCGTTGTCCAGCAGGTTAGCGCCGCCCATCAGGCGCAACGCGATGTTCCTCGTGTCGTAGGTGATACCCGACGGCTTATTCTTGCCATCCGCCTTCGTCCGCTCGTAGACATATTTCGCGCCGCGGGCCATCCAGGTCGGGGCGTAGGTCTCATAACCGACATAGTAGTGGTTGGTGTGGGCACCGCTGGTGGTCGTATCCACATAGTACTGGTCCATGACGGTATCTTCGTTGACCGGCCACGAGCCGAAGTTGTTGTCGTAGCTGATCTTGGTTGACTGGCCGTCGCTCTGGGAGAAGTAATCGAACGCCACCCACTTATTGAAGTTCTGGAAATCGGCACGGCAGATGGTATAGTCGAGTTTGTTCAGATCGAACTTCACCAGCACAAAACGGGCAACCTTGCCGACCGAGACGGTCATCATCCCGTACTCATCCGTTTCCACGCACCTGCCGCCGGAAGGCGGAACGGCCGCGCTCTCCTGACCGACCTCCGCCCAGTAGACCGGCGTGTCCGAGACGGTCTGCGTCTCCTCCAGATACTTCCCGACGCCCATAAAGTTGAAGCGGAACCCGTCGATCGTCACCCCGGCCTGGTTCAGCGGAATCCAGCCCCACCAGACCTCGTCGTCCATCAGAACCATCTCAATCGGATCGGCGTGCCTGTCGGTGACGATATAGAGCTGCTCGTAGATCGAGCGGGCGTCGCGGATCCGGCGGGCGAACTCGGAGCGGTCCGCCACGGGAATCTCCTCCTCCGCGAGATCCCAAGCGTGGAGCGTCCGCGGGGAGAGCGACTCGGTCCCCTTCTCGGGCGAATTCTGCAGGTAGAGATAACCCGTCTGGGTGTAGTCCACCGGCTTGAAACGGAAACCGTCGAAAACACACTCGAAGTAGTACTCCAGATCGCCCTCGCGCTCCTGCGCCGGCAGACCGACGCTGTACAACTCGTTGTTCCCCTCGCCGTCATCCTGCGGATCGTCCGCGATGTAATCCATCAGCACGGTGGTGAAGTCATCCACCTGCTGGTCCAGGTAACGCCAGCGGTAGTGGACATAGACCGCGCGGCTCTCGTGGGTTGTCGGAACGTTCATGTCGCGATTGCTCACCCGGCAACGGATATTGAAGGTCTGGCCCTTTGCGGGATAAGGCGGTATAAAGGTCATCTCATCCTTGGCGATGACGACATCCGCCGGCGGCGGGGAGACTTGGATGTTGTCGATCGAGAGATAAGACTTGGTGATCGCACCGCTTTCGGGCTGGGAGGTACGGACAATCCTGAACCGGATCGGATCGCGGTAGAGCAGCCGGTTCTGGTACCGAAAGACACTCCCCCCCGTATCCGCGCAGTTCACCACATTCGTTGAGAGCGGGACCCAATTGAGAGCCAGATGGTGTGACACCTCTTCTCCGGTTTCCCCATCGATGGTGGTAAAGTGCTGGTCGGTCTCATACATCACATTGGTCGGCCAGCCGGTCATCAGATCGACCATGTTGGTCGCAATCTCAACCGTAAACTCAACAGGAAACTCGCTCATGTTGTTGATCGCGTCGAAATAGAGGGTCCCGATGCCGTTCGTATAGTAGGGGGAGGTAATCATCGGACGCTCGACGTTGACGAGAATCGCCTGGTGGTTGGTCACCGTCGTATTGGCGAGGCTGTATTCCTGCGGCGGGATCATCTCCGTAGCCGCCTGATACGAGTAGGTACCCAGACGGGCGCCGATCGCCTCCCAAATCACCTTTTCCGACTCACCATAGAAAACGTGGTTCGTGCCGGGGAGCAACCACGGGGTGGCACGGCCTGGGGCGAGCGGATCCAGATGGGTCCAGCCACCGCCGTAATAGTCGCCAAAATCGACCAACCCAGCCTCACCCGTATCGGGATCGGTCTCTTCCCAGGCGTTGAAAAGCATCAGACGGTCGATCGGAAGCTTGGAGGTGATCTGCGTCACGATCCATCCCGAGACATCGGTGGTCTTCTCGTTGGAGAGGAAGGACTCGGGCGGCTCGGCGCCGTCCGACGTATCCCATGTCACCCTATTTTGCAGCGTGTAATCGACCGGCAGATAGCGCAGCCGGTCGTTGACCGACCCGTTCACGTTCACGACCACATAGTAGGTGATCCTCTCCGTTTCGGTGCCCTTCGGAAACTCGACTTCCGCCTCCCACGTCTCGTCGTTACCCTTCCCGTCACCGCTCCCGACCTGGTAGCGCATCGGTGCCTCGAAATAGGCCTGCTCGTCCCAACTCTTATAAAAGAGGGTTGCGCTCCGGCAGGTGTAATCGGTCGATTCACCGTTGCCGATGCTGCCGACATTGGAGACCGTACACGCGATGCGGGCGCGATCGGAAACGCCCGAAACCTTCGTCGCAATGGGATCGGACACCGTCACCGGCGCGGTCGGATAGGAGAGGCAGATGTTGTCAACCGCAAGAAAGTGCGTCGTGGCGCCACTGGAAATGGTCTTGTCTGTCCGGATAATCCGGATGATCACCGGATCGGTGACCTGAAGCCGCTCCTTGACACGCGTCAGCCCGTTAACGGTAAACGTTGTTAAGGTATGCCAGTAGTTCGTCCCGATATTGGAGGTGAGCGGATAGACGCTCCCGGCGGATGAGAGCCTGTTCGTCGTCCAATCAATCTTGATGCTGACAGGATAATCCGAATAGGTGTTGACCGCATCGAAATAGATATATCCGACGCCCTCGTCGCAGATCGGCGTCTCAATGAAAGCGCCCACCGTGTTGTGGAGATTGGCCTGCCAGTTGGTGTGGGAATTCGCCGCGCCGAACGAAAAATATTGCGGCTCAATGAACTGGAGGGTGTTGCCGGTGAAGAACGAATACGTACCCAAACGGGTGTCCTGAACAGACCACAACTTTTTCCCATTAACTTTGAACTCATGGTCTTTACCGGATAACAACGCCTTGAGAGCGTCTGTACGCCCAGGATTAGAATCATCCAGATGCGTCCAGGAAGAGTAATCGCCGCAATCGATCAAAGGGTCATCGCCCGTCGGCTGCCACATGTTGAACAGCATCCGGCGTTCGATCGGCAGGTCGCTGTAGGTCGCGTCCGCTATCTGGGCATAGCCGTTCCATTGGGTGGCGAACGCCATCACACACATTAAAAGGAAGAGTATTCGTTTCATGGTCGCCCTCCTCGTTTCAGGGATCAATGCATCTTCGCGCGGATTTCGTCATCAATCGGGTCACCGTTGCACAAATCTTCGGTCAGATCCTTCAGCCGCTCCTCAGAAGAATCGGACGGTTCGACCAAAGCCTCGACATGGCCGTCCGCGAACGAGACGTGCGCCACATACCGCTTGCCGACCAGATGGTTGAAACCGATGTATTCCTTGTTTTTCACGGAGTCGCCGGTATAGCCGGAGATGGCGGTTTCCAACACCCCGTCCGCCCAGCACGGCGAGCCGCTGTTGTATTCGGACTTGATGTTGACCTCGTGGGGGAACCGGTTGCCCGGCTTGTAGATGGGAAGCTCCGCGAACATCAGAAGCGTCCCCGCGCCGCCGCGGGCGGAGAGGTCGCCGATCTTAATGCCGCGGAACGGCGCCGTCACCGCCTTCCCGTTTCTAAAGTCATAGCCGAAGTAGGCGTTCATCACGTAGGAGCGGACCACGTAGTTCATCCCCTTCTTCGCGCAGGTCTTCTTGTGGGTATCGCAATAGTAGGTGCCGTAATCCTTGCCGACGGCGTTGAAGATCGTGGCGTTGTTCGTGATCGAGACGACGGCCACATCGTTCGGGCTCCGGCTCTGGGCGTAAAAGCGGGAGGTGCTGCCGGGCATCGATTTGATCTGGCCGCCGCGCGGACGGCCGGTCCACTCGACCCAGCCGCTGCGCTCGTAGTACATCGTGGTGTAGTGGCCACCGTACATCGCCGGCCAGCAGTTTTCATAGGAACCGGCGTGGACCATCCAGGAACCCGACGAGCCCGTACTCAAAACCGCCTGCGTCAAATTCTTCAGATTGACACGGCACCGCATCGCCCGGGCACTCTCCCCGGCTCTTGTCGACAACGCGACCAATGCGCCTGCCAAAATGCCAATGATCGCGATGACGACCAACAGCTCAACCAATGTAAAGCCTAATTTGCGAAAATGCTGCATAACACTCCTAATCCGCCCTTTTAGCGATTCAGTATTTTCGCTCTTATAGGAAGATTAGGCAAGGGTTTTTTCCGTTTTTTTTCGATTTTGGGAAAAGACGGGGAAAGGTCGTAACGTGATGTCCAGCCACAAGACTTCGGACTTCAGACATCAGACTTCCGTACTCCGCTTCTCAATGGTTGGTGGTTGGATGGTACCTTTTGTCGCTTGTCGCCTGTCGCTTGTCCCTTGAATGTTGACACGCGACACACGAGACCTCGACCGCCCCTTCCCCATCCCCTTCAATCTTTTAACCCTTTAACCTTAATAATGGTCTTGCTTCGGGCGGGGGTATCATGCGAAAATGAAACCATGCGTTATCTCTTCCTTATCGTTTCTTTGCTGGCGTGGGCCGGACACTGCCCCGGACAGGCCCTCCCGATCTACTCCAAAGACGGGAAAATCGTGGTCCAGGCCCCGATGGCGCAACGGAACTACCGTTCGCCGGTGCTGGTCTTCACCGACCGGGTCCGGGAGAGCCTCGCCCGGTCGACGGGGCTGACCTTCTCCCCGAAAAACGGGTTGCTGGAGATCGCCATCGGCTCGCAGACGAACCGCGACACCTCGGTGAAGAGCCGCCGTTTCCGGGATCCCGCCTCCGGCGCCCTGAAGGAGCGGATCGAGCTTCCCGACCCGGAGGGGGCGGACCTCGACCGCTTCCGCGCAGCCATCTGCGCCGCCCTGCTCAACCTCTGGGTGGCGGACCACGACCGCGACCCCGCCACCCCGCCCGCGACCCTCCCCCCCTGGCTGGGAGAGGGGTTCGCCCGCCACACCTTCCGGGAGAACCGCCAGCAGAACCTCGACCGGACCCTCCGGCTCTGGTCCAACGCCTGCCTCCCGCCGGCCGCCGGCCTGTGGGCCGCCGACTCCACCGCCGCCACCCGCGAGCCGGCCGTCGCGGCGACCCTCTGCGGTTTCCTGACCAAACGGGACGCCGAATCCTTCCACCTGAAGAGCCTCCTGCTCCGGGTCGCGGCGGGCGAAGCCTGGACGCCGGCCCTGCTTGCAAAGACCCTGGCCGGTACCGACGACCTCACCGCCTTCGACCAGTGGATGGACCGCCTGATGCTGGCAAGCGTCCGGACCGTCGTGGCCCCGGGGATGACGACCGCCGGGATCGCCCGCCGTTTCCGTTCATCGCTCTTGCTCTATCCGCCCGTTTCTGTTATCGTTAATGATTCTTTTCCGGAGGAAATGTCCTTTCAGCAGCTGGCGCTCCGGGCGAACGATCCGGTCTACCGTTCCCTCGCGCTGCGCCATGTGCAGACCGTGCGGCTGGCGGCGATGGGTCGGGACGGCACGCTCCTCGCCGTGGCGGACGCGTATGAGGCGTTTCTGATGGCGATCGTGAAGGGCGCGAAGCCGGGGGTGATTTCCCGCCTCCTGCTGACGGCGGAGGCGAAGCGGACGGAAATGGAACAGGCGCTGGCCCAGGGGGGGCCGCTCCGAGTCCCGGTTGCCGCCCGATAGGATATAGAGGCATGAAAAAGAGGGATGACCAGAAAACGATTGTCGGCAAGATCCACCCGGACGTGCTGTCGTTCACCGTCGGCAAAGACCCGGTCCTGGATCTGGATCTGGCGGTCTGGGACTGCTTGGGAACGGCCGCGCACGTCACGATGCTGGCGGATATGCCGGTCCGGCCGGCGATCCTCTCGGCGGACGAGCGGGATCGGGTCATCGCCGCCCTCACCGACATCATCCGCGAGGCCCTGGCGGGCCGTTTCACCATCACCGACGCGGATCAGGACGTCCATCTGGCCGTGGAGCGCCGCCTGACCGAACGGCTGGGCGATCTGGGGAAGAAGATCCATACCGGTCGGAGCCGCAATGACCAGGTGGCCGTCGATATCCGGCTGCACGCGAAAGACCAGCTTTTGCATTTGACGGACGAAGTCGCCGCGCTGGCGGAGTCCCTCGCGGCGTTCGGCAAGCGGCATGAGAAGCTTCCGATGGTCGGCCGGACCCACCTCCAGCCCGCCATGCCCAGTTCGGTGGGCGTCTGGGCGACCGCCTACGCGGAGCTCCTGCTGGACGATCTACTGATGGTCGAAGCCGCCTACATCTACAACGACCTCTGCCCGCTCGGCTCGGCCGCCGGGTATGGCGTGCCGTTGCCGCTCGACCGCGCCAAGACCGCCAAACTGCTCGATTTCGCCCGCCCCCACCACAACGTGATGCACGCCAGCAACGCGCGGGGCAAGGACGAGGCCATCCTGCTCGCGGCCTGCGCCCAGATCATGATCAGCCTCTCGCGGCTGGCCCAGGACTTGATTCTCTTTTCCATGCCGGAGTTCGGCTACTTCAAACTGCCGCCGGACCTCTGCACCGGCAGTAGCATCATGCCCCAGAAGTACAATCCCGACGTGCTGGAGTTGATCCGCGCCAAAGCCGCGCTGGTCGAGGGGTTCGCCTCGACCGCGAACACCCTCCTGACCGGCATGCCCGGCGGCTACAACCGGGACCTCCAGGACACCAAGGAGCTTTACATGGAGGGGTTGCGCGTGACGCGGACCTCCCTCCGGATCATGAACCTGATGGTCACCTCACTGGGCGTCAATCCCGACCGGCTGCGGGCGGGGTTCATCCCGGGTGTCTTCGCGACCGACCGGGCGCTCGAACAGGTTGCCGCCGGCGTCCCGTTCCGGGAGGCCTACCAGTATGTCCGTTCCCATCTGGACGAGCTGGAGGCGGCCGATCCCGACCAAGCCATCGCCGCGAAGACCCACGAGGGCACGACCGGCGGATTGGATTTCGCCTTTTACCGGGAAAAGATCAAAAACGTGCGCCGCTGGGTCAAGGAACGGCGGAACCACGCTTTCCGCGCCTTCGCCAAACTGCTGGGAACGGCTTTCCCCCTCACTTGAAACCCTTTGTTTAACGGAGAAAAACGATGAAGAAGAGCAAAATCATGTTCGGCATATTCACCTGCGCCGGTCTCACCCTGAACGTCTGCGCCCAGGCCGCGATCGATGTCTCGGCCGCCCTGCCCAAACTGAAAAGCGCGGGTATGTCCCTCAAGCAGGCGTGGGAATACGGCGGATGGATCATGTGGGCGCTGGCGGCGATCTCCATCTTCGCCCTGGCGATGGTCTTCTATTTCATGACCATGCTCCGGGCCAATGCCATCACCCCGCGCGCCCTCTTGAGCGACATCCTCGCCAAGATCCGCTCCAACGAGCTGAGCGAGGTCCGCCGCCTCTGCGAGCGCCGCTCCTGCCCGCTCTCGGCGGTGGTGCTGGCGGCATTGGACTGCCTGCGCAACGTGCCGCAGTGCGATATCGCCCTGTTGCGCGACACGGCGGAGTCCGAAGGGGCCCGCCAGGCCGAGGCGATCCAGGGACAGACCGAGTTTCTGCTGGATATCGCGACGATCGCGCCGCTGCTGGGTCTGCTCGGCACGGTGATCGGCATGCTCACCGCCTTCGGGTCGGTGGCGCACGATGTCGCCAGCGCCAAGCCGGTGATCCTGGCGACGGGCGTTTCGCAGGCGATCGTCACCACGATCTTCGGTCTGGTCGTCGCCATTCCCTGTATGGCGTTCTACGCCTGGTTCCGCCGGCGCGCGAGCCGCCAGATCTCCCGGCTGGAGGCCGCCACCTCCGAGGTGATGACCGCGATCATCGGCATGGGCAGCCAGCCCTCTTCGTTCTAAAAGGGGAGGGCAAGCATGAACTTCCGGAAAAAAACGAAAGGGGCGCTGCCCACCTTCCAGATGACGGCGATGATGGACATCGTCTTCCTGCTGCTCTGCTTCTTCGTGACCACCTCGGTCTTCTCCCAGTGGGAAAACGAGGTCTCCATCACCCTGCCGACCGCGCAGAGCGGCAAGGTCCCGGACCGGCTCCCCGGCGAGATCATCATCAACATCGAGAAGGATGGGCGCGTCTCAGTGAACCAGCAGGAGATGACGCTCGACGCGCTCAAGAAACGGCTCGTCCGCCTGGCCGCCTACTTTCCCGGCCAGCCGGTCGTCCTCCGCGCCGACAAAGCCACCTCTTACGAGAACCTGATGAAGGTCATCGACACCTGCCGCCAGGCGGACATCTGGAATTTCTCAATGGCGACCAGTGACGACAAGGAAGGAACGGAGAAGAAGTAATGTCCGGATCGCGACCCATCCTATCCGCCGCTTGCGTGATGGCGGGCCTGCTTTTCGCCACCGCCGCCGAACCGGTCGCCCTTCAGGACCGGATGCAGCTGGCGGACGGTCTTTTCCGGCGCAGCCTCTTCGACCTCGCCGCGAAGGAGTACGCGGCGCTGGCGCAAGTTGAGAACGTGGAGGGCATGGACAACATCCTCTTCCGGCTGGCGGAGTGCCTGCGGCGTACCCAAAAGATGGACCAGGCGGAGAAGGTCTACCTCAAGCTGATCGCCGACCATCCGAAGAGCCCGCACATCCCCCGCGCGCGCCTCCAGTGTGCCCTGCTCCAGATGGATTTCAAGAACGAGGAGTCCTACAAAAAAGCGATCCAAACGCTGGAACCGCTCGCCCACGAGGGGATCGCGCCGGAGGTCCGTTCGGCGGCGTTGTACCATCTCGCACAGGCGTTCGAGCAGCTGAAGGAACACCGCGAGGCGCTGGCCCATTACGAGGTGCTGCGCAAACGCTTCCCGAATACCGACTACGCCCTCTACGCGGGCATCAAATCCGCCTGGCTGATGGCGGAAACCGGCAACGCCGAAGCCCGCGCCCAGGCGATGGAACTCTACAAGACGCTGGCCGAGCAGAAGCAGGATCCCAAAATCGCGGAAGAGGCCCTCTATTTCGCCGCGAAACTGGCCTTCAAGGAGAAGCAGTACGAGCAGAGCGCAACCCTCTACCAGACCCTCCAGAAACAGTTTCCGGACTCCCCGCGGCTGGCGGCCGGTACCCTCTCGGCGGCCTGGGCCAACTACCACGCCGGCCACTACCAGCAGGCCTCCGATCTGCTGGCGGGCGCACTGAAGCAGGCCGACCTGCCCGACCGCGCCAACGCCCTCTACCTGAAGGCCAACTGCCTCCGGCAGCTGGACGATACCGACGGCGCGGCCGCCGCCTATGCCCAGCTCCAGAAGGAGTTCCCGGACGGCGAGCTGTCGGTCCAGGCATGGTACGAGTATCTGACCCTGCTCTACAAGGCGGGGAAGTACGAAGAGACGATCGCCGTTTCCGGACAGCGCATCCCGCCGCCCGACCAGTATCTGGATGAGGTGCTGTGGATGACCGCCGAGGCCGCCCTGGCCTGCAACAAACACGACACCGTCGTCCAGAACTGCAAAATGCTCGTGACCCGCTGTCCCAAGAGCCCCTTCGTCAAGGACGCGCTCTACCGGTTGGGCTGGCTCCTGAACAAGCAGAAGGCATGGGACGAGGCGGCGAACTGGTTCCTGGAGATCGTCAAACAGTTCCCGCAGGACCCGATGGCCTCCAAGGCCCTCTACTCCGCCGGCGTCTGCCACGCCTACATGGGCAAACGCGATGTCGCGCTCCGGGATTGGACCGACCTGCTGACCCGCTATCCCGAAGCCCCGGAAGCCGAGGAGACGCTTTACCAAAAGGCGATGGAGGAGCTGCGCAGCAAGGATTACCGCGCCGCCGGCGCGACCCTCGACGAACGTTTCCGCCGCTTCCCGGACGCCCCCAAAAAGGCCGACACCCTCTATTGGCGCGCCGCGATCTACCGGCAGGTCAAGGATTACCCCGAGGCGGAGAAGACCTACCGCGCCTGCCTGGCCGCCAACCCCTCCAAGGAGATCGAGCGCGAGGCGATCCTGGAACTGGGCATCATCCTGCTCCAGCTGAACCGCGAGGCGGAGGCGGCCGAGACGCTCTGCACTCTTTTGGATTCCCCGGTCGCCGAAAAAATGGGCGAGGACCGGTTGACCTGGCTCTCCACCTTCGAGTTTTCGCAGAAGCAGTATGATGCCGCCGCCAAGGCCGCCCGCATCCTCATCAGCGTCAAGCCGGACAAGGGGTGGCTCCAGACCGGCTGGACCCTGCTCGGACGGGTCCACCGCGCGAAGAACGAGCGGGATGCCGCCATCCACGCCTTCGAGGAGGCGATGAAAACCGGTGCCTCCACCGAGTTCGCCCCAGAAGCCGCGCTCCGGTTGGGTGAACTGCTTTCGGACGCCGGACGGTTTGACGACGCCGCGCACTACTTGGACGAAGCCGCCAAACGCGCCTCCTCGCCCGACAAAATCGGCCTCCGCGCCCACGCCTACATGGGGCTGGCCCGCAACGCGGCGAAAAAGGGAAGCGACGAGGATGCACTGCGGTATTACATCAGCGTCGGAATCCTCTTCGATGACCCCGTGCTGGTCCCGGAAGCCCTGACGCAATCGGCGGAACTGTTGGAGAAACTGGGCCGCCCGGCGGAGGCGAAGGCGATGCGCGACGAGTTGAAGACCCGCTACCCCGACAAGGCCGGGACGGATAACCAACCGCCCCCCGCCGCTTCTTCCGTTCCATCTATCCCGTCCGTCCCGTTCCCGTCGTCCCTAACCGCTCAACGCTCAACGCTCAACCCTCAANNCAACCACCTAACCACCGTACCACCTAACCACCTAACCATCTTAGCGGGGGGCCGGGCATGACCGAGTACGGATTCGACAAACGGTTCAAACAGCCCAATGACCATCACGCCGTGCTGGCCATTTTGGCGATTTTGCTTTCCGCCGGTCTGCACATCTTCTTCATGTACTTCTTCGCCGACNNCCGCCGCATCCGCCACCAGCACCCGTATCAAGGAGCGGATCCGCGAGGCGTTGGGCGTGGCGAGCCGCGTGCCGCCGATGCAGGTGGAGACGATGCGCGCCGACCCGATGCGCTTCGCGAAAAAGATCAAGGGCGAGATGGACACCCCCAGCCGCGGCCCCATCGAGGTGAGCGAACACGTCGAATCGCTTCGGCAATCGACACCCCCCGCCCTGACCGCCCCGCCCCCGATTCCGCGCGAGGCGCTGACCCCCGGCGTGCCCGCGCTCAGCGAGGCGCTCTCCGAGAAGGTCGACACCACACCGTGGGTGCCCCGCCAGGAGATTGAACAGATTTACGACCGTACCGTCCAAGACGAGGTGGCCACCCTGCCCCGCCGGGAGATCCCCCTGATCGAACGGGTCACCAAGGCGCCGGACGTCGTTCCCTCCATCGATCTGGCCGGCAGGCAATTCGGCAAGGATCCCGAACCGCCCTCCCCGTCGGAATCGGCGGAAATCTTCGATTCGCAGATCGCCGTCGGCGTCATGAAGGTGCCGCTGCCGGAGGTCAAACCGGAGAAGCCGAACGACACCTCCGCCGCGGCTCTCAACACCTCCTCCAAATTCGCCATCAAGCCAAACGAGAAGAGCGGCAAAGTTTCCCGGGAGAAGAATCCCGCCGCCACCAAGTCCGACGGTTCCGGCGCCCAGGCGCAACAAAACGGAGGCGCCAATCAGACCGATCCGGACGGTCCGGCGGCCAACGGTCCCGCCGCCAAGCCGGGCGTCGACACGACCGGCAAGGGCAACGCGAACGCCGACAGCAGCGGAAACAAACCCGACGGCAAGGCCAACAACCGCCAGGATCCGAATGCGACCCGCGCGACCGGTTCGAGCCAGGAGACGGTCTCGTCCTCCCCGGATGCGCTTCCCCAGATCTCGCCCGCCGAGGCCCGGGCCCGGCAGGCTCAGGAGGAGATCGAGCGGCTGCAGGAGTCCGTCGAGTTCCTCCCGATCGACAATCTGCTATCGGCCGGAATCGAGACCTACGTCGATAGCCGTGAGCCGGATAAAACCTATTTCCGCATCTCCCTCGAACCCCGGAGCGACAAACCGATTCCTGTCATCCCCAAGGATATCGTTTTCGTGCAGGATGTCTCCGGCTCCATGACGAAAGAGGGCATGGTCCATTGCCGCCGCGCGATCACCTCCGCCTTGCGGACGCTCAATCCCGGCGACCGGTTCGATGTCGTCGCGTTCCGCGACACCTTCGCCTACTGTTTCCCCTCCTGGGTACCCGCCACGCAGGACAACATCCGCAAGGCGGAGGAGTTCATCAAAACGATGGAAGCGTTCGGCCGCACGGACGTCTTCGGCTCCCTCTCGGCGCTGATTACCCTGCCGCGCGACCCGCGCCGGCCGATGATCGCCTTTGTCGTCACCGACGGCGAACCCACCTCAGGACTCACCGAGAGCGCCTCTATCATCGGCGACTTCTCCAAGCTGAACAACGGCATGATGTCCATCTACATGTTTGGAACCCGGACCAAGGCGAACGCCTATCTGCTGGATATGCTGACCTACTGCAACCGGGGTTCCTCCGCCATCGTCAAGAACAACAACCAGTGGAACATCCCCTCCACGATGGCGACGGCCTACGAGAGCATCCGCAACCCGATCATGGGCGATATGACCGTCGTCTTCGACTCCGCGTCGCAGAGCGAAGTCTATCCCAAACACACCCCGAACCTCTACAAAAACCGCAAGCTGGAACTGTACGGCGTCTGCCCGAAAACCACGCAGGAGGTGGTCTTCCAGATCCGGGGGTTGGCGGCGGATAAAGGGTATGACTCGGTCTTCAAGCTGAACTTCGCCAAGCAGGCCACAACCGGGACCAAGGATGTCCGCACGCTTTGGGCCCACCAGCGGATGTACCACCTTGTCGGAGAGTATTCCCGCTTCGGCGACCCCAAGACGATGGCGGAGATGCTGGAGCTCAACAAGAAATACAACATCCCCATTCCGTACAAGAAAGAACTGAAGAAGTAAAAAAAGGCTGACCCCAAAACTTCTCCGCGCCGGCCTGAGTCTTGTACCCGATGCCGGTCTCGAAAAGATGCTCATCGCCCACGAGACAAGCCCCTTTCTTTGGAAAGGTTACGGCTTGTCCGTTGGCAACTTGATTGACGGGGACCACCGCTAGGGTTTGGTCATCCAGCGGGCGGTGTCCGTCTCGCCGGAATCGGTCGTCGCAGAGAGAACGGCCTTGAGGAAGTCCGGCTCAACAAAGTAGGTCTTGATCGGTAACGCCCTCGCAGAAAGCCCGAAGACCTTGAGCCGCAGATTCTCCGCCTGGCGCGGCCGATCAAGCGTACGGATGCGCTTGATGCCGATGTTCTTTCCATAGACGATCTTCTTGGCGTCCTCGATCTGAAATCCGTAGCGGGCATCCTCAGCGCCTTCGTAGAGCAGCCATTCGTCGCACGTCTCGCCGTATGTCACGACATCTTCGCGCATGACAACGACGTTGCATAACCCGTTTGTGACGCTTTTCGAAAAGAACGCCGCCTTCAGTTTCCCGAAGTCGGCAAGCGCCTTCACATCCTCGTCATCGAGAAGTCCGTCCTTGTTCGGCGCGATGCCGATGTTCATCGTCCCGCCGTTGCCGACCGTGTTCAGGTAGCGCTGAAGGAGATAGAGCCCGCACTTTGTCTTACCCTTCTCTTTCGCGTGGTAAAACCACCCGGGACGGATCGGGAAGTCGCATTCGCAGACGCGGAAAAAGCTCTCCGCTCCAATGTTCTCGAAGATGCGCATCCCCGTGTTAATACACTTCTTGTATTCCGGGTTACCATACTTACCGTCCACGAAGCCGCCCACCGAGCAGATCGTCGCACCGGAATTCGGATCGAGTACGCCTCTTTCGTTCCCTGGCCAACGGAAGTCCGACTCGTCCGACTCGCCCGCGAAGATGCAGATCTTCGGCTGCAGTTCGCGCACAAACTTGAAGACCTCTGGGAAACGGTAGTAGTCGCCGCCAATCCTGCGCCGCCCTTTCGCGCCGCCATACCAACCGTCGCCGCCGTTCGCGCCGTCAAACCACATCTCGAACACCTCACCGTAGTCGCCGGAAAGTAGCTCCTTGATCTGCGCGTGGTAAATTTCGACATATTTCTCCGTCCCGTAGTGGGCGCTGTTGCGGTCCCACGGCGAGACGTAGACACCGAACTTGAGGCCCGCCTTGCGGCACGCCTGCTCCATCTCACGCACATAGTCGCCCTTGCCCCCGCGGAACGGCGATTTCGAGATGTTATGCTCCGTCGTCTTCGTCGGCCAAAGGCAGAAGCCGTCATGATGCTTGGCGACGATGACGAGTCCGCCGAGCCCGCCTGCCTTGCACGCGCCGACAATCTGGTCGGCATCGAACTTCGCCGGCGCAAGCAGCGCGGGATCCTCGTCGCCATATCCCCATTCCCGGTCGGTAAAGGTGTTGAGACCCCAATGGACGATCCCATAGACCTCGCAGTCACCGGCGGCGATGCGCGCGGCAAGCGCGGGACCGGGCTTTGGCGCAGGACCATAACCGACAGACAGTGCCGTAGCCGGCAAGGCGACGGACCATGCGGCGATCCCAGCAATAACAACATCAACTATCGTTCGCATTTTCATCTCGTTTGTTCCTTTCCAGTTTCGTTTTAGACAGGATTGACGGGATTAAGATCTCCATCCGTCTCCCGCAATTCGGTCGATCGTGTTAATCCTGTCTTTTTGCACAGGGACGTTGTCCTAACGCATCTCTCACCGCCACAGAGTTGAAAAATCGATCAGCTTCAACGCCATGCTTCCGCACGGCATCCATTGTACTGTTTTGCGTCTTCCCTTTAACCGAATAACAGAATTCCAGCACATAACCTTGCTTTACCGGCACATAGTGCGCCTGTCCCCACATACCGCTATTGGGATTGACCGCGTTACACACAAAAGCATCGAGATCGCGTCCAAGTGGCGCCACGTATGTTTCTTGCCGTTGCCACCCTTTGGGCAGCACGGGTATTTCCGCCGCATACGCAAAACTCTGGTTCTGAACGCCGTTACCTCCAGTGGCAATGATGTCGGCAAGGGCTTTGCGGCGAAATTCATCCCACCTGTGAACTTCCACGGTGAGCCAAATTTTGACCGACTCGTCTGATAGGTTTTTGACGTATGTGACGAGGGTACTGTCATTGGTCACAACCGAATATCCATCCGGACCGACAACAGACAATACGATCCCTTTTGCCTTTTCATCGTCTACGCTGTCATAATGGGTATGTTCATATATCGTGGCCTTATTGCAAGTTGTGATAGCCGCATTACACATACCCATAACAGCACCAACCGCTATCGCGGTATAGAGCAGTTTCTTCTTCATGCTTACACTCCTTTCTTCATCCTCTAGGCCCTGTCTGCGAACATCCTCCACAACTTAGACGATCTGCGAAAGAAAGACCATTTGGCGACACTCCTCCAAATGTTCGCGAATGTTGTTTCCGTAGAGACACGTCGTTTTCATGCGTATGATTACATCATGTATCCTGCCTGAAAATCAAGAGCAATCCTAAACGATCATATAGAATTGTTCTCCTTGAACGTGGCCGTATCCATTCGAATGAAGGTTTGAGCGGGTTTCACTTGCCCGTCGATGAAAAAAAAGTGTATGATTCATGTTAATGAATAGGAAAAAGATTGTGAGGTTCGCAGTTGGGGGAATGGTGGCCGCGGTAGCCGCGTGGGTCGGATCGGCTTTCGCCGTCTATTGGGCCTCCGC
>DBXN01000104.1 GCA_002309585.1 Verrucomicrobia bacterium UBA1211
CAACAGCGGCCGCGTCACTCTCCGGTGCGCGACAGTCGAATACGGCGGCGGGAAGTCCGGGACGGGGTCGATCTACGGCTACGGCGCGCGAATCGACCTCGACCGCGTGACGGTACAGAACTCCGGGAACGGCGCGATTTGCGGCACCTACGTCTATGCGACAAACAGCGTCCTCCGTGCGAGTGAGATGGGCGTCTCCTCCGCGAACTGGAACGGCGAGATACGGCTTTACAACTGTGTCATCGACGATTGCGGGACGGCGATGGACAACACCTCCGCGCTGGCCTACAACACCATCGTATCCGGCTGCGCGGATGCGGGTTCGCGGGGCGGCTTCACGTACAGTCTCTTTAATTCCGAGTGCCGCTACACGGCGGCGAACTACGGCCGGGGTAACCGCGTCGGGGATCCGAAGTTCCTTGCGGACACCTTCTACCGGATCGCGGCGGATTCGCCGGCGGTGGACGCGGGCAACGGGCAGTACGCACCCGAGACGGACTACTTCGGCAGCGCTCGTATGGCGTCGACGAACGTCGTTGCCGTCGGCGAGCCGAACGGGCGCGGCATTTGTCCCGACATCGGCATCCACGAGGTGGAGGGTCGTACGGAAGTGAACCTGCCCGATCTCGCGGTCGAAGGAATCACACTTCCCGCGACGTTGAACCCGGGCGTGGCGGCGGAGTTCGCCTATGTCGTCACGAACCGGGGTGACGGCGTGGCTTTCGTGCCGTGGACGGAGCAGCTTTGGCTCACGAATGAGACAGGATGCGTGAGACTCCAGAGTTGGCGGGCGACGGAGGATATTTCGACGAATGCCGCGTCGGTGCGCGCGTTCACCATCACGATACCCGACACGATCAACCTTTCGGGTACCGTTCAGGCGCTGGTCCGCCTTGACACCGACGGCGAGGTGATCCAGAAGAACGACTGTTCCCACGAGGCGTTGAGCGATGATGCGACGCTGAACGGAACCCTTACGGTTTCGCTGGGCGGGAGTGTGCGTGAAGGCGGTTCGCTCTGGGGCGAGGTCAAGCGGAGCGGCGGCAGGGACGCGCCGCTTGAGGTTGCGCTTGCGGTGACGGGGGATACTGCCGCGCAGATCACAAATATGCCGCAGCGTGTGACGATCAGCGCAGGTAACGCGACGGCGGGATTCTATGTGAAAGTGGCGGACAACCATGTGGTTGACGGGGACAGGGCGGTTGCGGTCACGGCGACGGCGGACGGTTTTGCGGCGGTTCAGCGGGCGTTGACGATTGTGGATGACGAGGTTCCCGCGTTGACGATTGACGTCATCGGCGTGGCGACCAACGCATTTACCGAAGGGACGAATCTCACGATCCGCGTCTCACGTCCGGCGGCGGTTTCGGACAAGAGCCTGACGGTCTATCTGAGCGGGGTCAGCACGTCGCAGTTCACCTATCCGTCATCCATCACGCTGGCGGCGGGCGAGGAATCCGCCGAGTTTTCCTTCGCCTCGGTGAACGACACGTCAAGCGAGTTGGCGGCGGCGTTGCGGCTCCGGGCGTCGGCAAACGGATTCGCGAGCGCGCAGTACGATTTCACGCTGGAGGACGATGACATCCCCGGCGTCGCGTTCATGCTTTCACCGGAGGCGGTTTCTGAAGGTGCCGGGCTGAACGCGGTTTACGCGGTGATTGAACGGACAGACGATGATCCTGAGAAGTTGAAGAAGGCGATCACGGTCTATCTCACCGCGAGCGAGGAGAATGCCGTGATCCTGCCCGGCTCGGTAACGATTCCGGCGAACACGATGTCCGTCCGCTTCGCCATTGGTGTGGTCGATAATGAGGAGATGGAGGATGGCGGCGCGCGGGAGGTGACCATCAACGCGGCGATCCGCATCGACTCCTGCGGCTGTTCGTGGCAACCGGCGGATACGGACGCGTTGTCGGAGACGTTGGTGATCACCGATAATGACGGGCCGGCGCTTTTCGTCTCGGTCGAGCCGATGACCATGCGTGAAGGTCTGGAAAATGCGGGTGTCCTGACGGTCCGCGCCAATTCAACGCACGTCAGCGGGGATGTGACGGTAACGCTTGCGCATGACGGGCTGGGTGAGATCGAGCTTCCGGAAACCGTCACCATCCCTGCGGGTGCCAATTCGGCGACAGCGACGATTCGGACGCTGGATGACGGCGAGGAGGATGGGTCAAAGATTGTTTCGGTCTATGCGTTCGCCGACGGTTTTGCGGTCGGCTCCTCATGGGTACTGGTGACCGATCAGAATCTGCCGGATTTCATCGTCCAGAATATCCAGACCGGCGAGGCGGGAATCATTGCCGGGGAGACGGTCGAGGTCGGATTCGAGATGAAGAATATCGGTTTCCAGAATCGGATTGGGGGTGTGCCGTATTCGGTCTATTGGGTGAAGGGAGATGATATGTGGCGTTACACGGCAAACGACCTTGTCCTCTCCGGCGTGACCGATGGGGGCGTTGCGACTAACGGGACTCTGGACGTGGTGGTGGAGGTGACTGCATCGGAGACGGTCGGTAACGGCCGCATCGCCATCGTCATCAATCCGAATGGGACGATTACCGAACTGGATGACGCAAACAACTCGGCATGGAGCGATGCGTTGACGGTCAGCCCCTCGTATGTGGCGGCGGAGGTCGCGTGTGACAAGCCGGTTTACGCGACCGGCGAGAAGATCACCGTGACCGGCGTGGCGGTGAAACCCAACGGGACGACCCGGGCTGCGAACGTGGAGGTGGAGGTCTATCTCTTTTCCGGGAATCTGCGGAGAACGGTCACCGCTATCACGGACGAGAACGGCGAGTTCGCCGCGAGTTACACGCCGCTTACGGGCGAGGTCGGCCGTTTCAACATCGGCGCGAGTTATCCGGGTATCGGTGCGGTGGCGGTGCAGACCACCTGCGATGTGGCGGGGTTTGCGCTGAGCGGACTCGCCTCGTCACGGTACGTGGAGGACTTGACACTCGGCGATGTCGTGACGAATGCGTCGGCGAGGGTCCGGAATCCGTGCGGCATCGATTTGACCGGCGTGACGGTGGAGGCTATCGCGATGCCGGAGAGTTGCGGGCTCGAAGTCCTCGGTATTCCCGAGAACGGCATTCTCGCCTCCGGGGATTTCATCGAGTTCCAGTGTGTGTTCACAGCGGAGAAGGCTTCCATCGGGAAGAACTACGAGAAATTCTCCATTTGCCTCATGAGTGCTGAGGGCGCGGAGTTGACGATCCCCGTCTATTTCTACTCGCAGACTAAGAAGGCGCATCTGGAAAGTACCCCCGCGTCGATATCCGCGACGATGACGAAAGGGAAACAGCGGACCGTCTCGTTCGACCTTACGAACCTCGGTTACGGTGAGGCGG
>DBXN01000010.1 GCA_002309585.1 Verrucomicrobia bacterium UBA1211
CCGGTACCCTTGGCGCACGCGCCAAGGCGCAGGACTTCAGGGTTCTGCGCTTCGCCGCGTGCGGCGAAGTTCAACACCAAATCTCGCGCGACCTTGAAAAGCTCTGGGTGAGCCCGCTTGATGCCCAGGCGCCGCGGGTTGTCGCGAATATAGGCGATCATCTTCTCAAGCTGCCCGGCGCGAAAGAGAATCAAGTCAACATACCCAGGCGCCCACAACCCCACCGCGTCTGCGCGGCTCGTGCTTTTCGACTTGCAGCTGCCGATGATATTGCCAAGCTTTTTCTTCTGCTGCTCTTTCACAAAGATAATGCCGTGAAAGTGCTCGGGCATCAGCTGGCTCTCGATTATCTCAACCCCCGGCCACTGCTGCGGAATCTCGCGCCAGCATTGCTCGACAATCCGCCCGATCTCGCTCGGCTCAACCCGCCATTCCTCCCCCTCGCCGGCAAGCCGCCCCAGAACCGGCCGCGATCTATCAGCCAGCGTGATCGTGATCATGTAGATGCAGCGCGAGGAATAGTCCCAATCGAAACACCGCCGCCCCATGTGGTGCTTCACCTCCTGCCTCACTCCGCTCTTTTGCTCATCGGTCATGGCTTCAACCTCGTCTTTCCCGTAAGCAATTCCTGCATCATGCCGGATTTGATGCGCTCGTATTTCGCACGGTCGGCCTCAAGCGCCGCAATCTCCGCATCCATGTCTGATAACACCGCCGCAATCGCCTTCTGCTCGGCGAGAGGGGGAACTACAACTGGCAGAATCTCAATCTTATCCTTGGGCAAATGAGCGATGCTTGTTTTCGCGATATATGCATCGAAGAAACCTATTTCGGCATATCTATGCAATAGCTTTAACAAGAAATCTGCTGTCAATCCTGTGTTGTCATTGAATCTGATGCGATGCAATGTCTTTTGAAAATAACAGTCTTCTATCGGAGCTTCCCAGATTGCTGAACGGCCAACTTCACCACCCTCGCAAACAAGCAAATCTCCCATTTGCAAATTGTATTTGAGCAAATCACTATCCGTCATCCTTACCTTATGTAATTGCGAGACATCAATGCTGCCCCAGTGAACATCGCGATTACTGATGTAATACTTCTCGACGCCAATATTTTTCTCAGCATCAATCATTTTCCCTAGTTGTATGGTAACAACATTCCCCAACCGCTTCACTTCCCAATCCACAGGGATGGGACCGAGTTCGGTCTGCTTGAACTCGGCATGCTTTGCGCCAAAGCCTGGCAGGCGGGTTTTGCCAGTGAGGAGTTGCTGCATCGCGCCGGTCTTGATGTTGCGCTTTTTCTCGATGAGTTTCCCCAACGCCGAAATCAACTCGTCGACATCCGATAACGCCCTCGCTATCCGCCGCTGCTCGGCGAGAGGGGGAACTACAATGAGTGACGCTTTAAGGTTGTTATTGTAAAGCCTTGTTACTATTCCGCCATCTTCCGTATTCCATGAAATGACTTTGTACCACCAATAAAGATAGTCATTTGATACTAGAGTTTCATCATTATCAACCCAGACAATATTTGAATCTTGAAAGTAACCATCTTTCCCATCATAGACAACAGTTCTACCTATTGTGCCAGCCGCCGACAAAAGCACATCACCTTTTTTCGGATAAGGATATTTGCGCCTAAACGATTCGTAAAGGCCACGTGAAATATACGCATCAGCAATTCCGCCAAATGTTCCAATCTTGTAAAACGGAACATCTCCAACATCAAATGTTTGGGACTTCAAAATCCTCTTACACATAAGAGGTTCGCCAATCTCTCCCAGCCGCTTCACCTCCCAATCCACAGGGATAGAGCCGAGTTCGGTCATTTTGAACTCTGCGCTCTCTGCGGTCTCTGCGTGAGATTTTCCCCCACCCATAGCATTAGGGGGGAGTTCAGCCTTTCTGGATTTCGGCGACTTCATTCACCACCCTCCTTTTCCCGCCCGCCCTTCTCCTTCTTGATTTCTTCTTCGAGTGCAAGGAGGCAGCGGTCGTAGTCGCTCATGAAGAGCTGGTCCTTCAACCGCTGGTCATCCATCACCCAGCCCTTGATCGTGTATTCCGATACGATCTGATTCGCCCACTTCCGAAAGGCGATGGCCTTTTCGTTATCGATTTTGAAGCCGAGGGCGATTATAACATGCAAATTATAATGATTTACCGAATAATTCTTTCCGTCAGGGGCAGTTATTCGAATTTTTCGAATAACTGAGTTCTCATCCAACTCTGCATCGGCGAAAATCTTTTTTATATGGTAGTTTATCGAGTTTATCTCAATGCCGTACACCGCCGCAAGCATCTTCTGGCTCATCCAGATATTCTCATCCTCGTATCGGATTTCATACTTCTCGCTGCCCGTGCCAGTCGAGGCGATGTAAGTGATGAACTGGGCCGCACTCGACTTCTGCGGCTCCATGTTATCCCAGTTGCTCTTTTTCTTCTTTGCCATTATTCCCCTCCTTACTGCTTCGTGCCTTTAGCCCCTACCCCCATCTCTGCGAGGTGCGCCATTACCTTTTCGCGCAGGGCGGCGACATCGGCCTCAAGCGATGCGAGCGGCCTGTCGTAGCGTTCGGCGAGCGCCTTTACCTCTGTGGCAATTTGCGAGAGCGTGCGGTCAAGCTCTGCGTCGAAGCGCCGGTGCAGTTCCTCGGCCCACTTGTGGTGAATGACGAGGTCTTTTATCCCATCTTCCGTAAGCTTCTCATAGATGCGCTCGATCTCCCATGCGAAGCGCTTGTCGTCCTCGCGCAGATCTTTCTTAAACAATGATATGCTCTTCTTGAGCTTTTCGGCCTCTTCGGGCGTTTCATCGTCTTCGCCAAGCCCTTCGGTCAATTCGGCGAATTGCGATTCAAGGCCTTCAAGTTGCTCGATGCGCGTTAGGTAATTTTCGTAGGTGCTGGCGCACCGCTCCTTCGCCACGACTTCGGGCGGCAGGAGGTCGCATTGAAGATCGCGCCAGCCATACGATTTCTTCTTGGGCTTTACGAGCCTCGCCTGCCAGCCATCGCGGCAGATGATATAGCAATCATCTTGCATGGTCTCGGCCCAGTAGTTCATCAAGTGCTCGTAGAGGGCGTAGGGGGATACCAGCCCGCACGCGGGCTGGTGCAGAACAGCGCAGGACGCGGCGGGCGAGCCAGCGGGCGCGGGCGGTTCTGCGCTTTTGCGCGTGCGCAAAAGCCCCTCGCCCCATTCTGCGACAATCTTCTTTGGCTCTGCGCCGCGCTTGAGGCCAAGCGCCTTGCGCGTGAAATCGCCGAGCCAACCGGCGCAATCGCTTTCAAACGCCGCGATCTGCCCAGCCATTTCATCGCCTTCGCGCAGCTCCTCGACAATGTCTTCCTGCGGCAACGCCAGTTTTACAAAGCCTTTGCGAAGCGGTTTGAACAGGCAAGCCGGGTATCTGGCCGCCTCTTTTGCCGGTATGCCGCCATTGAGGTGGGCCGATAAATCTTGCTTCACCTCTTTATCGGCGGGGGCGACATAGCGCGGTATGTTGAGGTTGTAGTCGTTTGCCTCGATATCGGCATACTTCACGAACTGAGCGTAATGCGGCACGTTCTCGCCGGCGTTCCAAACATCGACAATGCGCCTTACATCGCTTTCGCGCAAGCGGTTCTTCGCGCCATCCTTGGCAAAACCGTCTTTCGCATCTATCATGAAGATACCCTTCGATGCCGCCGCGCCCTCTTTATCGAGTACGATAATACAAGCGGGAATGCCCGTACCAAAGAAGAGATTGGGCGGCAATCCGATGATGCCCTTTATCCAATGGCGGCGCACGATGTACTTGCGTATCTCCGCCTCGGCGTTTCCACGGAATAAAACGCCATGCGGCAGAATGACGGCGGCGTGCCCGCTCGGCTTCATCGACTTCAGGATGTGCAGCAAAAAGGCATAGTCGCCGCACTTCGGCGGAGGAACCGGCGCGACGCCCTCGCCATGTCCCCAGCGGCCGAAGGGGTCTTCCTCGCTCGCGCCCTTGAGCCAGCTCTTGACGGAAAACGGCGGATTGGCGACGACATAGTCGAACGTGCAAAGCTCGCGGTCGTTGCGCTTGTGCAGGGGATCGGTCAGCGTGTCGCCGTGCCTGAGGTCTGGATCGTCCACGCCATGCACGACCATCGACATGCGCGCCATGCCTATGGTTGCCACGTCCTTTTCCTGGCCCTGTATGGCGACGGCCCCTTTCGCCTCCGCTGCCGCGCGAAGGAGGAGCGACCCGGAACCGCAAGTCGGATCGTAAATCGAAATCATCTTGCGCTTGTCGTCGCCGATGCCGATCACCTTCGCCATCACGCGGCTCACTTCGGCGGGGGTATAGAACTGACCTTTCGATTTGCCGGACTGGGTGGCGAAATTCTTCATCAAGTATTCGTAGGCATCGCCGATCAGATCGTCGTCGGCCGCGCGGTTGTTCGAGAAGTCGAGGTCTTCGTCCTGGAACACGCCGATGAGTCCGCTCACGGTATCGACAAGGTCCTTGCCCTTGCCAAGCTTCGTCTCGTCCGCGAAGTCGGCGTTGTTGACCACGCCTTCAAGGTCATTCGCCTCGGCGATACGTTCGAGGATGATATTCATCTTCTCGCCGATGTCCTTGCTGCCCTTGAGAAGAACGAGGTCGTCGAAACTGCAACCCTTCGGCAATTCAATCAAGAGCGACTTGTCACCCGATTTCTTCTTGTCGCTCAGGTACTTGATAAACAGCATGACGAGCACATAATCCTTGTATTGACTTGCGTCCATTCCGCCGCGCAACTCGTCGCATGCCGCCCAAAGTTTGGAATAAAGTTGTGATTTCTTGACCGCCATCTTTCTCTCCTTCGTCCATTTCTGTGGAGTAGAATAGCACAGACCGACCGGGGAAATCAACAAGACCGGACACGCGGATTACGAAGGATAAAAAAAAAAAGAGGACGGCGGATCCGTCACTCTTAACGTATGGTGGAGGTAAGGGGAGTCGAACCCCTGACCTTCTGAATGCCATTCAGACGCTCTACCAACTGAGCTATACCCCCAAAAGGCCCTTTCAGAAAGGGATGCACATTTAAGCACGCCGGCGCGGGAAAGTCAACCGAAACAGCCACCTTCCGCAGAAAAATGGCGGAGAGGGGGGGATTCGAACCCCCGGTACAGAGTTTAGTCCATACGGCGGTTTAGCAAACCACTGCCTTCAGCCACTCGGCCACCTCTCCCCGCACGTTCTTCGACGCGCAAAAAGTGGGGATTACTTTAAAGAATCCGCGGGAAGAATGCAAGCGCAAAAAGAACAAAATCCATTTTCACGCCAAACCGCGCGGATATTCCCGGTCAAACAGCCCTTTCCAACCCGTTCTTCCAAGAACCGTCCGCGCAACACCCCCGCGCATCCGTTTATTCGAAGCGGGCGGAAACGCGGTTCCAGTCGATCAGCTGATCCACCAGCGCCTTGGCGTAATCGGCGCGGCGGTTCTGCCAATCGAGATAATAGGCGTGTTCCCAGACATCCACCACCGCCAGCGGCACCGTCGCCGGATCACAGACCGGCGTCTCCGCGTTCGGCGTGCTGATGACCGACAGTTTGCCCTGATTCGCCACCAGCCAGGCCCAGCCGCTCCCGAATCGCTTCACCGCCGCATCGGCAAGCGCCTTTCTGCAGGCGTCCAGCGAGCCGAAGGCGGCATCCACCGCCTTCAGCAGTTTGGCGGAGGGTGCCCCGCCCTTCCCCACCGGCGCCAGGGATTCCCAGTAGAAGGTGTGGTTCCAAATCTGCGCGGCATTGTTGAAGATCGCCGCCGCCTGTTCCTTCGCGGAGAGACGGACGATCTCGACCAGCGGCAACTCCGCGTACTTCGTCCCGGCGATCAACCCGTTCAGGGTCTTGACATACCCGGCGTGATGCTTCCCGTAGTGGAACGCGATCGTCTGCGCCGAGATCACCGGCGCCAGCGCATCCTCGGCATAAGGGAGTTTCTCAAGAGCAATTTCCTTCATCGTTTTCTCCTTTTCCGCAAATGTGGGGGCGGCCACCGTCGCGGCGCCCAACGCTATAACCAGACCCGTCGAGAAGTCTCTGCGCGTCATCTTACCTCCTCACCGTTTATCCTCAATCCGCACGATCCCTTTGTACGGAATGGGAGCACTATACCACGATTCGGAGGAGGAAGGGAAGACAAACAAGAGGAGAGTGACGAGAGGGAGAGAGAGAATGAAAAATGGGAACGGGTGCGGCGGAAGCCGTACCCGTTCGGAACCGGATATACTCTTTTTGACTGTCCGATCATCAGAAGGAAGCCGTGAGGGCGACGCCCGTCACGAAATTCCAGCTCTCGTCATTCCGTCCGCGCGCCTCATACCCGCGGGACGCCTCGCGGATGCGGGAGTCGAAGAGGAAGTCGTAGTAGGCCACATAGGCGGAGAGGGAGAGCCCGCTGGCGATGTTCCAGGTGAGCTCGCCCTTGGCGCAGGTGTCCATCAGACCGGCGTGATCCAACGGGATCTCCTCGTCCCAATCCTTGCAGAGGTAACCGCGCACGCGCTGGGCGTTGCCGAAGCCCTGCGAAATGGAGGGACGCACGGCGAGGACGGGATCCGCCCCCTCCTCGCCGCCGACCAGCGCGAAGGTATGGCCGATCTCCAGCTGAAGGTAGGTACCGTTGTCACGGTCGATGTCACGCTCATACTGGAATTTCGGCTCGATCCAGAGATCCGGCAGACCGACCTCCAGCGACACGAACTGGGTGTCGTCGCCCGGCTCGCCCGTTCCGCCGCCCATCGACCGCGGATGGTACTCGTACATGTAACCGATGGAGAACTCGACCTTGGTCGGCAGCCACTCAAAATCATCGCCGCTGAAGGCGTGGACCAGCGAGATGCCCGGGTCCAGCTCCTGATAACGGCCCGCGCGGTTGCCGTAACCAGCCTTCTTGCCGTACTTCGTCATGTCGAAGATCGTCTCGACTCCCAGCTCCACCCAGTCGGCGAACGTCACCTTGGCCGACGGCGTCAGAATCGGCTCGTCGTTATCGACAAGACCATAGCTCATGAACTTCGAGTCGAACGAGAGCCCCAGCTCCGTGGCGAGCAGCGGCTTTCCGTTGTACGAAAGCCCCTCGCCCGGCGCCCAGGCGTAACCCGCCGCCTCTTCCTCAGCAAACGCCCCGAACGCGAGACCCGCCGCGCAAAGCGCCATCATCATCTGTTTTGCATGCATCGTTTGTTTCCTTTGTTTGAGTTGTCCATTTTACCGGGATCATCCTCCCTTTCGGCGGCACACCCGCCGCAGGAACGGCACCCGCCGCACGCGCGGCAGGCGTCACACCCGCATCCGCCCCGTTTCCGCAGCCGGCGAAGCGCGAACACGAAGAGCACGCCGAATACGGCAAGGACGAGGACGGATGCGGTGTTCATGCCTTACTCCCCTACCCTTTCCGGTGCGGGGCGGAAGATGAAGTACAGAACCGCCAAATCCAACAGCAGCGCCACCGCCGTCCAGACGCCGAACCCTCCGCCTGCGATCAGGCACCCGATCTGGAAAACGTTCAACGTTATAAAATACCCGACAAAAAGCTGGAACGCAACCGCAAACCAACCCCACTTGGCCTGCCCCATCTCCTTGAAGGTGGTCACGATCGCGACCAGGCAGGGCGGAACGAAGAGGTTGAAGACGAGGAAAGCGAGGGCGGAGATCTTCGGAAACGCCGAGAACCCGTTGAAGAGCGCCACCACATTCCGGATCGTCGAACCGTCGCCGCCGGCGACCATCGCCAGCGTCGCGGTTGCCTGCTCCTTGGCGATCTCCGCCGAGAGGGCCGCCGTGGCCCCCTGCCAGGTGCCAAAACCGAGCGGCGCGAAGAACCACGCGATCGCGTTGCCGAGCGAGGCGAGGATCGATTCGCCGATTTGTTCATCCTCAAGCACGTTGAACCGCCAATCGAATTTCATCATCAGCGTCAGCACGACACACGCCGCGAAGATGATCGTGCCGGCCTTGATCACATACGCCCGGATCCGTTCCCAGGTCCGGATCCAGATCCCCTTCAGCGTCGGGAGATGGTAGGCCGGCAACTCCATCACGAACGGCGCCGCCTCGCCCGCGAAGCGCGCGGTCTTCTTCAGGGCGATGCCCCCCAGCACGATGATCGCCACGCCGACCACATCCATCAGTGCCGCGACGAACCAGTATGCGCGGAAGAACGCCGCCGTGAACATCGTGATGATCACCGTTTTCGCCCCGCAGGGGATGAAGGTGGCGAGAATGACCGTCATGCGCTGGTCGCGCTTGTTCTCGATCGTCCGCGCCGCCATCACCGCCGGCACGCCGCAGCCCTTGCCCACCAGCATCGGGATGAAGCTCTTGCCGCTCAACCCGAACCCGCGGAAGATGCGGTCCATGATGAAGGCCACCCGCGCCATGTAGCCGCAATCCTCCAGAAAGGCGAGGAAGAGGAAGACGATCATGATCACGGGGACAAACCCGAGCACGGTACAGACCCCGCCGATCAACCCGTTGTTGATCAGCGCCGCCGCCACGCCCGTGATTCCCGCCTTCTCGACCCAGCCTTCGACCACTGAGGCGACACCGGGGATCCAGACGCCAAACCCTTTTGACGGGTCAGGCTCATCGACCGCTTTGGAGGCTTTGTACATGGCGTAGTCACACGTCCACTTCAACTCGGTGTCGCAACAGGCGCATTCGCCCTCCTTGACCTTGCCGCCGTCGGTATCGGTGCAGGCGCACGCCTCGCATTCACACGGCTCGACCGCAATCTTACCCTCCTCGACGGCGACCTTCCCCTTCCGGATCTCGCCCGTCTCCTCATCCTCCAGCCAAGCGTCGGCCTTGACCTTCTCCGCCAGCGGCTCGTCCAGCACCTCGAACCCGCTCTCCTCGAACGGTTCACCCTTCTTCACCGCCGCCTTGGCCTTCTCGTTGAACGCCTCCAGCGCCGCATCGTATCTGCCCTTCCCGTTGGCCTCGTCGTAGGCGGCCTTGTAGGCGGCTTCCCACTTCGCGACATTCTCGCCATGCGGCGCGAACGCCTCGCTGGCGGTATCGAAGTCCATCCCCTCGAACCACGGCTTCTCCTTCGCGTCCGCCGGACTCGTGTAGGCATGTTGCGAAAAGGGCAGGAACCATCCCTCGCCCAGCAACCCGTCGTTCGCCCAGTCCGTCAGTTTTGTGCCCGGCCCGTTCCCGGAAACCGCCAGCCAATACATCACAAAGAGGGAAAGCACGAAGACCGGGATCGCGAGAATCCGGTTGGTCACGATGCGGTCGATCTTATCGGAGAGCGACATCCCGCCCGCGCCCTTCTTCCCTTTCACGACACACTCGCCCATCAGTTTCAGGATGAAGTCGTACCGCTGCGAAGTGATGATCGATTCGGCGTCGTCATCCAACTCCCTCTCGCAATCCGCGATGTGCTTCTCGACGTGGTCAAGTACCTCCTGATCAAGCTTCATCGCCTGGATCGCCTCGGTGTCGCGCTCGAAAACCTTAATCGCGAACCAGCGGATCGACGCCTCGGGAACCTTCCCCTGAAGCGACTCCTCGATATGCGCCAGCGCGTGCTCCACGCTGCCCGAAAAGACGTGCGGCGCCTCTTCGGTCTTCCTTTCGGCGACCAGACGTATCGCCTCCTCGGCCGCCTCCAGCCCGCCCCAACCCTTCTGGGCGCTGATGCCCATCACCTTGCAGTTGAGGTACTTGCCGAGCTTGTCGAAATCAATCGTGTCGCCCGACCGTTTCACGAGATCCATCATGTTCACCGCGACCACCATCGGCAACCCGATCTCCGCCAGCTGCGTCGTCAGATAGAGATTCCGCTCGATGTTCGTCCCGTCCACGATATTCAGGATCGCGTCCGGCTTCTCATTCACGAGATAGTTTCGGGAGATCCGCTCTTCCAGCGAATACGGGGAAAGCGAGTAAATGCCGGGAAGATCCTGAATCGTCACATCCTTGTGGTTCTTGAGTTCGCCATCCTTCTTCTCGACCGTGACGCCCGGCCAGTTGCCCACATACTGGTTCGATCCTGTCAGATCGTTGAAAAGCGTCGTCTTTCCGCTGTTCGGATTGCCCGCAAGCGCGATTTTCATCACCATTCCATCCTTCTTTTCCATGCCCGCAAAAAACCTTAATGCCCGGAAGTCTGTTCCCGCCGTCCCGGATGTCCCGTCAGTCCCTTCCGCACCCGGGCCCAACCGGCCTCTTACTTGACTTCGACCAACTCCGCCTCGCTCTTCCGGATGGAGAGCTCATACCCGCGGACGGTGATCTCGATCGGGTCGCCGATCGGCGCGACCTTCCGAACCGCCACTTCCGTCCCCTTCACCAGCCCCATGTCCATGATGCGGCGTTTGACCGGTCCCTCGCCGTACAGCCGCGCGACCACCGCGCGTTCCCCGACTTTGACATCTCTGAGCGTCTTCATTCCCCACATCCCCCATCAAACCAGAATCCGTCGCGCCAGACCGCTGTCCAGAGCGACACGGGACTCCCTGACCTCCAGGATCAGGTTACCCGCCAGATTGTTCACGACCGTCACATCCGCGCCCACGACCAACCCGAGGTCGCCCAGATGGCGACGAATGGCCTCATTCCCTCCCACCGCCTTGATCCGGTGGCTGCTTCCGATCTCCATCATTGATATCGGCATTTTCGCACTCGCTTCCTTTTCCGTTTGTTAGATGGGGCTAAATTTAGCACACCCGCCCCGCCCGCGCAAGTGAAAAAATTAGTTTTTACTAACTTTCTTTGCCAAGGTTTAGTTTTGTGTCGCCATGCGGAATGGAACGTCCATCGACATGAACGGTCCCGCACAGGCCTATGCTTTGGGAACGGCCCGGAAGGCGATCTGCATATAGAGCAAATCGGTGCCGAACGGCCAGAAAAACGGCGTCAGGAGCCGCTTGATCCAGCGGAAACGGTCGGGACCGGACGGCCGGAGGACCTCAACCGCATAGCCGCACGTCTCCAGCAGCCGCCGGAGACTCTTGACCGTGAAGAAGCGGAGATGGGTCCGGTCGAGAACCCCGGCTTCGGCATAGCGCCAATCCCGCAGGAACAGCAGCCCCGCCACATTTGAAAGATAGCGGACATTGGGGACGGACCCGATCAGCGCGCCCCCGTCCGCGAGTTTGGTTTGGATGTCGGCCAGAAACGCCCACGGATCGGCCATGTGCTCGATCACGTCGTTGCAGACGATCAGGTCGAAATGCCCGGCGGGGATTTCCTCGGCGACGGCCTGGTAGACGCCCTCATAGACGGTGAGGCCCCGTTCCCGCGCCGCCCGCGCGGCCTCCGCGAACGGCTCGACGCCCGCATACTCGCACGGCCACGCGATGTTCTCCCGGAACGCCCCGTTCGCGCATCCAACCTCCAGAATCCGCGCCGGTTTTCCCGTAATCAGCCGGGCGATCTCCGGGCGGGACTGGCGATAGTAGCCATCCCTGTTCTCCGATCCATCCTTCATTACGCCCCGCCCTCAAACCGCACGTCCAGGAACGACCCGTTCGCGTTGACGTCTGTACACAGCTGCACGACGCCGTTCTCCTCCGCCTGCATCGGGCAATGGACATGGCCCGCAAAGACCCCGATGACATTCGGCGCCGCGAACACCGCATCCCGGAACGCGCGGGTCGTCTCCGTGTGGCCCGTCTTCGGCCAGCGGGGACGGCGTTCGACCTGCCAGCTGGGATCGCGGTCCCAGCCCCAGCCCGGGTCGCCCACCTCCGCCACGCCAGGCGGATAGCCCCGGACATAGAGCGGGATGTGCATGAAGAGGGCGAGCGGCTCGCCCGAGGCGATCTGCTCCTTCAGGAAGACAAGCTGTTCGGGCAGGATCTCCCAGGTCGAGTCATCGATCATCACCATCCGCACGCCCTTGACCTTCCGCACCGCGAAGAGCGGGTTCGCCCCCTGGTAGAGGGGGCCGAGCCGCTTCGGGGCCCACTCGTCGCGCAGCTCCTTCAGGCTCCCGGGAAGCCCCTCGTAATGCCAGTCGTGGTTTCCCGAAACGTACATCCAGTTCAGCCCCGACCGCTTCAGCCGCTCCGACACAAATTCGACGCCCGCCTCGCTCGGAAAACTCACGATGTCCCCGACCAGCGCCAGAAAATCAACCTTGGCCTTTTGGGCCGCCTCCAACGCCTCTTCAAATCCCGCCGGGGAGACCAGCTCTTTACCCGTCCGCCAATGGCGCATCTTCCGGTAGGGCGTACTCATCCGGCCCGAATAGCTCTTCCACGCCTCGCCCCGCGCGTCATCCAGCGTCAAGTGCGAATCCCCGATCACCATCAGGCGGACCGGTTCCCGGAGGAGCGGATGCGTGAACGTAAACCGGTTGCGCGTCCCGGCGAAGGTCCGTTTCACCGGGCCCGCCGGTGCGGGAGACTCCGCACCCCATGCGCCCGCCGCCAGCCCCACGCCGGCCGCCGCCGCTCCCTTCAACATCATCCTACGCGAAATCGCCCCGCTCCGCTCACCAGCCATCGCCCCCTCCTTCGCCGACTTCCGTTACGTCCTATCTCTAACACTGACCACTGAACATTGATCACTGAGCATTGAACATGGGCGGGCTCCCTCTATGCTCAACCCTCAACGCTTATTTGTCCAACCGCAGCAACACCCCCACGCCGCCTTCGAGCGTCAGCTCAAAACGCTTCCCGACCGGTGTCCATGTTCCCTTCAACGCATCAAACCGCTCCGCCTCCGCCGGGGCCGCCACCTGGAGCGTCCGGGTCTTCCGGTAATCCATGTTCACCACCATCAGGCGGGTTGAATTCCGGGACTGTTCAAACCGGGAAACCAACACCGTATCGGTCAGTTCCTCTCCCGGCTTGAGTTCACGGGCGGGTGTCTCCGGGGTGATCGTCAGAAGCGCCTGTTCGCACCAAGGGGTTGTGCCGGGCGCGTGCGCCCCCTGAAGGTAAGCCCCTTTGAAACGGAACGGGGCGAGTTCCCGCGCGATCGCGACAAAGGCACGGTTGAGCGTCTTGATGGTCTCGAACTTTACGTCCGGCTTGCCGTCCAGCGAGGCGATCGAACCCTCGTGGCCCGGATGGCAGTAGACGTAGTAGTAGATGCCGCGCGCGCCGTAGGCCGCCGTGGTGTAGACAAGATACCGCATCTCGTCGGGACCGGGGATCCGGGGCGCGCTGGGCGAGGCCGCCGCGCCCGGCCGCCACGTGCAGGCCTGCACACCGTTCCAGAACGGTACCCCCTGCGCGCTGGCGCTCTGGCGGATGATGCCGAGATTCAGCAGGTAGTTCGGCGAGTCGCCGCCGTTCTGCAGCTGATAGTGGTCGTAGGTGATGAACGCGGGCTGGAATACCTCGCCAAAGAGGCGCACATGCTCCCAATAGGCGCGGATGATCTCCCCCTCCACGCCGAGCTGCTTGTTGTTCGCATAGGTCGGCAGCAGGTTGACCCACACCGCGTGGTTCGGGTCGCGGCGGGCCAGCCACTCCTTGGTGTGCGCCAGGGAGGCGAACTTCTCAGCCGGCGGCTCGTCGAAGAGCGAGTAGACGTAGAGCGCGGGATGGTTCTTCACGCAGTCAACCGCCTCGCCCATCGTCTTGACCACCTCCGGCGAGTCGACATCGGCGACGCCCATATTCATGCCAAGCCCGCCCCACGGACGGTAAATCACGCGCATGCCGTACTTCGCCGCGAGGTCCAGATCCTCCGGCTTGGTCCCCCATACCGTGTTGAACCCGCCCTCTTTCAGTTGCGCGAGCCACGTCTCGCTCAGAGCGGGGCTTCCCGGAAATCCCGGACCCGCCCAATAGGTCGTCACCGGCTCGCCCGGATCCCACGCCGCCTGGAGCGTAAGCGCCAACAGCCCCCCGGCCAGACAGCATCCCCAATACCCTCTCTTCATCGTCCCCCCATCAACTCGGCTCTACGAAGAAGTTTGCGGAAACGCCAACGCGAATCATCATTCCATTCAATCTGCGGCTCGCCGAGGACGGCTCGCCCTACCCTTTGACGAACCTTTAGGTGGAGCGAACCCTCTGGGAGAGCCGCGCAGATCAGATGCATTCCACAAAAAACGTGAAAGAGCCATCAACTTGCCATTCATCCTTCGATCTTGGCGTCTCCCCGCGCCCCGCGCGGGGAGACGCCATCCGGTCACATCTTCAGGCGGAAAACCGTGAAGGAGTTGGCCGGGATCGGGGCCTTGAAGGTCGCCCCGCCCGCGAAATCCAGCTCGTTCTCCACCGTCGCGCACCGTTTCGGGTGATCCAGGTCATTGACCATACCCGGCGTGCCGGTGAGGGTCTGGACCTTCACTTTCCCTGCCGGGAAGGCCTTGCCGAGCACAACCTCCAGATCGCGTCCCGTTTCGGCCGTGTTCACGCACTTGACGATGACCTCGCCCGCCGCCTCGTCGATGCCGCAGGTCTGGAAGAAATCGGTCCTCGGCTTCGGATCCAGCGTCGCGTCCAGCACCTTCGCGCCGTCCACCGTCGTGGTCACCCGGTTGCCCCTCACGCTCAGCTCGATGTCATACCACTTCCCCGTCTCGATCGCGCCCCGCACGTGCGGGAACTCCGACCGGCCGTAGCCATACGCCTCGAAACCGTGCTCGCGGTTGACCCAGCCGCCCAGATTCGCGTGAACGTGCCGGCCGCCGTCCGCCAGCGCCCAGATGATGAACCCCTCCTTTCCGGAGAGCTTCTTCGCCTTCAGCGTCACGGTGTAATCCCGCCACTCCGGGTTTCCGAAACGCAGGGTTGTGTCCGTCACCTCCTCCGCGCTCTGGCGCAACACGCCGCCGTCGATCGACCATTTACCGTCACGCGACCGCTTGCTGGCTCTAAGATCGGGCAGTCCCTCGAACAGGACCTTGCCGGAAGCGTCCGTCACCTTGATGTCCTTGAACTCCGCCGTCGTGTTCCACGTCTGGAGCGCGATATTCCCCTTCAGCGACACCGGCTGCGCCGTGCACGCCGCCTCGGAGGGGATCTGCTTCGTCGGCAGGTTCGTCGCGTACATCTTCTGGACGTAATAGCTCGGCGTCCCGAAACTCCGCGCGTTGTCGAACCAGATCAGATCGGTCTTCCACTGCGTTCCGCCCACCTTGCAGAAAAGCGGCGCATAGCTCGTCATCTCCACCACATCGCTGTTCCGCTCGAAACCGGTCATCATCGCCGCCTCGCACAGCGCCGCATAGAGCGAGTTGACGCGGTCCTGCGTGTGGCAGGCGTACTCGCCGGCGTAGACCTTCGGCTTCTTCCCGCTCCGGTCGTACTTGTCATACCGCCCGTTGGCGCCCAGCAGCCACTCCGGCGAGACATAGTAGTGCTCGTCCACCACATCCGCCACTTCCGTCGTGAGCCGGTTCCACGCCAGCTCGAAATCGCCGCCGTTCGGCGCCGCCCCCGCCGAGGAGACCAGCCGGATCTCGGGATGGCGCTTGCGCACCTCCTTCGCAATCACCTCATACCGGTCCAGGAACTCCTTGCCCCAGTTCTCGTTGCCGAT